>JBEKBX010000002.1:0-190790 GCA_050015175.1 Acidimicrobiales bacterium | reverse complement strand
CCCGTACAGCCGACACCGGGCTCTCGCGCGTCGGCGGCGACGCCCAGCTCTGCTTCGCTTTCCTAAGGCACTGTGGCCTTTCTTTATGACCAGAGTGTCAGTGTATTAGCGAAAGATCTTTAGTAAACGGTCCCGATGGCGGTGGCCCCCTAGCGGTGCGAACCGATCAGGGCGATGTCGAGCTGCCGCCAACAGCGCGAGCGGCCGCTCGTCACCTGCTGGTTGATCTCGCTGGGGGCACAGCGGTGCACCTGCTTACCGACGACACCGAACTGACGACCCAGGACGCCGCGGACATTCTCGGAATCTCCCGGACCTACGTCGTTCGCCTGGTGGACAACGGAAAGTTTCCAGCTCACTTGGTCGCAACCCACCGACGACTGCGAGCGGTCGACGTCTTGGCTTACAAGACTCGTCGCGACGCCCGGCTCGCTGGAGCCGACGCCGTCGCCGAGACTGACGTCGCCGCCAGCGTTCCATACCGCTGATTCGCCGCGCTCAGACCGAGATCGACCGAATGGACAGTCATCCAAAGGACCACCACGTTGCCGCAGTTCGATTCCCGTCGCCCGCTCCCATTGCCTAACCAAGGCGATCCTTTCAGTCCCCCACCAATTTGAGGATCCGTCGTTTCGTGCCGGGAACGTGCCCGGAGATTTTCGGGTTCGCAGCGGTCGCCCTACGGATTGTCTTCTCAAGGGCCGACGCGAAGGCCTTGTCCCTGTCCTCATTGGCGTGCTGGTAGGTCCAGGAGCACGAGTGCCGCTCCCCCACTTGCCCCGGACTAACGTGGGCACGGCGGCGCCACCCGATAAGGGGAGCGGAACCACTCACTTATCTGCGGAATGTCACGGCGGTGCAAGAGCTTTGTGGATGTCGAGAATCTCATCCACCCGGTTCAAGGAGCTCGTAGGTCATCCGGTTGTCGGCGATCAACGCATCTCGATTTCGGTGATCAGGCGACTTCGCGTTCTGTGATCGGATTTCAGAGCCTGGTATAGGACCTCTCAGCCTCGTGTGCGGCTTGCTCCCTAGCTGCATCGCCTGCTTGGACTTCACAGTCGGGGCACCAGGGATCAAGGACTTTCCACTCGCGAACTGGGTGTCTCACCTCGACCTGGGCCGCCGAGGATCCGCAGGCGTGAGCACCGCTCAGTCTGCCGTTGCCATCCACTTCGGCGAGGTGCCAGGTACCCGGAACCCTCTCCGTTAGCGGAAAGCCCGACTCGCTGAAAGCGTTGGTTGACCTGATGATTATGCGAGCAACCACGACGTACTTGGGCATAACTTCTCCCTCCGTCATCATGCGGCAAGTCGAGTTTACGACTGACACCCAAGGCCGGGTGTGACAGGGACTGACCAACCCGATCACCGAGCAGCCGATCGCCTCCTGCTGTGATCCGCTCCAGGCAGACCTCAATCCGATCGAGCGCCTGCATGCCGGTCTTCTCGTCGACGCGCACGACCACGGCCCGCTCCGGCGGGTTCAGCTGCAACCCGACGACGTCGCGCACCTTCTCGATGAAGCGGGTCCTCTGAGAGCTTGAAAGTGTCGGTCGCCCAGGGCTTGCCCCGAAAGGCGCGCCAGATGCGAGCCACTGTCAGCCGGTTCATGCCAGTCGCTACGCCATGTCACGTGTCGACCAGTGCGTGGCGTCCTTCGGCCTTTCCGTCAGTGTCTTGACGCCGATGACATCGTCACCGAACTTGCGGGGAACGGCGGGCGGGGCTCGTCGTGCAAACCGTCGAGACGCGAGAGGACAACGCCGCCTCCATCGACGCCGTGCCGGAGTTGAGCGAAAGCGCCCTGGCCACCTCTGTATTGCTGAGTCCTTCGGCACAGGCGAGCACGATTCGACATCGCAGGGCGAGGGACTGCTCGCTCTTTGGCCGCCGTTCCCAGCGTTCAAGCGTGTCCCTCTCGTCGTCGTTGAGCTCCGCCTCAACTGTCGGTCTGCCCCGTCATGCCATGACTGCCTCCCATCGTCTCCGATAGAGGGGCAAACGCGTGGCAAGACGGCGAAGTCCTATTTCAGGAATTATTGTCGACTCGGCTCACTAGGAGCGTGGGTCAGAATCGGTCGCGAGGCGAATAACTATGCAGAATCCATCTTCTATGTTCCGTTCTCCCACTTCAGATGGATGGAATCTCAGAGTTCCGTTTGATTACACGGGATTTTGGGGTTCTGACCCACGCTCCTAGTAGCCCTGCGACGACTTCGTGCTGTCGGAACGCCACGGGCCAGATTCTGCATTGCATCGCTGACCCGAACCCCTCCGACGGCCGCTGCCGGCAGTGGCCTCCGACTCTAGTCAGCAGCCGGCAGGCCGGATTCGTCGGGTAGTTGGCCGCCTCCTGGGGGCGACACTGTCTGCTCAGTCGCCAACCTCGCGGGGAGTTGCTGAGCGAAGCGGAGCGAGGCACGGATGGGCCTGGTGAACAGAGAACCCACCTGTGCGATCGCCGCGGCACTCTCGCTCTTCCGGAGGCCGGCTTCCCGCTGCTCAGCCCCGGTCCTGGCGCGCTTTAACTCGTGGAACATGTGGGTGGGGATCATCTGTCCTCCTTCCGGTCGTTGGGCGGCTTTCAAAGGCAAGGTACAGAAGGCCTATTCCCGAGATGTTCCCAGGAAGCGGCCGGCCGGCTGACGGGACAAGCGCTGGTCCGTGCCACGTTGGCCGTTTGCGCTCCGGTTCGTTCGCACTTGAGCGCGCCGGTCCGGTACCCCGGTGCGGCGACAGAACATCCGGCCGGCGCCCAGAGCCTCCGAAGCAGGCCAGTTACCCGCGAGACCAGCCGCGGCCCCTGCGTCCGCGCTCACATTGACGACTTCGATGCCGTCCGAGAGAAGGCTCAGGACGGCGGCCTCGGCAACGTCGAATTCTCGTCCCGGGCTGTGCGCGAGCCTCCAGCCCCACAGGCGGCGACCAATGTCACGGACTGCCAACATGGTCCCCATTCCTCGGGCGCGCTGCTGACGCGCTCGGCGCACCTCGCAGACGAGACGTCCCCGTTCGGCAGCGGCCATTGCATCGGCGCGGTGTTGCTCGGCGAGATCGACTAGCTGCAAGGACTCCCCCTTTGTCAGAGCCGGCAGGTTCCAACCGCTCCCATCCCTGCACTTTCCCCCGGGGACACAGAAAGAAGGCCCCCTGAGAAAACTACGCGACACGAATGACCTAAGGCTGAATCTGGTGCGTCACCAAAGCGATGAATGGGTGAAGGCTCGATGAACAAAACCTCTCGGACTGCGCGACCGGACGTTCCTGCGAGTGTTCGGACTGGGAAGTAGACCGCACCTCTACTCCTCGCCGACGATTTCGTCGCCTCTAAGGAGTCCTGCGACCAGGGTCCCAGTGGCCTTCGCTACCTGCGGGTACGCGGGACGCCGCGGTATCGAGGGTCGAATGAGAACGGGGTTGCCCGTCCCCAAGGCAGGATCGCCCGTCGGGCTCCACGACGACCATCTTCCCTCAACCTGACATCGTCTTCGATGTTGACGCGGTTCACTCCGCGACTGCTGCCCGGTTCGAAACCTGCAGCAACACTTTCTCCGCCTAGCGTCCAGCGTCTCCGGGCGCCGTGAACGCAGGACTTGGAGCAAGATGGGCGTCGCTCACATTTCTCGAGAGGGGGAGGACAAGATGGTTCGCGAGGTTCGGGGCGTCATCGCCCGCAGCAAGGGCGCACCGGTCGAGGTGACAAAGGTCCTGGTTCCGGACCCCGGTTCGGGAGAGGCACTCGTGCGGGTCCAGGCTTGCGGGGTCTGCCACACCGACCTGCACTACCGGGAAGGGGGGATCAATGACGACTTTCCGTTTCTTCTCGGCCATGAGGCTGCTGGCATCGTCGAAGCCGTCGGGCCTGACGTCGGGTCCGTCGCGCCCGGGGATTTCGTCATTCTCAACTGGCGGGCGGTCTGCGGCGAGTGCCGCTCGTGCCGACGCGGTAGGCCCCAGTACTGTCTTTCCACCCACAACGCCACTCAGAAGATGACCCTCTCGAACGGCACGGTGCTGACGCCCGCGCTCGGGATCGGAGCCTTCGCCGAGAAGACGATCGTCGCCGCCGGCCAATGCACCAAGGTCGATGCTCGCGCCCGGCCGGAAGCCGCCGGCTTGCTCGGCTGCGGGGTCATGGCGGGCCTGGGCGCATCGATGTTCACCGGCGAAGTCGGTTTCGGGGACTCCGTTGCGGTGTTCGGTTGCGGTGGCGTCGGGTGCGCGGCGATTGCGGGGGCACGTCTCGCCGGCGCCTCGACGATCATCGGCGTCGACGTCGACCCTCGCAAGCTGGAGATCGCCGAGCAGATCGGAGCGACCCACACGGTGAATTCCTCCGAAAACGACGCGGTCGAAGCGATCCGGGCCCTGACGGACGGGAACGGCGCGAACGTCTGTGTCGAGGCGGTCGGCAACTCCGAGGTCATGAAGCAGGCGTTCTTCGCCCGCGACCTGGCCGGGACGCTCGTCCAAGTCGGTGTGCCGACACCCGAAATGCGCATCGACCTTTCGATGATCGAGTTCTTCGGCCGCGGTGGACAGCTAAAGCCCAGCTGGTACGGGGACTGCCTTCCGTCTCGAGACTTCCCGATGCTGATCGACCTGTACCTGCAAGGCCGTCTCGACCTAGACCGCTTCGTGTCCGAGACAATCGAGCTCGACGCCGTGGAGGAGGCGTTCCACCGCATGGAACGGGGTGAAGTGCTTCGCTCGGTGGTGGTGATCTCCTAGTGCGCTATGTGGACGCGAGGTCGCCCTTGTGCTCGCGCGGGGCGACAATGTGGGTCCGGAGGAACTCGCTGAGTTCTCGGGGGCTGAGGGGCTTGGCGTAGAGGAAACCCTGGCCGGTGTCGCACTGCTCGGCTCGGAGCCGCGCCAGCTGTTGTGGCTCCTCGATCCCTTCCGCCACGGTGTCCAGACCGAGTGACTTTCCGAGCTGGACGAGCGTGTGGATCAAGGCTGACGAACGCTCCGACGAGGTCATCGAAGCGATGAAGGAACGATCAATCTTCAAGATGTCCACCGGAAACCTTCGCAGGTAGGCGAGCGACGAGTAGCCGGTGCCAAAGTCGTCGACGGCCACACTGATGCCCAAGGCCTTGAGCGTCGAAATGCGCTCAAGGGTGCCGGCAGGATCGCGCATCAAGATGCTCTCCGTGATCTCGATGACAAGATCACCGGGCTCGAGCCCCGACGCCTCCAGAGCATCGGTGATGTCGGTCACGATTCCGGGAGAATCGAGCTGCCGGGGCGATACGTTCACCGACATCGACAAGTCGTAACCCGCCCTACGCCACTCAGCTGCCTGTTGGCAGGCACGATTTAGCACCTGACGGCCGACGGCAATGATCAGTCCACTCTCTTCGAGAATCGGAATGAACTCACTGGGCATGACCAGCCCGCGAGTCGGATGCTGCCAGCGAAGCAGAGCCTCGACCCCGACGACTGCATAGCTGTCGATCTCGAATATCGGCTGGTACACGAGCAGGAACTCATCGCGTTCGACGGCAAGGCCAAGGTCCTTCTGCAACTCGACGTGGCTCTCCACTGCTCGGCGCATCTCGGGACGAAACAGGGTGTAGCGCTGCTTTCCAGCGGCCTTTGCCTCGTAGAGAGCGACGTCTGCGTCTCGCAGCAACTCCTCCGCGGTCGCTCGCGGACCGGTCGCAATGCCTATCGAGGCCGTCACTGTGTGCAGAGACTGATTGTCACCAAGGGCGAACGGTTCCCGAAGAAGCTCGAGTATGCGCTCTGCGATAGCGCTCGAAGCGGTGTCAGCTGACACTTCCTCCCCAGACCGGTCCGCCTCCTCCGATTCGCCGCTGCCAGGTTCGCCCTCTGTCAGAACCACGAACTCGTCACCGCCAAGGCGGCCCACGGTGTCGGTTTCACGAAGCGCCGTCGTGAGACGTCGCGCGACCTCAGCCAGGAGCTGGTCTCCTACTCGATGGCCCAGGGTGTCGTTGATGTCCTTGAAGTTGTCGAGGTCTATGAAAAGAGCGCCTGTTGTCTCGTTGTTCCGCCGCCCACGGGCGAGCATCTGTTCCACGCGGTCAATGATCAGGGTGCGGTTGGGAAGCCCGGTGAGCGAATCGTGCATCGCCTGATGCCGGAGTTCGTTGGTCAGGTCACTTTGAGTCTGCTCAGCCTCCTTGAGCTCGGTGACGTCGACGAACACGGCGCCGACACCGATGATCTCGCCGTGCACTCTGACCGGGTAGAGGCTCTCGATCCAGAAGTGGAGCCGTCCCGGGTCCTCCGCGGTCTCGGAGGCGACCTCCACGTTCAAGATGGGCTCGCCCCGTCCGAGCACCGCCCGGTAGGAAGGCTCGAGCTGCGGCCAGAACTGCGGGATGACCTCGGCCATGGTCCGGCCGAGGTGGTCTTTGACCAGCACGCCGTTGATCGCAGCGGCCTTCTCGTTGACCCGCACGAAGCGGAACTCGCGGTCGACGAACGAAAAGCCCACCGGGGCACTGGACTGCAGGGTGTCGAGGATGGAGAGCGACTCGGCGGCCTCCTTCTCGGCCTGGCGCATCGCCTCTGTGAGCAAAAAGGTCTCGGTGCGGTCGTGGACTATCGAGGAGACCCCGACGACCGAGCCGTCCGGTCCTAGCACCGGCGACACCGTGAGTGTCACCTGGACCCGGGTGCCGTCTTTTCTGAGACGCTCGGAGTCGAAGTGCCGGACCGTCACTCCTTGACGGACCGGGTCCAACAGACCGGACCACTCCCGCGCTCGGTCGTCTGGGAAAAGGGGCAACAGACTGTGGCCGATCATCTCGGCGGCCTTGTATCCATAGAGGCGCTCGGCGGCGGCGTTCCAGGACACCACCACCCCGTCGAGCGTCTCTCCGATTATGGCGTCGTCCGCCGAGGCAACCAGGGCCGCCAGGAACTGTTCGGGCTGAAGACTGTCTCCTGTATGAATGACCAAAACTTAACCCGCGTGACCAAGGCCAGGGTTGATAGGCAGATGTCGTGATCCTTGACGGCATCAAGAACGGGCACGCTCACAGGCGCAGCGACGCCTGAGCCGCAACTCTGAGTCCTCATGCGATCTGTGTCACCTGGCCAGAGGACCGGCCGCAGCTGCCTGCCTCTCCGGCCTGTTCGATCGGCTTCGACCCGGGCCGGACCGCCGTCCGGGCAGCTCATCGTCGGCCGGCCAGTGGCCGTCCTCGTGTCACAGCACAGCGAGAACGCCAACTGGACCTGTGCACAGTCCCTGCCGCGGCCAGCAACCCGGCTCACGACGGGAATAGCGAGACGCGCGTGCGGTTGTACCGATCGCGAGGGGGGCATGTACCGATGCAGTTGAACGACGAGTTCGAAGTACCACTGCCGGTTGCCGAGGCATGGGCTGTCCTCACTGACATCGAGAGGATCACGCCTTACCTGCCTGGGATCTGGCTTCGAGAGATCGGAGCTGACGAATACCAGGGCGTGGTAAAGGTCAAGGTCGGGCCGGTCACAGTGTGGTACGAGGGCGTTGCCCGCTATCTGTTGCTCGACGCCGACGCCCACACGGCAGTGCTCAAGGCGGAAGGTGGCGAGATTCGCGGGCAGGGAAAAAGCACCGCTCTGGTCACAGCAACCCTCTCCCCCTCTCCGAGAGGCACCAGGGTCCAAGTCGTCACGGTCCTCTCCATCGACGGGAAGCTCGCCCAGTTCGCCAGCGACACGCTGACCATCTTGTCGCGCAGTCTCATCGCCGAGTTCGCCGAGAACCTGGAGTTCTCTGTCTTGACCGCGGTCAGTGCCACCAGCGCTCGGCTCGTCGACAACGTCACCCGAATGCCGACCGATGCGTGGCTCCCGGAAAAGAGACGGGAAGCGGCGAAGAGGCGTTTGACGCTGCTTATGGCCGTCGCGGGGATGCTTGCCGTCGAGCGAATCGTCGTCTGCTGCCTACGCCTTTGCTGGCGCGCCATGGTCAATGGGCTCGGTCCTTTCCTGACCTCGACAGGGCATTCCACAAGCGCGGTCAACAGCGGATGACGACTTGCGCGCCGAAGAACCGGCCCATCTCAGGGTCGTCGCTCCCGGCTGGCCCCGGCAGTTTCGGCCATGTGCGTCGTCCCCTCTCTTACATGTCACATAGGGGAAGTCCAGTTCTTTTCGGGAAAGGCGACGACTAATCAATTCGGCGCCGTAACCATCGTCGCCTTGGTTCCCGATGTCAGTCCCGCTGGCAATAGCTCGACATCAGCGTTATCGTTATCAGTGCCGTGGCGGGCAGCCAAACGCGATTGCGGTTGGCAGAGCCCCAAGCCATGACGTCCCAACTCATCCCGTGCATCAATAAAGGGAAATTGCGAGGAAGAATGATCCATAGACATTGGCTCAAAGGCGGGCGGACGCGCGCCGCGATCGCGGTAGTGGTGCTCGGCCTCATTGCCAGCACGACTCTCGCCGTCACGGCAGGTATAGGGGCGGCGACAGCTGGCACCGCCACCAGGTACACGATCGTGTTGATCCCCGGGAACACCGTCGATCCCTTCTACATCACCATGCACTACGGCGCTATCCAGGAGGCCAGGAAGCTTGGGGTAACGCTCAAGTGGGTTGGTGCCACCCAGTGGGAGCCCTCAGTCCAGATCCCTCTGGTCAAGTCGGTGCTCGCAAGCAAGCCCGATGCCTTGGTCATTTGCCCGACCGACGTGGTGGCCCTGTTCAACCCGATCGACGAGTTCGTGAAGGCCGGGATCCCGGTTATCGCGGTGGACAACACCCTCAAGAACACTTCGATACTGACCTCGGCGATCAGTTCGGACAACTACCAGGGCGGCGAGGCTGCCGCTGATGCGCTCGCCAAGCTTGCTCACGACAAGGGGCAGGTGGCGATCGTCAGCGTCGAACAAGGCGTGTCCACCACAGATCTGCGCCAGTCCGGATTCGCCTTCGAGATGAAGAAGTACCCCAACATGAAGTTGGTAGCCCTGGACTACGACATGGACAACGCGACGACTGCAGAGACGCAGACGAGAAGCATCATCCTTGCGCACCCGGACCTGGTAGGGATCTTCGGCACTAACGGATACTCGGTCGAAGGCGTCGGTAAGGGTGTCGACGCCGCCGGGCTGAAGGGCAAGGTCTTCGTGGCCGGTTACGACGCCGAACCCGCCCAGGTGAGCCTGCTCAAGCAGGGCGTCATCAACATCCTGGTGATCCAGAATCCCGCCAAGGAAGGTGCCTTGGGCGTGCAGTATGCCTACGACTACCTCACGGGACACAAGTCCCTCATCAACAAGCAGGTGTACCTGCCGAACGTGGTGGCGACGACCACCAACGCCAGCAACCCCAAGATTGCCCAGTACTTCTACAAGAGCTCCATCTAGGGACTCAAAGAGGCTCACCTTGCCGGCGTGGGCGGCCTCGCCGGCAAGGTGAGCGCCGACATGCCAACGCGATCGGGACAACCCCTCGGAGGTCCCGGTCGTGCCCAAGGCACCATACCGACCACGCCCAACCGGTGTGCTCGGGCGCGCGAGGTGCACCAGCGTGGCCAGCTTGCCTCCTCGCCTGCGGGAGACCCCGGCGCGGCAAGCCAAGCATCGAGCCTCCCTCGAAGCGGTCTCGTGCGCGGTGGCGCCTTGCTCCCACTGTGATCCGGACAACGCGCTGGGCAGGGCAACGGGCACCTTCCGGTGCAACCATCGAGGCGGGCAGGCCCTCCGCAAGCGCCTACGACTGCGAGGGATCAAGACCGGCTCGACTCCGACGATGAGCGGGGACATGCTCTACGGCGGCATGCCAAAAGGAACGGAGACTCAAGATGCGTCCACTCGACCGAGTCCGAGGCGTCATTGCGGGAAAGCCAGTCGACCACCTGCCGGCTCAGCCGATGGTCATGACGTTCGCCGCAAGGCATGCTGGGGTCCCGTATATCGAATACACCAGAGATGGCGGGACACTGGCGGAAGCCCAGCTCAAGGTCGTCAGGGACTTCGGCATCGACTGCGTCTTGATGTGCTCGGACCCAGCGCGCGAAGTGATCGACATCGCCGGCGACGGCAGCGTCAAGTGGTTCGAGGACCAGGGCCCTGCGATCCTCGAACAACAGGCGGCGCTTGTGGACAAGGCTCGGCTGAACAAGTTCACCGTGCCGGACCCTCACCGAAAAGGCCGCATGCAAGACCGGATCCACTCGATCGAGATCTGCCTTCGAGAGCTGGGCGGCGAGACGTCGATCGTCGGTTGGGTTGAAGGGCCGCTAGCTCTCGCACAAGAGCTGCGAGGGCTCAACAGGATCATGACCGACATCGTGGACGACCCGAGCTTCGTCCACGACTTGATGGACTTCACCTCGGAAGTGGCGATCGCGTATGCCGCGGCGCAGATCGAAGCCGGCGCGGACACGATCGGCATGAGCGATGCAGCCGCCAGCATGATCGGTCCCCGGCACTACCGCGACCTCGTCCTCCCCTGGCAACGCCGTATCCTGCAATCGATCCGCGACGCTCACCCCGAGGTGATCATTCGTCAGCACATGTGCGGGAACGTGGCACGCCTCATCCCTGATATGGCCACCCTGCCGGTCGATATCTACGAACTTGACTTCCCGACCAACCTGGATGCAGCGAGAGCCGGCCTCGGCCCGGACCGCGTGATCCTCGGGAACGTCTCGACGGTCACAGATCTGCTCGAGGGGACGCCCGAGGCCGTTGAGGCCGCGGCCGCCAGATGCCACGAAACTTGCGGCTCGTTCCACATCGTGGGTGCAGGTTGCGAGGTCTCGCCGCGAACTCCGCCGGAGAACCTTCGGGCATTGATCCGGTACGCGACTCAGCACCAACCCGGGCCATCCCCCGCCACAAGCGTTCAGATAGGTGAGTGAGTGCTCGGCCCTGGTGCATCGGAAAGTCTTGGTGGTTCGTCTCCGACGTTGGACCCGCCGGGACGCGTGCACACGCGTCCGCAGGCGGGGGCGCTAGCCGCCGACGCGCTCCGCCACCCCTCGCAGAGCGATGGCGAGCATGGCGCAGCCGGCGTCGGGATGCCCTTTGGCGCGGTCGGGCACCCAGCTCGCCCTCCCGATCTTGGGCTCCATCGCGGCGGTGGCATCGGCTGCGGCGGAAGCCGCTTCTGCGGCAGCACCCAGAGCTTCCACAAGGTTCAGGTCCGCGAAAGCGGAAGCCCGCAGACTGGCACAGATGGCTTGCAGACCGTCCACTATGGTCCGATCCCCTACAGCCGCCTTGCCCCGGGCCTGGATGCCCTCCTTAGCTGCCTCGAAAGCGCTGGCCAGGATCTTGACGGCATCTCCTCCTGGTTCCCCCACCACCTTGGCGGCGCGCAGGAACCCGGTGGCCACCAATGTGCCGCTGGTCGACGGGGCGTCGCGCGCTATCGCGGCGCCACAGGCGGCAAGCAGCTTGTCGGGCTCCGCCTCCTCGTTGCCTCCGAGCACTCCCCTGAGCGCCCGAGCGGCCGCCGACATGGTGATCCCGAGATCCCCGTCGCCGGCAAAGCCGTCCAGGCGGTTCAGCTCGGCAGCCGAGGACGCGACGGCATCAGCCGCCACCGCCAGCAACCCTGCTAACCCAGGGCTCCCAGGGTTCATCTGCCGCCTCCATCGTGCGAAGGCCCACCACCTCTTCTCACGATGAAGGGGGACTCGCATGGAGCGTCGAGGAGTCTGGCCAGCTCGTCGTCCAGGCGCAGCAACGACACAGATGCGCCCGCCATCTCCAGCGAGGTGGCGTACTCGCCCACCCACGTCCGACGCACGGCGATCCCGCAGGAGCCAAGGATCTCCCTGACCGATCGGAAGAGTATGTAGAGCTCCTCCCTGGGGGTTGCCCCGAGCCCGTTGACCAGCACCGCCACCTCGTCGCCACGGCGGTAAGGCAAGTCGTCGACGATGTGGCCGAGAAGCTGCTCGGCGATCCGCTCAGCGGGCTCGAGCACTCCCCGCCGCACGCCTGGCTCGCCGTGGATACCCATGCCGATCTCCATCTCCCCTTCGGGAAGGCTGAATGTGGGCTGTCCCGCTGCCGGCAGCACGCAGGAGGACAAAGCCACACCCATGGAACGCAACCCGGCAGCGGCCGCGTTAGCGGCGGCTACCACCTCGACAAGTGTCGCCCCCTCCTCCGCCCGTGCCCCTGCCACCTTGTACAGGAAAGCGATGCCGGCAATGCCCCGACGACGTGACTCCGATCCCTTCGGGGCGGACGCCACGTCGTCTGCAGCTAGCACCGTGGCGATTTCGATCCCCTCGGATTCGGCCAACTCGCCCGCGAGGTCGAAGTTCATCACGTCGCCTGAGTAGTTGCCGTAGAGATAGACCACGCCCGCATTGCCGTTGACCTCCCTGGTCGCCTCGAGGATCTGCTCGGAGGACGGTGAGGCGAAGACATTGCCCACGGCCACTCCGTCCGCCAATCCGAAACCCACGTAGCCCAGGAAGACCGGGAGGTGACCCGAGCCCCCGCCTGTCACGATCCCCACCTTGCCTTGCCTGGGTGCGTCGGCCCGGACGATTACACGGGTATCCCCCGCTCGCCGCAGCTCGTCCGGGTGTGCCAGTAGTACGCCCTCGAGCATCTCGTCCACGAAGGCATTCGGGTCGTTGATGATCTTCTGCATGGGCACCGGTCTAGTCCTCCTTTCGATCCTCCGGCCGGGGGAAGGCCTCCGGAGCGTCGAACACGCCTGCGGCGACCCCGCCGAAAAGGGCGGCGCCGCGAGCGCCGGCTTCGGCCAACGCCGGCCAGGTCACCTGGCGAAACATCTGCCTCTTGCGCCTCCGCAGGCCCGCGCAGCGGACCCAACCTCCGGTGAGGATCACTTCCTCGGTGGGCCCGGCGATCGAGTCCATGTTCTGTGCCAGGCGTCCAGCTCCTTCGGTGACAGCATCAAGAGCAGCGCTCCACAAGGCGGCAGGAGACGCGCCCGGTCCGATGCCCACGATGGACGGATCCGAGTACGGGTGTTCCTGCACCAGACGGAGAGACCCGGCGGGTACTCCCCGAGCCTGGCGGTCCAAGGTGGCAAGAGGCTCGCCGCCGTCCACTCCGAGCAAGGCGAGCACCCGGTCCAGTGTGAGCCCGAGTGTTTGGCCGCCGAGGAGGGCGTACTTTCCTGGCAGTGTGTGCCAGCCGGCACTGAAGCCGGCGTCGACAACTCGGCGGAGAGCTGGGGCCGGAAGAGGCTCCACCGCTCTGACCACCGCCTCGGCCGTGCCACAAGAATCGAGCAACTGCCCGGGCCGGGTCGCTCCCGAGCCGGCTGCCACACAGAGGTGATCGTGGCCCGCAGAGGCCAGAGCCGCTCCCCGCAACCGTGCGGGCACTACGCCTTCAGCTCTTCCCACCAGCTGCCCCGCGCTCACGACTGGCGGGAACAGCCCTTCTGGGGCTCCTGCCGACTGCAGGGCCTCCACCCACCAGCTTCGTCCGACGAGGCAAAGAGCGCCGGTTCGTGAGGCGAGGGAGGCTTCGGCGACCTGTTCGGCGCCGAGCCGGTGGAGCACCCAGTCGGCGACGTTGAGCGCCCGGTACATCTGGGGGGCACCGTGGCGGCGAAGCCAGGCCAGCTTGGCAAGAGTGCACATGGCGGACATGGGCAGGCCGGTGAACTCGGTGAAGGCGTCGCGACCGAGCTCGCCGGCAAGCTGCTCTGCCTCTTCGGAGCCACGGGTGTCGTGCCAGGCAATCGACGCGGTCGCCGGGAGACCGTCCTGGCCGAGAAGAACCACCGTCTCAGCCATGCTGGTGATGCCCATTCCAACGATCCGTCCCTCCGGCGCCGTGTCCAGCGCCTCGCCCGCCGCCCGCATGGCAGCGTCGAAGAGGTCGCCTGGATCGACCTCCGCACCGGTGGGAACCGGCCGCCACGGGGTGGGCGCATTACCCCAGGAGATCTCCCTGCCATCCGGGCCAACCACGGCGGCCTTGATCATCGTCGTTCCGACGTCGATCCCGATCAGCAACTCGGGAAAGGCCCTTGACATCGTTGCCTAAACCTGCAATGTTGCGAAAGATTTACGCACGGGAGAAGAGTGCATGAGCTTTACCACTGGCGTGGTCCCGGAGAGCGTCGCTTCCGACGCGGGGCCGCCGGTCATCGCGGTCAGGGGCATCGCCAAGCACTTCGGCAGCATACAAGCGCTGCGCAGTGTCGACCTGGACGTTCACAAAGGTGAAGTGGTCGGGCTGATAGGCGACAACGGCGCCGGCAAGTCGACCCTTGTGAACATCCTTTCAGGGGCTTTGCAGCCGAACGCAGGCACGATCCTGCTGGACGGCCATCCGGTGACGTTCGCCTCTTCCCTGGAGGCGCGCCGCGCGGGTATCGAGACCGTCTACCAGGATCTCTCACTCGCACCCGACTTGAGCGTATGGCAGAACATCTTCCTCGGCCGCGAGAAGACTGTGAAAGGACCTCTCCGCCTAATGGGCTGGCTCGATCGCCGCGGAATGGCCCGTGAGGCAGAGGCGGACCTCGATCGGACCCACATCCGTATAGCTTCGGTGAACTCCCTGGCAGGGAGACTCTCCGGCGGCCAGCGCCAGGCGATCGCGGTGGGGCGGGCTGTGTCCTGGGGCTCGCGAGTCCTCCTCATGGACGAGCCCACGGCCGCCCTCGGCGTCGAGCAGCAGGAGACTGTGGGAGAGCTGATCCGCTCGGTGTCAGCGCACGGCGTTCCCATCCTCCTGATCACCCACAACCTGCCCCAGGTGCACAAGCTCGCTGACAGGGTGGCCGTGTTGTTCCACGGGCATGTCGTGGCCGATCTTCGCTGCTCGGAAGTGACCGTAGACGACATGGTCAGCTGGATCACCGGCGCTGCGCTGGGAACGGAACGCCATGCGGGTGAATAGGCCGCTGGGTCGGGGGCGGGGACAGGCTCATGTCGATTAGGTTGCCCTCCGCGTTCACCCCAGCAGGGACGGCGACCAACGGTTCTGGTCCAGAGGGCGAGGAGAGTCAACGGTCAGGCTTGCTCAATGCCGTGGACCGCTTCGGGGACTACTGGATGCTGGGCGTCTTCGTCATCATGGTCCTGGTATTCGGGTTCCTCTCGCCTTCCCACGACCTGTTCACTCGAGCCAGCTGGCTGAACATCTCCCAGTATGCAGTTGAGTTCCTGCTGCTTGCCATCGGCCAGACCTTCGTGATCATCACCGGTGGCATCGACCTCTCCGACGGAGCCGTGCTCGGTTTCACGGGCATGGTCTCGGGAGTGGTCATGCAGGGTCTTCTCAACGCGCACGCGAACGTCACGCTCACGACCGTGGCCGGTTTCGCGACCGCCCTGGCGTTGGGGGCGCTCATCGGCTTCGTGAACGGCTACCTCATCACCCGGCTAAAGCTGCCCCCCTTCATCGTCACGCTGGGTAGCCTGACCGCCATTGGGGCCGGGGCGACCCCGTTGATCAACGGTGGCAACGAGGTCATCAACCTCCCCTCCCAGATCGGCACCATCGGCCAGACCTTGATCGGCGGCTGGATCTACGTCCCGGTGCTGGTGGCAGGGTTGAGCTGCGCGTTCATGGGACTACTCCTGCACCGCACCCGTTTCGGGTTGCGCACCTACGCGATAGGCAGCAACGGCATGGGCGCGCGACGCGCCGGCATCGGGGTCGACAACCACCTTGTGAAGGTCTACACGATATCCGGGCTCCTGGCCGGCCTGGCAGGGATGATGGTGATGGCCAACTTCACCGACGCCTCACCGTTGGCCGGTCAGAACGATGAGCTCAACGCCATCGCCGCGGTCGTCATCGGGGGCGCCAGCCTTTTCGGAGGACGGGGCCACATGCTCGGCACGGTGGTGGGGACTTTCATCATCGCCCTGTTGGTCACAGGCCTCGTGCTGATCGGCGTCAGCGGCAGCTGGCAAGAGGTGGCCACCGGCGTCATCGTGGTCGCCGCTGTTGCGGGTGACCAGGTGCGCCTGCGCCTGGCGGAGCGCTGAGCCATGACGTCCCGACTGATCCCATACCTAGAGAAAGAAAGAGGAGGAAACACATGACCCATAGACGCTGGTTCAGTGGCCTGCGGTCGCGTGCCGCAATCGGGGTAGCAGTGCTCGGCCTCGTGGCGAGCACGACGCTCGCCGTCACGGCGGGTACAGGGGCGACGGCGGCCGGTGCCGCCAGCAAGTACACGATCACCCTCATCCCTGGTCTCACCACTGACCCCTTCTACATCACCATGCACTACGGTGCGATCCAAGAGGCCAAGAAGCTTGGGGTAACCCTCAACTGGGCAGGCGCCACGACCTGGAACCTGGAGCTCCAGATCCCAGTGGTGAAGTCGGTCCTCGCGAGCAAACCCGATGCCCTGCTGATCGCACCGACCGATGACGTGGCCCTGTTCAACCCGATCGACTCGTATGTGAAGGCCGGGATCCCGGTGATCGCGGTGGACACGACCCTCAAGGACACCTCGATATTGACCTCGGCCATCAGCTCGGACAACTACCAGGGCGGCGAGGCTGCTGCTGACGCGATCGCCAAGCTCTCCCACGACAAGGGCCAGGTGGCGATCATCAACGTCGAAAAGGGCGTGTCCACCACCGACCTGCGCCAGTCCGGCTTCCTCTTCGAGATGAAGAAGTACACCAACATGAAGGTGGTAGCCGCGGACTACGACCAGGACAGCCCGACCACTGCAGAAACTCTGGCGAGGGGCCTCATCCTTTCGCACCCGGGCCTCGTGGGTATCTTCGGCACCAATCTGTACTCGGCCGAGGGCGCCGCTAAGGGCGTCGACGCCGCCGGGATGAAGGGCAAGGTCTTCGTGGCCGGCTACGACGCCGAGCCCGCCGAGGTCACCCTGCTCAAGCAGGGCGTCATCAACATCCTGGTCATCCAAAACCCTGCCGAGGAAGGGTCTTTGGCCGTGCAGTACGCCTACGACTACCTAACGGGACACAAGTCCTTGATCAAGAAGTCGGTGTTCCTGCCGAACGTCGTGGCAACGACCGCCAACGCCAGCAACCCCATGATCTCGGCGTACTACTACAAGACCTCCGCTTAAGAGCTAAAGAGATCTGCCTCAAAACGCCCGGCCGGTGCACACCGGCCGGGCGTTTGACTCATAGCAAGGCGCGGGCACATCGGGTCTTGGCAAAACGCCCGTGACTGTCGGCCCGCATTGTCCACGTCGCCACAAGCCGCGCCCATAATCGTTACGCCCGGGGTACCGCCCGCCAATCTGGTGCGAGTCGGAAACAACGGTCCGACGTGTGAAGTCCCTGCCATCGCGCAACGGTCGATCGCCGATCTCCGCGACGCGAGGGTGTCGGCTGTTGCATCATGTGACACCGCTTCCTACCGCGCAGCACCGGTCGCTTCTCGGCTTCGGTGCGCGCGCGGGGTGGTCGCCGAATTGGCTGCAGCGGATGATGGGACCTTCCTCGACTCGAGGGGCGCTGCCGGTCGTTCACGACGCTGGCAGACACCTGGCGGGGCCGGGGCCGTTCGAGCTGGCATGCAGCATGAGGCGCCGCTGGTGTGCTAACACAGCGCGCATGGGCCGTCTCCTTAGGTTGCATCGCCTGCTCCCGCCGGGGAGAAAGGCGTTGATCGTCGCGATGGACCAACCACGCGCGATACATGTCGCGGCACTGGCCGACCCTGGCCGAGTCCTGAACAGCCTGCAGTCCGCCGACGTCGACGCGTACCTGCTGACGCAGTCCACCGCCCGACACTTCGAGAACCACCTCACCGGTCGGGCCGTCGTGATCAGCGTCAGCCAGGATCACCAAGAGCCGCAGCAGGTCGTCGAGCAGGCTGTCGCTTTCGGCGCATCCGCTTTGAAATATGAGGTCTACCCGTATTCCGACCTCGAAGTTACCACGATGCGCTGCCTGGAAGCCTTGGCGGTCCACGCTGATCGCTGGAACCTGCCTGTCATGGCTGAGGTGGTTCCCGGGGGATTCGAGCAAGTCGCGGTTCACACGGCGTCCAACCTCCGCCAGTCGATCCGCCGGGCGGCAGAAGCCGGTGCCGATCTTGCCAAGATCCCGCCTCCCAGCGAAGGAACACTGCCGGAAGTCACCGAATACGCGTCGATACCGGTGCTGCTCTTGGGCGGTGCGAGACGCGGCGGCCTCGACGACATGCTCGCCCGGGTCCGCCAGCTTGGCTCCGCCGTTGATGGCTTGGTGTTCGGTCGCTACGTCGTGGAGGATCCTGAACCCGCGAAGGTCGTCGCCGCGCTCAGGAAAGTCCTGGACACCATTTGACTAGCTTCTCGAGGTGCCAGTGGGCGGCCTGAGCACGGCGTCGAGAGCTTCGAGAAGTGTCTGGCGCGCTGCGCGCAAACCGCTCGGGAAGCCTGCCGAGGACGCTGCTATCCCGGCAGCGGCGAAACCAGTCGGGCGTCTTCGTCGAACCCGAAAAATCGTGGTTCCTCCTCGATGATCACGTCGGACCGGCCCTGAAGAGCGGGCAGGCAACCTTCGGACACGACGAGATGCTCGACCTCGAGTGTGCTTTTGATGTGCACCAGGCGCAGATCCTCTGCCGTGAACGGCCGGAGTGTGTCGAGCATGGCGCCGATCGCGTCACGGTCGGTCGGCAGGGTCAGCGGCAGCCGCATGTCCTCCGGGAAACATGCCGTGATGGCGTTCACGGCGGTCACCTCGAGGTCGACCTTCTCGATGAGTTGTGGAGTCGTGACGTCGATGAAGCCGAGACCGCAGGCGTTGCCCTCCGAGGCAGGGGTCAGGTCGCGCACGAAGATCCGCGTGATGCGGGGCCGATCCCTCTTGACCTGCCAGGGCCCGAGAGAACGGCCGATGACGTTCGGGTCCAGTCCCGCGCCGCTAATGTCCTTGCCCATCTCGTCGATGATCAGGAGGTCGATGTCGTCGAGGGGGAGACCGGGGAGGAGCTCTCGTGCGACGTCTTGGAGGGCCAGCTCCACCGACTCGATGTCGGGACCGGGCACGAGCCGCACGTCGCAGGCACGGTGCTGCTGATTCTCGAGGATCGCCACGCCGAACAGGACGGGCACTCGCTGCACGATCGCGACACCCGCCTCGCGCACGACCTCACCCAGGTCCCGGGCCACGCCCATCCTGTGCAGCCGGTCGGCGCCCTCCTGGTTGCCCAGCCCTATGCAGAGCATCTTCAACAAGCCACTTCCCATCGGCCCGGCGAAGTCCGTGTGTGGCTTGACCCGGTTGACGACCACGATGCCGTCGGACTCGGCGGCGAGCCGGTCTAGGCACAGTGGGGCGTCGCCCACAACGCCGACGCTCACCACGTCCATTGTCGCTCGGACTTCGGCCCCTACCGTCTCTGGGGTGATGCCCAGACCTGCGAGAACCTTGGTTTGGCCGGACGCGGTCGCACCTCCGTGGGAGCCCATGGCGGGCACGATGAATGGTTCGCAGCCGGCAGAGCGCAACTCTGCGACGAGGGCCCGCACTGCGGGCGCCAAGCCGTCGATGCCCCGGCTGCCGACGGCCACCGCGATCTGCGCACCCGCAGTCGGGTTGATCCGGGGTGCGAGCCGGTGCCACTCGCTGACCACCCGCGCGGCCACGTCGACAGGCGGTGGCACGGTGAAGAGCTGCCTGACCAGGCGCACCCGCGGCAGTTCCACCTCGCCGCGTCGCAGCGAGCGTACGACCGGGGGGGCGATCACCGGATCGTGACGACTTCCCGGTCGGAGTCCACGTCCAGCACGTCACCGTCGCTGATGCGTGCGAAGTCCTCGGGGGCGCAGCGCACGAGTGGAACGCCGACGACCACGGCGCTCGCCACGAGCACGGTGTCGAACTCCGCGACGACGACGGCGACCGGTGCCGTGCCGGCCTTGGCAAGCTGGTAGAGACCGTCGGCCTGGACCACCGAGCTCCCCTTTCCTCCAGGACAGACGAGGACGGTCCCGGCGATTCTCCTGCCCTCGATGGCGTGACCGGACTCGATGACGGTTCCCGTGGGTGGGTCCACCAGATAGAAGCAGATGGCGTCGGTTGACACGACGGCCGGGCCGGTCGCCTTGCCCGGCGCCGCGCCCCGGCAACCGATGACGGTTACTTCCCGGGCGGTCATGACGCATCTCCTTTGATAGCGGCCTCGACGCAGTCACCCACGCTGCGCAGCACGAACTCCATGTCACGCCGCTGTGTGTAGTACGCGCCCTTCAGCGAGTCGGTGACACCTTTCTTGCCCGCCAGATGCTTCCAGGCGACCTGGTCGATGCAAGTGTCGGGGACCAGCTGGCCCCCGGCCTTTTCGATCACCTCGGCAATGCCCATGCGGACGGCGAGCTCCTTCGCGTAGAACGACGTCATGACCCAGAACTCAACCTTGAACTGGCGACCACCGATCCGATCGGCTATCGCCCGGAGCTGGCCGAGCGACAGGTGCGGGCAGCCGAGGAGCGCGAAGTCGATGGGGCCGCCCTCCGCGGAAAGCATCTGCTGCTCCTCGGCGAGATCGTCGGCGGTGATGACGATGGGCTCGCCGGGAGGCTCGCCGTGGAACGCGGCCTCGAGCGTGGGTGCCTCGGGGGTGACCCCGACGATGTGGTACATCGGCACGTTGCCACCCGTGTTCAACTCGGCTCCCAAGTTCATGAGCGCCTCCGGGCTCACGTTCGCAGGGATGCCCGTGAACACGGGGATGAAGGCGGTCTGCAGGCCGGCCTTTCGAGGCACCGCGTAGCCCAGCAGGTGATAGTCGAACTCGTCGGTGAGCATCGGCTCGACGTGCACGTGCACTTGTCCCTTGCGGTTCTCGTCGAGGAGAAGGCCGTAGATCGGAACCCGGCCGGTCACCGCGGCGCACAAGGCGGACTGGGCCGACTCACGGTTCGTGCGTGCCCCATAGACCGAGTTCATGTAGGGGGTGGCGCTCGACTCCGAGTAAGCGGTGACCTCGCCGAAACGCGGAACGTTGCCCTGCAGATAAGGCGTGCAGTCGTAGGTCAGCTGCGCGCCGAGCGCCCGGTAGGCGGCCTCGGTGCGCTCCATGGGCTCCATGTCCTCAGGCGTCAGGCCGGGGACGTGCCGGAAGAACTCGAGGCAGAAGCCCGGATTGACCGTAGGTGGGATCCGGCACACCGCTCCCCCTGCTACCAGCCGCTCTGCGAACCAGATGTCCGCGTCCTGGTTGCTCAACGCGACGTGCGCCCGGGAGATGTCGCACATCTGCTCGGCGTCGAACGCCCGGCCGATCGCGACGAGAACTTGCATGGCGAGCGCCACGCCTTCGCCGTCGACCCCGTCAAGCATCTCCGTGTCCCGATCGGTGAGCTTCATGTCGCCACCGTCTTCTCGCCGTGATCGCGCATCGGAACCCGCAACCCATGGGCCGCGGCCACTTGCTCCGCCTCGACATAACCGGCGTCGACGTGCCGGATGACACCGCTGCCAGGGTCGTTGGTGAGCACCCGTTCCAGCTTCTCGGCGGCGAGCGCCGTACCGTCTGCGACCGTCACCTGCCCTGCGTGAATGGAACGGCCGATCCCGACTCCCCCGCCGTGGTGGATCGACACCCACGAGGCGCCGGAAGCCGTGTTCAGCAAGGCGTTCAGGAGCGGCCAGTCGGCGATCGCGTCCGACCCGTCGCACATGCCCTCGGTCTCCCGATAAGGCGAGGCGACAGACCCACAGTCGAGGTGGTCGCGTCCGATGACGATGGGCGCCTTGAGCGTGCCGCGGGCGACCATGTCGTTGAAACGCAAGCCGAGCCGGTCGCGCTCCCCGTACCCGAGCCAGCAGATCCGCGCCGGCAGCCCTTGGAATTGCACCCGTTCGCCTGCCATCTTGATCCACCGGCCGAGGGACTCGTTGTCCGGGAACTCGGCGAGTACCGCCTCGTCCGTAGCGGCGATGTCGCGCGGATCGCCGGACAGCGCGACCCACCGGAACGGGCCCTTGCCCTGACAAAAGAGCGGTCGCACGTACGCGGGAACGAAACCGGGGAAGTCGAAGGCGCGTTCGCAGCCACCCGTCCTCGCCTCGGCGCGGATCGAGTTGCCGTAGTCGAACACCTCGGCCCCTCCGTCCAGGAAGCCGATCATCGCCTCGACGTGGCGGACCATCGACTCGCGTGCCATCTTGGTGAGCCCTTCGGGGTCCTTGGCCCTGAGGTCAGGCATCTCGTCCACGCTCACGCCGCTCGGGACGTACATCAACGGGTCGTGCGCCGAGGTCTGGTCGGTCACTACGTCGATCTCCGCCCCGATCGCGAGCAGGTGGGGCACGACGTCGGCGGCGTTGCCCAGGATGCCTATCGACAGCGCCTGCCGGTTGCGTTTCGCCTCCATGGCCCGGCTGAGCGCGTCGTCGACCCCGTCGGCGAGGACGTCGAGGTAGCCGGTGTCCAAGCGACGCTGGATCCGTGACGGGTCCACCTCGACGCACAACGCGACGCCGCCGTTCATCGTGACCGCCATCGGCTGGGCGCCACCCATCCCGCCGAGCCCGGCGGTGAGGGTGATTGTGCCGGCGAGACTGCCGCCGTGGCGTTTGGTTGCAACTGCGGCGAAGGTCTCGTAGGTTCCCTGCAGGATCCCCTGGGTCCCTATGTATATCCACGACCCGGCGGTCATCTGTCCGAACATCGTCAGCCCGAGGGCGTCCAAGCGGCGGAACTCCTCCCAGGTCGCCCACTGCGGCACAAGGTTCGCGTTCGCGATCAGGACTCGCGGCGCCCACTCGTGGGTCCGGAAGACGCCCACCGGCTTGCCGGACTGGACGAGCAGGGTCTCCTCGGGCCCGAGCTCCCGCAGGCTCGCCACGATTGCGTCGTAGGCGGCCCAGTTGCGAGCTGCCTTTCCTCCGCCCCCGTAGACGATCAACTGATCGGGGTGCTCGGCGATGTCGGGGTCGAGGTTGTTCATCAACATGCGCATCGCCGCTTCCTGCGGCCAGCCCTTGCATGTGAGCTGGCTGCCGTGCGGCGCGCGTACAGTGCGTGGTCCGCTGGTCATCGCGTCACCGATCCGCCGACTCGACAGCCTCGGCCGGCTGCGAAGGGGCCACCGACTTGGCGTGAGGCATCACGTCCACACCGATATGCAGCACGTAATAGAGGCCACTGGCCACGATCAGTCCGAGGATCCAGGAGATGTCTCCGCCCCCGAGGTGCGAGACCATCGGTCCGGCGTAGAAGGTCGTGTTCATGAACGGAACCTCTACTCCGATGGCGATCAGGTATGCCGCCATCGTCCGCCAGTCGACCCGCCCGTAGATCCCGTCCGGCCTGAAGATCGAGTCGATGTCGTACTGCTCCTTGCGCACGAAGTAGAAGTCGGTCAGGTTGATCGCCGTCCACGGGATCAGGAAGTAGGCCAGGAAGAGGATGAAGTTCTCGAAGTTCGTGAGGAAGCTCGAGGTCGCCGCGATCGCGATCACGGTGCCGATAACCGCGGCGACGAGCACGAAAACCGTCCGGGCCCCGCGGTGCACCTGCATCCGGCGCAACGCTGTGATGGTCGTGGTGGCGGACATGAACATCCCGTAGAGGTTCAGCACGTTGGCTGCCACGATGCCCCCGATGATGATCAGCGCGATCAGCCAGCCCGTGTGGTTGTTGCCGAGTCCCGTGAAGAAGGTCACGCTCCCGTTGTTGAACAGCTTCGGGGCGACGGCGAGCCCGACGGCGCCGAAGCCCATCAGCCAGAACGAGGCGATCACCGAACCCGACGCTGTCCACCAGAAGGTCGCCGCCTTGCTGGTGTCCTCAGGCAGATAGCGGCTGTAGTCGGCGACGTACGGGGCGTAGGTGATCTGCCAGGTGGCCGCCACGGTGATGGCGAGCAGGAAGGTGCCGTAGGGCACGCTCCCGGAGTGCCAGACCGTGCTGATGTGGTGCAGGGTCAGCAGCCGGATCGTGAGGTACACAAAGCCGAGGCCGCTCACCAGGCTCACCCATCGCTCGTACTGGTGGATCATGCGGTAGCCGTAGACGGCGAGCACCGCGCAGATGAGCGAGACGATGACAGTGGCCAGCTTGGTGTTGATGCCCCACCAGGCGGCCAGGGCGGCGCCGCCGAGGATCGCGCTGGCGGCGAAGTATCCGACGTACATCAACAAGACGAGAACGAGAGGGACGATCGCGCCGTAGAAGCCGAACTGGGCCCTGCTCTGGATCATCTGAGGGATGCCCAATGTCGGCCCTTGCGCCGAGTGAGCCGCCATGAACGTGACGCCGAAGAGATTGCCGATCAGCAGGGCGAGCAGCGCCCAGGGCAAGGACAGCCCTATCAGCACAGCGACCGCCCCCGCCGCAGCCGCAGTTATCTGCATGTTGGCCCCGAACCAGATGAAGAAAAGGCGGTTCGGTGTGCCATGCCTCTCCGAGGCGGGGATATAGTCGATCGAGCGGTGCTCGATCTGCAAGCTACTGGTGTAGGTCTGCTGAGTGCTCATTACACACCGCCTCCTGTCGTCGACGCTGGACGCGGATAGGCAAGACGGTGACAAGCAACTTTTCGCCCGCGTGCCCACACCCGGTGAGGAGTCAAAGGTCCGGCGCGTCCCCTGCACCTCACCTCTACTGGGAACGAGGAACCTTCGCCGCTATATGACTGATTCCAACGAATTCACGCGTGCTGAGTTCGTTGTATCAGATCGTGGCCGCGACCACAAGCAAACGCAGGCACTCAGGGCGTGACGAAGCACTGAATACCTTTGCCGCTGTTTGGCTCCAAGGGAACGGCCTGTACCTACGAACCGGCTCGCCCAACCCAGGCTTCTCGAAACTGTCTCTTCCGTCGCATCGCTCGAGCTAGACGAGCTCGCGGATGGCGGCTTCCAGATCAGTGATGTCGACCGCCCGCTCCCGCAGGTCGTCGACGTTTATGACCACATTGGCAACAGCGCCCTCCCGCGCCGCATCCAACAGCGCCAGCGCCGTGGTCCAGTCGCTCTTCATCACAGGCCGTACCCGGTCGCCGAGCTCGCGGAGCTCGGCTGCGCAGCTCCAGGCGAGGCGCGCGGTTTCGAGCGGGACATCCGCGGCGTGCCGGATGGCGGCCGTCCAGGCCTGCTCCGCCTCGGGCCCGGGCTGGGACTTGGTCGCCCGACGCGCTGTGACCGTGTCCGCGTAGGCCTGGGCGTCCTGTTCGACCAGGCCCAGAAAGCGACTGCGGGCGGCGGCGAACCGCTCCCGAAACTCGTCCAGCGTCACGTCGTCCTTGCCGGCAGAGTAGGCGGCAACCATCTCCCCGAGGGCGGCCCCCATGGCGCCGGCCGCGGCGGCCGCGCTCCCACCTCCGGGGGTGGGTGTCCGCGCGGCGAGCCGGGCGGCGAAATCAGAGAGGGACTCCCCGGATGGCTGCACGCCACGCACCTTGCGCTCGAGGACGGTGCCCCGGTCGAAGCTGTTGAGCTGCAGGTAATACTCAGCCGCGTCGAACAGGGCGTCCTCGGGCACGAGGCCCACGACCTCGGTTTCCTCCACGCCCACGCCAAAACGGGCTGCTTCCCGCCGCACAGCTTCGACGGCGCGGTGGATCGGCGTTCGTCGGTAGTCGGTCAGGTTCATGGATACCTGCGCGCGCTGGCGCTCGTGGATCTCGAAGCCCAGCGCCTTGACCTCCGCCAGGCCTCCGTCACGAGCGCGCACGGCGCGTGCCACCCGCTTGGCCACAGCGACGTCAGGGGTAGTCAGGTAGGCGTTGTACGCGATGAGCACCGGCCGGGCGCCGATCGCCACCGCGCCCGCCGTCGGATGCACCCGTGCCTCGCCGATGTCCGGGCGCCGGGCAGGGTCCGTCCCGATCGTGTCGCGGATGGCCTCGAACTGTCCGGCACGCACCTTCGCGAGATCCTGGCGCTCAGGCAGCCGAGCGGCCTGGCCGTACAGGTAAACCGGAATGTGCAGCTCCTCCCACACGCGGGTGCCCAGGCTGACGGCGAGGTCGATCGCCTGCTCGGTGGTGGCTTCGCCGAGCGGCACGAATGGGACCACGTCGGTGGCGCCCATCCGTGGATGCTCGCCCCGGTGGCTCGTAAGGTCGATGACGGTCGTCGCCACCCGCATCATGCGCAGCACCGCCTCCACAAGCGGCGGCCCCTCACCGACGAGGGTGACCACACAACGGTTGTGGTCGGCATTCTGCTCGACATCGAGCAGCGACACCCCCGGTCTGTTCTGCGCCTCGGCCACGATGCGGGCGATCTTGGCCTGGTCCCGGCCTTCTGAGAAGTTGGGTACGCATTCAAACCAGCTCATTCGGACCTCCAGAACGCGCCGCTACCCCGACAGCGGCGAAACAAGGCGGGCGTCCTCGTCGACTGCGAGGAACCGCGGTCCTTCGTCGATGACCCCGTCGCCGGGCAGCCCGGAGCGCTGTGTGGCGCCGCGCAACTCCGCGGATGAGCCCGTTGTCAGGGCTCATGCGGTGGTTCTCCTGGTCACAATCCCATCTTGGCACGAGAGAAAGAGGCGGCGTTGGGTCGTCGCCGTGTCGGGCAGATCATCTGGACGGACGACGTCGAGGAGACGGTCAGGACGAGAGTTGGTCCGACAGGCGCCGCGCGATGGAGGCACTGTCTGCGGCCTCCTCGATCAGCTTGGCGATCCGGTTCCGCCTGTCGTCGTCCTGCAGTCCTTTGAGGTTGATCAGCGCGAGAGCGGCCGCCGCCCTCGCTCCGGACTCCGCCAGCAACGCCGCGGTGACGGCGTCACCCAGCAGATTCGGGTTCCCGTACTCGGCGATCCTGGCGGCCAGACCGGCGACGCCGGCCCCCGTCTCCACGACCTGCAATGGAACGTCGGTCGCCACCAAGAGGGCCGCGGCTATCCGGCGCCGGCGACCCTCGGGGTCAGGCCCACAAGGTTCGTGGGATGCCGACACGACCAGTCCGTAGGCCTCTGCGTCTGCCTGGCAGAGTGCAGCGGCACGATCGCGCAGCCGCGCGGCAGCGAGTGCTAGGTCCGGCGCGTCCGGCAGCTGCCGCGTGGACAAACGCGCCGCCATCACGCAGAGTCCCGCGGCCAGCCCGACGGCTACGGCTGCGGCCGACCCGCCGCCAGGCGCCGGCTCGGCCGCGGAGACGAGCTCGAGGAAGCTCCCGAGACCGACCTCGAGATATGCCGGCGCGTCAGCTGAGCCCGACAATCTCGCCGTTCTCGTCGATGTCGATGATCTCGGCCGCCGGGTGCGTCGACAACCCCGGCATCGTGCTCATGTCGCCACAGATGAGGTACACGAAACCCGCACCGATCGAGGCACGCGCCTCTCGCACCGGCATGCGCCACCCAGTGGGCGCACCCTTCAGCGAGGGGTCCGACGACAAGGACAGGTGCGTCTTGGCGATGATGACCGGAAGGTTCCCATAGCCGTTCTTCTCGTAGGAGTCGATCTGGCGGTTCGCGACCGGCAGGTAGTCGACGCCGGCGGCGCCGTAGATCTTCGAGGCCACCGTCTCGATCTTCTCGCGCAACGTCGCCTCGTTCGGGTAGAGCAAACGGAAGTCGCTCGGTTCGTCCGCCGCTTCGACCACCGCCTGCGCGAGCTCGGTGGCTCCCTTGCCGCCCTCGGCGAAATTGGTGCACACCGCCGCTCGGACTCCCATCGAGGCCGCGATCTCACGGACCGCCTCGTGCTCAGAGGGGAAGTCGCCGGGGAATGCGTTGATCGCGACGACAGGCGAGACGCCGAAGACCTGGATGTTCTCGATCTGCTTGCGCAGGTTCGCCCCGCCTAGATGAACCTCTTCAGGGTTCTCCTCCAAGATGGCGGGAGGCAGCGGGCGCCCGGCTGCGACCTTGTGCCGCCCGGAATGCACCTTCAGTGCGCGCACCGTGGCGACGACCACGGCGGCATCGGGCTTGAGGCCCGAGGTGCGGCACTTGATGTCGAAGAAGCGCTCTGCTCCCATGTCGGCGCCGAAGCCCGCCTCGGTGAGGAGAAAGTCGCCGGTGTGGATACCGATCAAGTCACCGACGATCGACGAGTTGCCGTGGGCGATGTTGCCGAACGGTCCAGCGTGCACTATCACCGGGGTGTTCTCGATCGTCTGGAGCAGGTTCGGCTTGATGGCCTCGCGCATGATCACGGTCATCGCCCCTGCGCCCTTCAAGTCCTCCGAGGTCACCGGCTCGCCGTCATCGGTGTAACCCACGACGATCCTTCCCAGGCGGGCCCGCATGTCCTTTAAGGACGCCGACAGCGCGAGGATGGCCATCACCTCAGACGCGGCGGTGATGTCGAAGCCGGTCTGGCGCGGGACGCCGTCCTGTTTGGTCCCGAGCCCTATCACGATGTTGCGGAGCGCTCGGTCGTTCACGTCAAGCACGCGTCTCCAAGTGATGTTGTGCAGGTCGATCTTGAGCTCGTTGCCCTTTTGCAAGTGGTTGTCGACCATGGCCGACAGCATGTTGTGCGCGGCCGTCACCGCGTGCATGTCCCCTGTCAGGTGGAGGTTGAAGGATTCCATCGGGACGGCCTGGCTGTAGCCACCACCGGCAGCGCCACCCTTGATGCCGAACGTGGGACCCATAGAGGGCTGACGAATCGAGATCGTCGCGCTCTTGCCGATGTGGTGCATGGCTTGGCCGAGCCCCACGATCGTCGTCGTCTTCCCCTCGCCGAGCGGCGTCGGCGTGATCGCGGAGACGACCACGTACTTGGCCTTGGGGCGGTCGGCGAGTTCGGCGATAGCGTCCAGCTTGATCTTCGCAACATTCTCGCCGTAGTGCTCGAGCATCCGCGGTTCGATTCCCATACCCTTCGCGATTTCGGCAATCGGCTTGAGGTGAGCCTGGCGCGCGATCTCAAGGTCGCTCGGCATGGCCATGTCAGATCTCCTTTTCGGTAACCATCGACTTCGGTGTTGAACCAGCGGCCCGCGCCCAGAAGGCGTCGAAGCGATATGGCCCGCACGCTCGATCACTCTTGAGCAGGTACCAACAGGCTCCTCGGGGTCGTGTAGCGCGACGTCGGTTTCACTCTAGCGTCACGGATCTGAACGCCCATAGCCCGCCTCCCGGCCGGGCAAGAAGCCCCGCACCCGCTGGAGCCGGCAACGAGCCGGACCATTGCGAGCACGTCTTGCCCGACAGGGCAGAATGATGCTGTGCTTCACTGACGCGGGGTGATTTGGAGAGTCGCCACGCCGCCGTTCTCGGTCCGAGGTCCTCTTAGGAAGTAGACGAATGCCCTCAAGAGCCCCCTTCCTTGCGAGGTGGTCGCCTCGGATCGGGCACAGGGCCGCACGCCTTCACCTTCTTACGGGGCCGACCACGACCATCGGCATCTGGTCCGCTCCGGTGTGGCTGGTCCTCTTCCTGATCGGCCAGGGTTGGTCCAGGGTATGCGCCTATGCGGTGGCCGGGTTCGGCTTCGCCTGCCTCGCATTCGCGACGATCAGCATGCACCTCATGTACAGAGCCCTGAGCGAGCGTTTCGGCTTCAAGGTCTCCTGGCGTAACGCACCGCCGTACCGCTATAAAGCCTTCGGAACATGGTGCCGGCGCAACGGCGTCGACCCCGCCACCGGTAAGCCGATCGCGGGCGGCGCCGGCGGCCAACCTGCACACCGCATTGCCGCTCATCGCAGCGCCGCCCGTCGCAGTGCCGCTCGTCGCGGTCCTGTTCACAGTGCACGGTCGCAGGCCAAGCGGATGCGGACAAGGTAAGTTGGCCACCGCCGCGAAGTGGGCGACATAATGGCGAAACATGTGACCGCACGGTGAAGTTCGCAGAATCGGCCAAAGGAGGCCTGGGTGATCAACGACGGTGACACCGGGTTTGTTCTGATCAGCGCCGCACTTGTCATGGTGATGACACCAGGCCTGGCGTTTTTCTATGGCGGCCTTGTGAGAAGAAAGAATTTTCTCACAATAATGCTGCAGAGCTTCATCTCGATGGGAGTAGTCACCGTGCTCTGGGTGCTCGTCGGGTACTCCCTCGCCTTCTCCGGCAACCTCGGAGGTGTCATAGGCAACCTCTCGTGGGCAGGACTGCGAGGAGTAGGCGCGTCGCCGGGCCCGTATGCCCCCCATATCCCCGCTCTGGCACACTTCATCTTCCAGGAGATGTTCGCCATCATCACCCCGGCGCTCATCACCGGTGCCTTCGCCGACCGGATCGCGTTCAAGAGCTACCTCAAGTTCCTGGTCGTCTGGAGCCTGCTCGTCTACGTGCCGATAGTGCACTGGATCTGGGGTGGCGGGTTCCTCCAGCACTGGGGTGTCGAGGACTTCGCCGGTGGAATGGTCGTCCACACGAGTGCGGGGTTTGCGGCCCTGGCGTCGGTGTTCGTCGTCGGGTCCAGGAAGTTCGCACCGGGCGAGAAGAAGGTCCCGCACAATGTGGCCTTCGTCGGACTCGGGACCGGATTGCTCTGGTTCGGCTGGTTCGGCTTCAACGGCGGCTCGGCGCTCGCGGCCGACGCCGTGGCGGCGCAGGCCTTCGTCAACACCGACATCGCCGCGTCGGTCGCGATGTGCACGTGGTTGGCCATCTCCTGGTGGAGGACGGGAAAGCCCAGCATCGTGGGAGCCTTCACGGGAGCGGTGGCAGGCCTCGCCTGTGTGACGCCGTGCGCCGGTTTCGTGCCCACATGGGCGTCTTTCGCGATCGGTCTGCTCGCCGGATCCATCTGCTACGCGGCCGTCGCCTTGGTGCGCCACATGAAGTGGGACGACGCACTCGATGTTTGGGCTGCGCACGGCATCGGCGGGCTCCTCGGTTCGATGCTGGTGGGCGTCTTCGCCTACGAATCGGTCAACCTGGCCGGCCACAACGGCCTCGTCCAGGGCAATCCCTCGCTCTTCGGCAAGCAGGTGGCTGCCGGCCTGCTCGTGGCTGCCTACGCGTTCATCCTCACCTGGGTCATCCTCAAGATCCTGGACAAGTTCGAATCCGTCCGGGTACCGGACGCGATCGAGCTCGCGGGCTTGGACACCGAGCTCGAAGAGCCGGACGCTTACGTCTTCACTTGAGCGGCCCGGTTCAGCCGGTCGGGTGGGCCCGAATCGCTGAGATCAGCGCGGACACGGCGCCGGTGATCTCCCGGTGCCGCGGGTAGCACAACGCGATCTGGCGCGTCGTGAGGCGTTCGCGCGGAGCGAGCCATGTGAGTGACGGGTCTATGGCCCGCCGAGCGGCGAGCCGGCCGATGCAAGCGTGCCCGAGGCCGGCGGCGACGAGGCGCTGGAGGGCAAGGTTGTCGTCGGTCCGATAGACGATGCGCGGTGCGATGCCGCGCCGGCGCCACGCTTCCTCCAGCTCGATCTGGCTGTTCCAGCGGCGAGTCCAGGCGACCAGGTCCATTCCGTCGATGAGGTCGAAACTGAGGTGCTCCACGTCGCCGATCTCGCTGTCGCGGCGGGTGAGGATGACCCACGGGTCCTCCAGGAGTGGAATGGCCTCGGCCCGCTCATCAGGCTCGGGGTTGAGGGCGAATGCCAAGTCGAACCGTCCGCGCCCCAGCCCGCTCATGATGGCCTGGATCTCCTCGACCTCGCTCAGGACCACCTCAATGTCGGGATGGGTCTCGCGAAACGATCTGAGCGCAACCGGCATCAGCTCGGCAGCAGCTGTCTGCGACACGCCCACGCGGATCCGTGCCCGCTCGCCGCGCCGGGCCGAGTCGACATCGGCACCGATGGCCTCCACCTCCCCGAGGGCACGTCGAGCCCTTCTGTAGGCGGCCGCACCGCTCGCGGTGAGCTTCACCGCACCACGGCCCCCAGGCCGGGTGAACAGTTCTGTGCCGAGCACAGTTTCCAGCGAAGCGATCTGGTGCGAGATCGACGATTGCGTGTATCCGAGCTCTGAGGCAGCACGGCGGAACGAGCCGAGGTCGGCGATGGCGATGAGCGCTCTCAGCTCGCGCAGGTCGACTCTTTTATCAATCGACCAAATCGATCGTTCTGGCACTAATGATTCAGGTTATCTGCGAACAATCTTGTCGTAAAATGAATATAAGGATGAAGTGTCCAGCTTCCGATAGGTAAGTGGTGGCGGCCCTGAACATTGCGGGACAACGACAGATGACCAGGAGGCACCGCCACCCGGCCGGGCCGCCGGTACTTGACGAGACAGGGGTGATCGATCCGAGGATTCGCCGTCTGCGTCGCCTCGTCTACGCCCTCGCCCTACTCAGCTCGCTGCTCCAGTCCGCGATCGCGCCGCTGTTGCCCTCCTACGCTCACCGCTTCCAGCTGGGTGGCGTGGAAACGGCAGGGTTGCTCGCCGCGACCGGCGTCGCGGCACTCGTCATCTCGCTGCCGGCCGGTGCCCTCTCCGATCACTTCGGAGCACGCGTGCTGACCTTGTGGTCCGGTTGGCTCATCGTGCTCGCAACCCTCGGCCAGGCCTTCGCCCCCTCGTACGCATTGCTGCTCGCTTCCCGCCTCGTTTTCGGCCTCGGCTACGGCATCGTGTGGACGGCGGCGCTCACGTGGCTGGCGAGGGCCTCGGGCGACGATTCGTCACTCGCCGGAACCGTCACGGCATCGGGGTTCGGTTCCATCGCGGGACCGGCCTTCGCCGGGTTCGTCGCCCAGTACTTCGGTCTCGCGGCACCTTTCGTCGTCGCCACCGTCCTGATGGTCGTGGTGACGGTGATGTTGACCTCGATCGACCTTGAAGGCACCTGCCCGTTGGAGCACACGGGCGTCGTCTCCAGCATCCGCACGGCTGCATCCGATCTCAGGATCCTGGGAGCGACGATGGCTGTGAGCATTGCCGGTGCTTCGGCGGCTCTCGTGACGTTGCTCGGGCCACTCGAGCTGCACGAGTCCGGCGCCTCCGAGGGCTCGATCGGAATCGTGTTCTCGGCCGCCGCGGCGGTGTTCATCCTCGGCAGCGCGGTTACCAAGAGAGCTGGTCTGCGCGCTGTGCGTCTGCGGACCATCCTCGGCGCAGGCGTCGTTCTCGCACTCGTGATGTCGCCCGCGACCGCGAGCGCGGCGCCACTTTTCGTCGTCGTGATGCTCTGTGCGACGGCTGCGGCCCGGTCCGTCCTGTGGTCTGTCGGGTACCCACTCGGTGCCTCCGGGGCCAACCGAGCCGGAGTGGGACTCGGTGTCGTGATGGGCATGCTCAACCTCGTGTGGGCCTTTTCGACGGTCGTCAGCCCGCTTCTCGCCGGTGCCGTCGTCGGTCCGCTCGGTGCGCGCGCGACCTTCGCCATTGCTCAAGTCGTACTGGGCACCGGGCTGGCGATCGGCTGGCTCGCCTTTCACGTCCGGGTGCCGGAGCCGGGCGTCCAGATCGGGCATACCTGAAGCCCGGAGCGGCCACGACCCGGTGCTAGCGGACCCCGAGTAAGGGGGCCCCGGAGCCTCCTTCTCTCGCGCCCTAGTGCTCGGGCGCGTCCGGTGTGCGCACCCCCATCAGTACTCGCGGCTCCTGCTTACGTCCGCCGATCGCGGCGGCTATCCGGGCGCCGAGCTCGCCCTGGGCGACGGCTTCGACGAGACCCTCGATGTCCGGGTCCCAACCACGGACGTCGCGCAGCATCGGCACGTGGTCGCGCACGGCCCGGTACACGACGGTGGTCCCGCGCCCAATTGGCCACCGCTCCCGCATGTCGACCGCCTGGGCGGCCACTATGAGCTCGTAGACCACAGTGCGGTGGACGAGCGAGACGAGCTCGTGGGTCCGGCGCACCGAGAGCGGGGCCATGCTGGCGTCGTCCTCGACACCCTCGGCTACCTGCCCTGCGTAGTCGAGTGTCACGGGTCCGGCGAGCGAGCGCGCCTCGGCTGCGAGCGCCGCACACCAGCGGCCCATCGGCTTGAGGCCGTTGGTGGGTCCCTGGTCGAAGGCAAGCGCGCTCGGCAGGCCGCTGAAGTGGTTCCACAGCAGCTTCTGCACGCGCTCGTTGGTGCCCTTGACGGCGTTCGCTATGGCGAGGCGCAACAGGTCGAAGGCCATGGCGAGCCCCACCACGTCGAAGCTGCCGCCCGAGACGATCACTCCCTCGCCGACGAGCACGAGCGGATTGTCATTGGCCGCGTTCAACTCGCTCTCGAGGTTGAAGCGCGAGTAGTGGAGAGCGTCGTAGAGCGCACCGTGGCTGCGGGGCACGCAGCGGAACGAAAGCGGATCTTGCAGGTTGCGCGCCGCGCCCGGTTCCCACAGGTAGGAGCCCTCGAGCATGTGGCGCAGCCGGTCGGCGGCCGTACTGGGCCCGACCTGAGGCTGGAGCTCGCTCGTGCCGGGATGGATGATCGAGAGATTGCCTGCGAAGCCCTCGAGCGACAATGCGGCCGCCGCCTGCAGCAGGTCGACGAGGTCCGCGACGTCGTGCAGCACGAGGGCGCCCCGTCCGAGGGTGACTCCGTTGGCGCTGATCAGCGCGAGCGCCTCCTTCGGGGCGAGCTCGATCGGCTCCAGCCCGACTCGTGCCAATGCCGCCCGCCCGCTCATCACCTCGCCGCCGACCTCGGCGTGCCCGATGCCGATCAGCACCTTGCCGATGTCGGACATCTCCGACAGGTCGCCCTGGCCGACCGAGCCGATCTCCCTCACCACCGGATCGACGTCCCGGTTCAAGAGCTCGACGAGCAGTTGCGCCAGCTCACACCTCACGCCGACGCCGGCTTTGGCCATGCCGTTCGCCCGGGCCACCATCATCGCCCGCACGACGTCAGCGGGCAGCGGCCGGCCGTAGGACGAGCTCAGGTCGGCCACGGTGTCAAACGAGAAGCGCTTGATCTGCTCGATCGGAATCCGGAAACGGGCGAACGAGCCGAGCCCGGTATTGAGGCCGTACACCGGCTCGCCGCTCGCGAGTATCGCGTCGACGACATCGCGAGCCTGGCGCATCCGCCGGAGCGCTTCGGCGGAAAGAGCGACCCGGGTCCGACCGCGTGCAACCGCGACGACATCCTGCACGCTCAGGTCGTCTCCGGTCAGCTCGACAAGTCGCTCAGTCATCTGACCCGCGGCGCCGCCTCCCCTGGCGCGCCTCCTCTCGGTGATCACAAATTACCAACGTCTCCGCTAGGACGGCGATGCCACGACCGATATCCTCCAGGTCCGTCCACTCCTCCGGGCAGTGGCTCCGCCCGGCCCGGGACGGCACGAAAACCATGCCCATCGGACCAAGACGCGCCATGTGGGACGCGTCGTGACCGGCGCCGCTCGGAATGTTGAGGGGCTCGATCCCGAAAGACCGTGCCGCCTCCCCGATGGCGGCCGCCACCCAGTCCGTGACCGTCACTGGACGCTCGCGCGAGATCCAGCTGAGGGTCGTGCCGAGGTGCCGCCGGGCGCCGATGGCACTGATCTCTTCGGTGACCCTGCGCCCGAAGTCGTCCAGCCATTCCTCGTCGGCACTTCGCGCCTCGGCCCACAGGTCGGCCTCTCCGGGTACCACGTTGTGGGCGCCGGGCCGGATCTCGAGACGGCCCGTCGTCGCCACACCTCCCTCGGCGAGCCTCTCTATGGCGAGCGCAGCCTCTGCCGCTCCCAGGAGCGCATCCCGGCGGAGGCTCATCGGGGTTGTGCCGGCATGATCCGGCTGCCCGACGATGCTCGCAAGGAGCCGGTGGATGCCGACGATGCCTGTCACCACTCCTATCGGGCCCCGTGCGGCTTCGAGCACCGGGCCCTGCTCTATGTGCAGCTCGACGTAGCAGTGCAGGCCGTTCGGCCAGCGCGCGCCTTCGAGCGCGGACGGTCGCCCGCCGCAGGCCGCGAGCGCCTCGGCGAGACTGAGCCCCTCCGGGCCCACAAGAGCGAGGTGACCCTCGTCGAGCGCGCCGGATATCGCGCGGCTTCCCACGCAGCTCAAGCCGAAGTCGTTCGGCTCCTCACCGAGAAAGTCGACCACGATGAGGTCGTGCTCGAGCTCGGTCCGTGCCTCGCGCAGGCAGCGGACCGCCTCGAGGGCGCCGAGCACCCCGACGATGCCGTCGAAACGGCCCCCTCCGTGCACGGTGTCGGTGTGCGAACCGGTCACGATCGCGCCGGGCAACGAAGCGGTGCCGGGCAATCTCCCGATGAGGTTGGCCGCCGCGTCGGTCTCGACTGTCAGGCCCGCCTCCTCCATCCTCCCGGCGACCCAGGCTCTCCCGGCACTGTCGAAGCCGGAGAAGACACGACGCGTCCAGCCCGGGGCCTCCGGGTCCCGGTATGATGCGAGGGTCTCGAAGTCGTCCGAGACTCGCCCGAGGTGAGGCGACGGCAGTCGGCTCACGACGGCCGAGTCGCGGGCACCCCGTGCCCGATCAGCGAGATACCCATGATCTTCTCGACCTCCTCGAGCGCGAACCGGTCGCGTGTGCTGGAGGAGAGCGGCAACAGGGACTGGTCAACGACGAACAGCGCCGCCTCGCGGCCCTCGGTCATCTCGGCAATTGAGATCGGCCGCCCGTCCTCGAGCGACAAGGTGGCGATGACGTCGGGGTAGGTGGCGACGCGCAAGCCCTCGAGGTCCACGGTCATGTACTCGTTCAGGTATCGCACGACGTACCCGCCGATCGACAACGAACCGTGGTCGAAGCCGCCCGCGGTCCGGAGCGGGTCGACCTCGCGGACGGGACCGCTTGCGACGACCCTTCCGCCGGTCGCGGCGATCGCCGCGTCGATGACGGCCGCGGCGTCAGGCGCGGCACGCATGGCCGACCCGAGCGACAAGGCGTAGCTGATGGCGCCGAGGGCGGCATGTTGCTTCACGTAGGACGCCTCCACGGGATGACGGGCCGCGGCGATGAAGCCGCCGGCGCGCACGCACACATCGCGCAAGACGTCGGAGGTCGCAATCACCTGGCCACGAACGACCACCTCGAGGCCGCCGCTCAGTTCACGGTTCCCGCCGGCGACTGCCTGCACGGTCTCGTAGCCGGCTCGGGTGGTAAGGCCCATCGCGCCGAGCTTGCCGGTCGGATGCGCCCGTACGTCTCCCGCGGCGTCAAGCACCCGCACGCCGAGGACGGCGGACTGGATCCAGCCGTTCAGCGTTGTCGACGAGCCGTTCTGGGCCGTCATCACTGCCACGACCGGGCGGTCCGTCTCACCTGCCACCAGCTGCAGCGCCCGCACGTAGTCGAGCGGGCGGATCTCTCTGCTCGGCGACGCCGGCGCGCCAATGGCGGTGACCGTGACGACGAGATCAGAGTCGGCTATCTCATCGGGCGAGCAGAGGACAGGGCGGCCGACCCGCGTGGCGAGCTCGCCCATCATCATGCCGTGGTCGACCCATCCTCCTCCGCCGCAAGCCAGCAGCGACCCGCCCCACACGGCGTTGAGGGCGTCGTCTCCGGTCAGCTCTCGTGTCATCTCTTCTCCTCCCGCTCAAGGCCGAGCCCGAGGCCGGCGCTGCCGGCCACAGACACTGCATCGGCGTACCCGGCGTCCGCATAGCGCAAAACGCCGAGCCCGCTGTCGGCGTCGAGCCCGCGACGGAGGCGCTCGCCCGCCCCCGCGCTGCCGTCGGCGACGATCGTGACGCCAGCCGACTGTATGTAGCCCGCGTAACCTGCACCTCCGGCGTGTACTGCGACGAGATCGGCGCCCGAGGCCGCTAACAAGAGGGCGTCGAGTATCGGCCAGTCGGAGATGGCATCCGACCCGTCCGCCATCGCCTCGGTCCCGATGTGCGGATGGGTCATCCCGCCCGAGTCGAAGTGGTCCCGGGTGAAGGCGACCGGCCCGCCGAGCCGCCCGTCCCGGACAAGCCCGTTCACGGCCACGGCGAACCTGGAACGCTCCCCGTGGCCGAGCCAGCAGCTCCGTGCCGGCAGTCCCTGCATCGCCACGTGTTCCCGGGCGAGTGAGATCCAGGACTCCACCTCGGGACGGAAGGACATCTCGCACACGAGGCTGTCGAGCTCGGCGAGGTCGGAGGGCTCACCGCTCAGGGCCAACCAGCGGAACGGCCCGATTCCCCGGCAGAACAGCGGCCTCAGGTACCTCTCCGCGAACCCGTCGATCTCGAAGGCTTCACTGACTCCGGCGGCGGCGGCCTGCACGCGCAGGTTGTTGCCGTCCTCGAAAACGACGGCACCGCGCGCCTTCAGTTTCAGCATCGCCCGGACCTGGAGGGCCATGGAACGACGCGCCCTGTCTGCGACGGCTGCCGGGTCCAGCTCGCGAACGGCTTTCCACTCCTCGAGCGAGTAGTCGACCGGGCAGTAACCGAAGACCGCGTCGTGCGCGGCCGTGAGGTCGGTGACGACGTCGGGCACGACGCCGCTGTCGCAAAGCTCCTCGTAGACGGACGCCGCGTTGCCGACGAGTCCGATGACCCTGCCCGCATCCCTGTCGCCGGCAAACGCGAGCGCCTCTTCCACATCGTCGGTCACCGACGCGAGGTGACCGCGGGCCTGGGCGCGGGCGCACTTGTCCGGGTCGACCTCGACCACGATGCCAGTGCCCCCCGCCAACGAGATGGCGAGAGGTTGCGCCGATCCCATGCCACCGAGGCCGGCCGTGAGGACGAACCTCCCGGCGAGCGAACCGCCGAAATGGTCCCTCGCAACTGCCTGCAGGAGTTCGTAGACGCCCTGGAGAACGCCCTGGAAACCGATGTACTGCCAGTCTCCGGCAGTCAGGCCGCCCCACATGATGAGGCCGCGGTCGCACAACTCGTCGAAGTACTCCGCGGTCGCGTAGTGGCCGACCACGTTGCCGCAGGCCATCACGACGAGAGGGGCGTCAGGCGAACTGGGGAAGACGGCGACTGGCTTTCCGGACTGCACCACGAGCGTCTCGTCCTCGCCGAGGCGTTTGAGCGACAGAACGATCCTCGAGTACGACTCCCAGTCCCGGGCTGCCTTGCCACGCGCCGCGTAGACGACCAGGTCTTCGGGACGCTCGCCGATCTCCAGCACGTTCTCGAGCATCCGGAGAAGCCCCTCCTGGCGCCACCCCCGGCAGCGGAGCAGAGGGCCGCGCTGAGCTGTGACCTCGGCGGGCCTGTCCGGATCAGCCACCTTGTGGTGCCCCCCGGGGACGCTCCACGACACGGCCGCGACCCGGCGATCCGTGGAGCTGCGACCCGTCCCAGACCACCTCTCCACGCGAGACCGTTAGGATGACCCGCCCGGGAAAAGCCATCCCGTGATAAGGGCTCCAGCCCGCGTTCGAGTGCAGTTGGCGCTCATCGAGGGTGAATGGCCTGCCCGGGTCGAAGGCCATGATGTCGGCGTCCATGCCGGGCATGAGAGAGCCTTTCACGTGCGAGATCCCGAAGATACGCGCGGGCGCCGCTGCAACGAGGTGCGGGAGCGTGTTGAGGTCCTGGCCCCGGTCGAGGAGCCCGGCAGCCAGCACCGTGACAAGTGTCTCGGTGCCCGGGGCCCCGGAGTGATTGTCGAAGATCGCCGGTCGCGTCTTTTCCGACAGTGGCCAGGGCGCATGGTCCGAGGCAACCACGTCGATCCCCCCTCCCGACAGACGCTCCCAGAGCCGGGCCACCTCGGTGGCCGGGCGCAAGGGCGGGTTTATCTTCAGGCGACCACGTTGGCGCTCCATGTCGTCCTCGGAGAAGCACAGGTAGTGCGGGCACGTCTCCGTGCTCACCCGCAGGCCCTCTGCGGCATACGAACGGGCGAGGTCCACCGAGCGGGCGAGGCTCAGGTGGCACAAGTGGAGAGGAGCCTTTGTCTCCCTGGCGTACTCGAGCGCCGTCAGCACCGCCTGGGTCTCGCTCACCGGCGGGCGCGAGCGGCAGTGGTCAATCGGGGAGGCATCGCCCGATTCACGGGCACGTGCCAGAAGGGGCTTGATTATCTCCTCGTTCTCGGCGTGCACGCACGCGACGCTGCCGTGCTCGTGGATCGCGGCGAGGACTTCGAGGAACTGGTCGTCTGGAATGCGCGGGAACCGGTGGGGGTCAGTGCCGAACAGCGAGAGTTTGAAGCCCACCGCGCCGGCCTCGACGAGCGGACCGACGTCGACGCCACCGGTCCCGGGGCGCACCGTGCCCAAGAGGGCCACGTCGACAAGCGCTTCAGCCAGGACCTTGGCGCGTTTGGCGGCCAATATCTCCGGGCTCACGACCGGTGCTGCCACGTCGTAGGGCATGTCGATCACGGTGGTCACGCCGCCGGCCGCCGCCGCCGCGGTGAGAGCCCGGATCCCCTCGGCCGTGGTGCTGCCCGAATGGACGTGGCAGTCGATCCCGCCGGGGAGCAGATAGGCAGTTCCGACGTCGATCAGCCTTGTGGCCGACAGGGAAGCAGGCTCGCCTTCGCGCACCTCGACGATGCGACCCCCGGCAACGCGGATCTCGCCGCGAACCGGCGCGCTGACGCCGTTGACGACCCGCCCGAGGATGGAGAGGTCTACTGCGGGCATCTCGTGGCCAACCGAGGTGACCGCCGTTCTCGGCGACGCGTGCTTGAGCTGCCGCCGGGGTTGGCGTGAGCGCGGGCATCGTGTCGACGTCGGGCCGCGCGCATGGCTCGCCATGTTAACCGTCGAGGCCTTCGCCGCCCAAGACTCGGCTCCTCGGATTCGCAGGCCTGTCCTTCGATCCGTGCCGCCCGAAACCGGGCAACAAGCGCTGAACCCTACGCGAAAGGCGAATAGACGGTTGCCCTGCTAGCTTCTGGCTCTGATTAACCTCCGGTTAACCTCCAGTCTCGACTTGACCGTGTTGGCCCAGGCCGGGATGTGATACGGGAGGAGGGCACAGTTGCCGCTGTACGTGTTGAAGCGTGTCGGCTTGGCGTTGATCACGCTCGTGCTCTTGAGCATGATCATCTTCTTCGCCGGTCAGGTGCTCCCCGGTAACGCAGGCAGAGCCATCCTCGGACCCTTCGCCTCGCAACAGGCTGTGATCACGCTCGACCACAAGCTCGGAGTCGACCGGCCGCTCCTCGTTCAGTACTGGAGCTGGGCCACCGGTATCCTGCACGGCAACCTCGGGACCTCCTACCAGCAACAGGCACCGGTCAGCTCCTTCATCTTCCCGTACATCGGTCGCTCCCTCAAGCTCGCGGCCTTCGCCTTCGTCATAGTCGTACCCCTCAGCATCCTCGGCGGGATCATCGCGGCGCTCAACCGAGGGAGCTTCGTGGACCGTCTGATCAGCACGACGAGCCTCTCTCTCTCGACGGTGCCCGAGTTCGTCTCCGGCGTCGTTCTGATCGTCGTGTTCGCCCTCGGCTTCAAGCTGTTGCCGGTCTCGGCCAACGCTCCACCCGGCTCGTCGTTCTTCGTCCAGCTGAAGTACCTGATCCTGCCTGCCATCCCGCTCGTGTTCATCCTCTTCGGCTACATAGCCCGAATGGCCCGGGCCGGCACGATCGAGGCGCTCGACTCCGATTACGTCCGCACAGCCACCTTGAAGGGGCTGCCCCGATGGGTGGTGATCCGGCGGCACGTGCTTCGCAACTCGTTGCTTCCAACCATCACGGTCATCGCTACACAGACCGGTTACCTCATCGGCGGGCTCGTCGTGGTCGAGAAGCTCTTCGTCTACCCGGGTATCGGCACCTTGATCATCAACGCCGCCAACGACAAGGACTTCCCGACTCTCGAAGCGGGAGTTCTCTTCATCGGCATCGTCTACCTCGCCGCGACGCTCATCGCCGACATCCTCTACACGGTGTTGAACCCGCGGATCAGGCTGGGGAACGCGGAATGACGGCGGCCATCGACCCACTCGCGCCTACCGTGGCCGGAGGGGCTGCAACCCTGGCCGACGCGTCCGCCGGCGCCGCAGGCGCACTCGATGTGTCCGTCGTGCAGGTCCGCCGCGAGCAGCTTCACCAGCTCGTCCGCTCAAAGACGTTCATCATCGGCGCGCTCATCCTCCTCTGGTGGATCGTCTGCGCCATCTTCGGGCCCTCGTTCGCTCCCTACAACGCGACGGGGGCGAACATTCTGAGCACCCAGCTCGCGCCGTCGGCCGCCCACTGGTTCGGGACGAACGACGTCGGCGAGGACGTGTTGTCCCGTGTGATCGTCGGCGCCCGCGACATCCTCGAGATCGCCCCTCTCGCCACGCTCTTGGGCACGGTTGTCGGAACGACGATCGGCCTTGCACAGGGCTACCTCCGTGGTGCCTTCGACATGATCGTCGGCAGGATCGTGGACGCGGCGCTTTCGCTTCCGATCGTCATCGTGGCCTTTCTCTTCGTCGTCGCAGTCGGCCCCAGCACGCTCACTCTGATCGTCGTCATCGGCTTCGTCTTCTCCCTGATCATCGCGAGGACGGTGCGTACCGCAGTCCTGCAGGAGCGTGAGCTCGACTACCTCGCGGCGGCCCGGTTACGCGACGAGAGCGTCCTGCACGTCATGTACGTCGAGATCCTCCCGAACGTGCTCGGCCCGATACTCGTTGAGTTCACCGTCCGGTTGGGCTACGCCATCTTCACGATCGCAACGCTGTCGTTCCTCGGCTTCGGCGTGCAGCTGCCCACGCCGGACTGGGGCGCCGACATCGCCGTCAACTCCAATTACCTCGCCGCCGGCTACTGGTGGGAGACGCTCTTCCCGGCGCTCGCGATCGCTTCGCTCATCATCGCGATAAACCTCATCGGCGACGCGATCGAGACGGTGCTGATCCAATGACCCTTACAACGTCGTCCGACCAGGCCGCCACGGTGGAGAGACCACCCATGACCCTCGAGGTGAGCCACCTCGACGTGGCCTACCGAGTGCGGGGCAAGGATCGACTGGCTCTCCGCGACGTCTCGTTCAGCATCGGACGGCAGGAGTCGTTCGGGCTCGTCGGCGAGTCGGGCTGCGGCAAGTCCACCACCGCCCTCGCCATCACTCGTTACCTGCCGCGCAACGGTCGACTCAGCGGGGGCACGGTCGTGGTCAACGGGCAGGACCCCTCCGAGATGGACAAACGCGCCCTGCGCAAGTTCCGCGCTCGCACGATCTCGATGGTGTACCAAGAGCCCGGCCGTGCCCTCAACCCGTCGCTCCGGGTGGGACGTCAGGTGGCCGAGGTGTACGAGATCGCCGGAACAAGGAGGCCCGAAGCCTTGGCGCGCGCCGAGGAGCTGCTGCGCGTCGTGCAGATCGCGGATCCTGGGCGCGTGTTGCGCTCCTACCCGCATCAGCTGTCGGGCGGGATGCTGCAACGAGTCATGATCGCCATGGCGCTCGCCTCCGAGCCCTCGCTGCTCATACTCGACGAGCCCACGACCGCGCTCGACGCCACGGTGGAGGCCGAGGTCCTCGACCTCGTGTCGTCGCTGCGCCAACAGTTCCAGACCTCAGTGCTCTTCATCAGCCACAACCTCGCGGTGATCGCGAAGATGTGCGACCGGGTCGGGGTCATGTACGCCGGTGAGATCGTAGAACAGGGTCCTGCACGGGAGGTCTTCGACGACCCCAGGCACCCCTACACCGTAGGGCTGCTGCGCTGCGTGCCTCGTCGCGGCCAGCGCAAGGACCACGGCCGCCTCGACACCATCCCGGGCTTCCTTCCCGGGCCGGGCGAGATCCAGGTCGGCTGCATCTTCGCCAAGCGTTGTGCGATCGCGGACCAGCGTTGCCTCGAGGAGACGCCGCCGATGTACGACGTGGCCGCAGGACGCACCTCTCGCTGTCACTACCACGAACGAGCGCCCGAGCTGCCCAGGGCAACCCCGGAGGACGTCAAGCTGCAGATCCCCGACCCGGGCGAAGAGCCGGTGATCCGCTTGCGCGGCGTGTCGAAGACGTTCCACGTCCGCGGCGAGCACGTGCGTGCCGTCGTGGGTGTCGACCTCGACCTCAAGCCAGGCGAGACCCTCGGGCTCGTCGGCGAGTCGGGGTCCGGCAAGACGACGCTCGCGCGCGTGCTGCTCGGCCTGAGCGTGCCCGACGAGGGATCCGTCATCCAGTTGGAAGGCTCGCCGCTCGCTCCCGAGTGCACCAAGCGCGACCGCAAGCAGTTGCAGGCGATGCAGATCATCTTCCAGAACCCGGACTCCGCGCTGAACCGACGCCACAGCGTGCGCCACATCGTCACGAGGGCGCTCAAGAAGCTGGCCGGGCTCTCCGGCCAAGCGTGCGAGCAACGACTTCTCGAGATCGTCCGCTCCGTGCGCATGGAGGAGCGCCACCTGCCCTTGCGCCCCTACCAGCTCTCCGGGGGGCTCAAGCAACGGGTCGCCATCGCCCGCGCTTTCGCGGGGTCTCCGCGGGTCCTCGTGTGCGACGAGCCGACCTCGGCGCTCGACGTCTCTGTGCAAGCGGCAATCCTCAATCTCCTCGCCGACCTGCAAAGCCGTGAGCGAGTCACCTATGTCTTCATCTCGCACGATCTTGGTGTCGTGCGCTACCTCTCTGACAGCATCGCGGTGCTCTATCTGGGCCGCGTGATGGAGTACGGGTCGGCGGAGACGGTCTTCTCTGGTCCCCATCACCCTTACACCGAGTCGTTGCTCTCGGCGGTGCCGAGCCTGGACGGGACGTCCCGCGAGCGGATCCGGCTCACGGGCGAGATCCCGAGCGCCGCGCACTCGCCGTCGGGGTGCGTGTTCCACACGCGCTGTCCGCGACGCCTCGCGAACGGGTTGTGCGAGTCCACCGAGCCCGCGCTCGTCGAGGTCGAGCCGGGTCACATGATGCGTTGCCACATCCCCATCGGCGAACTGAGAAGCTCGCAAACGGAGGTCGCCGACCAGACAGCCGGTCAGCCGAAGATCTCGTAGGACCGTTCGAAGATCTTGTCCGTGAGGCTCGGGACCTCGTCGTAGACAGCCGCCATCCGCAAGTACAGGTCATGATTCTTGGCGTTCGGGGCGAAGGGCGGCTCCCAGGACACCATGTTGTCGATGGCTTCGTCCCACGAGCCGTAAACGCCCTGCCCGACAGCGGCGCAGATCGCTGAGCCCAGCCCCGCGGCGTTGTTCATCTTGCTGCGAACAGCCGGGACCCCGAAGACGTCGGCGAAGATGTGCATGAACACGTCCGAGTTCGATCCCCCGCCCGAGACGACTATCCGGTTGTAGATCTCCCCCGTCTCTTCCCCCATCGCCGTGCCACACCGGTAGATCGTCAGGGCGATTCCCTCGAGTATGGCCCTGTAGATGTGGAACCGGTCGTGCCGGACGTCGAAGCCGACGATCGAGCCTTTCTTGAACGGGGCTTCCGTCGGCGCGAGCCAGTCGAGGACCACCATGAGGCCGTTCGAGCCGGGTGGCACCTTCTCTGCCTCGAGGTCGAGATACTGCTCGACCCCCAGTCCCTGTCGCTCCGCTGCCGACCTCGCCTCCTCGCCGAGCAGGTCCCGCCACCAACTGACCGTCCACATGCCCCTGCGGATGCCGTAGCTCTCGTACAGGTACTGATGCGGAATGGAGGCGAAATTGGACCAGAAGCTCTTGGCGTCCGGTATGTTGCGCTCTCCTGTCGTCATGCTCGCGGTGTACGTGCCCAACGAGACGAGGAGAGTGTCGGGCGAGCGCAGGCCGCACCCGAGGGCCTCGACGGCCTTGTCGTTGGAAGTCGCGACAACTGGCAGCCCCGCCGGGATCCCGGTGTGACGAGACGCCTCGGGCGTCACGCAGCCCAGCACCTCACCCGGCATCAGCAACTCGAAGAGCATCTGGCGCGGCACCTGGTAGTCCGAGAAGCCCTCGTCGTCGCGCAACCACTCCCAGCGGTCCGCGTTGAACGGCCACACACCCGCGTAGTTGGCGGCAGTGTCCTTGAACTCACCGGTCATCCTGTGGCTGATGTACCCCGACGACGTCGTCACATAGCGCACGTTCGGGTCGATGTGCTCATAGGGCCGGGAAACTCTTCGGTCCATCCAGCTCATCACCGGAGTGGCCAATGTCCCGTCGGCCTTGAGGAGCGCCCTGCAGAAACGGATCGTGCACAGGCCCACGCCGACTATGTCCGCGACATCCCCCGGGAACGCCGCCATGGCCTGGCGGCTCGCCTCGCCAATGGAGAACCAGAGATCGTCGTCCGGGTGTTCCACCACGCCGGGCTGCGGCGTGTCATTTGGCCGGAGGGCCTGGCGCCCCTCGCACACCACGGTGCCACGCTCGTCGAACACAGACACCTTCGTGCTCTGGGACCCGTTGTCTATGCCGATCAGGTAGCGCTTCACTCCTGCCTCCAAAGGCCGCGGACGAGGTTCACTGGGCCTTGAAGATCGTGCCCTTGTTCATGACGCCGTTCGGGTCGAAGGCTTGCTTGAGCGTGCGCAACATGTAGTAGGCGCTGCCGTGCTCTTGCTCGGTCCAGTCGGTCCGGTACTTCCCGATTCCGTGATGGTGGACCATTGAGCCCCGGTGTCTGAGGGCCTCCTCCACGATGATCGCGTTGATCGGAATGTGGTACTTCGTGATCTCTTCGGTCGGTTCGCAGTCGATGTTGTAGTCGTAGACGAAGTACAGGTTGGTGCCGGTCTGGTAGCTGTGCGACGAGTGCGCCCCCAGCATCGTGAGGTCGCCTGCGTAGGGATACTCGGTGCGGATACGGCGCATCGCGTCCTTGTAGATGGCACCAATGTCTGACCAATTGGCAGAGATCTCGGTCGTGTAGCCGAGGTTGTGCTCCCGGAGCATCCACTCCTGTTCGGCGATGATCTTGTCCATGCCCCAGTTCAGATTGCTGAACCACTGCGCGATCCGCTCGGGGTCCACGACCTCGTGGTGGTATCCGGCAACTACGCGGTCGATCTCCGCAACGGTGGCGGCGACGATCGCCTCCGGGCCTTCGCAGATGAAGATCAAGACGCACTTGTCCTGGTGGAAGTCGGCGAAATGCTGGTGAGCGTCCTCTTCGGAGTACACGCGACACACCGATGGGCGGAACCCGTCGGTCACGACCTCACGGATCGCCGATATCCCGTCGTCGATGTTGTCGACCAGGAATCCCCTGTACTGGTTGTTCTCCGGCCTGTAGCGGTACAGCCTCAGCGTGACCTCGGTGATGAAGCACAGGGCACCTTCGTTGCCGATGATGATGTGCCTGATGTCGGGCCCCACCGCCCTGCGTGGCACGTTCTTTACCCGGCAGACAGTGCCGTCCGGGAAGACGGCCTCGAGCCCGACGACCATGTCCTCTATCCCGCCGTACAGCGTCGACAACTGCCCGGTCGAGCGGGTGGCGGTGAGGCCTCCCATCTGCGCCAAGGGCTTCGATTGAGGTGAGTGGCCCGTCGTGAGGCCCTGCAACCGGACGGCGTCCTCCAGCACCTCGAGACACACGCCACACTGGGCCGTGGCCATCATGTTCACCGGGTCGATATGGACGATCTTGTTCATCGGCGAGCCGTCAACGACGATCGTGTCCTCCACTATCGTCTCGAGCCCACCTTCGGTCGAGGTGATCCCGGTGCGCGGTACCACGTTGACCAGATGGTCGTTCGCGAAACGAAGGACCTTCGCAACCTCTTCGGTCGAGGTCACCGACACGACGGCGGCCGGGATGGGACCGGTGAAGATCCCGTTGACAGCCGTGTATTTCTTGAACCTGTCGACACTCGACGCCTTCAGCTTGTCTTCGTCGACGCATACCTGGTCCTGGCCGACGATCTCGGTCAGCCCTTGCCGGATCGCCTCGCGATCCAGATCCGAACGTGATTGCACCATGAACCTATTCTCCTCCGTCGAACGTTGTCCCCGGTGCTGTCACCGGACGAGGTAGCCGCCGTCGACGACCAGAACGTGACCGTTCACGTAGTCAGAGGCCCGACTTGCCAAGAAGACCGTGGCGCCCATCAGATCGGCTGCATCGCCCCAACGGCCGGCTGGAATGTGGTCGAGCACCCGCTGGTTGGTCTCCGGGTTGGACCGGGTGGTCTCGGTGATTGCCGTCGCGTAGTAGCCCGGCGCGATCGCGTTCACCTGCACGTTGTACTGGGCCAGCTCATCGCAGTACGCCTTGGTGAAACCAGCGAGCCCGTGCTTGGTGGCGGCATAGGCCGGCGACCACTGGCCACCGAGAAAAGAGAACAGCGAGGCGATGTTGATGATCTTGCCCGAGCGTTGCGCCACCATGAGCTTGGACGCCTCGTAGCTGAGCTCGAAGGCAGCCGTCAGATTGAGAGCGATCATCGGATCCCACTCGCTGCGGCCGAAGTTGTCGACCGATGCGATATTGCAGATTCCGGCGGAGTTCACCACGATGTCCACGGTTCCAAAGCTCGCAGCACAGCCGTCGACGACCGCCTTCGGAGCGCCGTCCCCGGTGATGTCGATGGTGAGGATCTCGGCCTTCTGCCCCTCGGCCTCGACAAGCCGGCGTGTCTCACCGCCGTCGTCCATGACGGACGGGATGAAGACGTTTGCTCCCGCCTTGGCGAGGGCCAGTGCAAAGGCCTGACCGAGGCCGGTGTTGCCTCCCGTCACGATGGCGGTCCTGCCCTTCAGTGAGAACAAGTCCATCGAGAACTCGCTGATCTTCATATCGCTACCGCCTGTTCCTTCCTGACTCCTTGTGTTCTGCCTGAGTCGCTTTCCCCTCGGCTTGACGCACACGGACGACGATGGCCGTTGACTGCTGCCTCAATGGAGTCGCAACCCGTCGGGGACTCCTGACCCTCAGGCCGCCCGGTCATCGCTCTGCCTCTGGGATCGGCCGGGGCGACCCTCAAGCCGGCCTGAACAAGGGGTTGAACGGTGATCGCGCGGCACTGACGCACTCAGACGCCGCGGGGAGCCCGTGCGCACCTTTGCGCAGTGCTTCGAGCGTGGCGACCTGATTGTTACAGAAGACCTCTGCTTCATCGTCGGCATTCGAGTTGACCCACACAGTCGCAGTCAAGACGAGGTTGTCGACATCGCCGCTGTCGATAAGCGCTCGTTCGAGCGCCTCGCCGACACATTGCGCAACTCCCTGGACGGGGCCCCACGTCATGTTCCCGTGTGCCGGCCCTGTGAGCGCCGCCTTGTTCACGAACATCGTGGGCGGCACGGCCGGCACGCCGGGTTGTGCGATCGCGACGAAGGGCGCGTCCCGATGATCAAGCGCCTCCTTCCCACGGCTTGAGAACGGCACGCACGACCCGGCCCTCGAGCATCGCGGCAAAGGCCTCGTTTATCTGCTCGAGCGGGTACCGCTCGGTGATGAAACGGTCGAGCGGGAACCTGCCTTCTGCGTACAGGCGCATGATCAACGGCATGTCGAGCGGGGGGCGCGCCGAACCGTAGAACGTTCCGGTCACGATCTTCTCCGAGCGCACGAGCACGTTGCCGGGGAAGGAGACCAGCTCGCCGTCGGCGGGCACGCCGACCAGCACGACCATGCCGCCTGGGCGTATGGCGTCAAAAGCGATCGCGGCCAACGATGGCAACCCGGCCGCCTCGAAGGCGTAATCGGCGCCTCCCCCGCACAACTCGCGCAGCTGCTCGACGAGATTGGCGTCCCTCCCGTCGAGGGTTGCCGTTGCACCGAGCTCGGTGGCGAGGTCGCGTTTTGAGGCAACCGGATCGACGGCGATGATCGTCCCGGCACCCATGAACCGGGCCGCCATGAGGGCAGAGAGGCCCACTCCGCCACATCCGAAGACGATGACGGACGAACCCGGCTCGATCTTCGCCTTGTTGAAGACGGCGCCGACTCCGGTCGTCACGGCACAACCGACGAGACAGGCAGCCTCGAGATCGGCATCGACGGGGAGCACGACGCAGGACCGTTCGTCTACGACGGCGTGACGGGCGAAGGTGGACAGATACGCGTAGTGGTAGATGGGCGAGGAGTTCCTCGACAGGCGAGTCTCGCCACTCGGCAGGCATCCCCGGCTCATCTCGCTCCCGGCGCTGGCACACAACGAGAGGTCCCCCCTCAAGCAGGCGGGGCAAATCCCACAGGTCGGCAACCACGACAGCACGACTTTGTCACCGAGGGATAGCCGCGTGACGGCGGCGCCGACAGCTTCCACCACGCCGGCGCCCTCGTGACCGAGCACCACCGGGGTCGGCGTCGCCGAAGCGCCCGACGCGGCGTTCCAGTCGCTGTGACACACACCGCTCGCTTCTATGCGAACCAGGACCTCCGTCGGACCTGGTGCCGCCAGCTGCACCTTCTCAACGACGAAGTCCTTGCCCGGCGTTTCGAGTACAGCCGCGAGTGTCTCGATAGCAGTGCTCACGTAAGGCACCTCCATGATGTCTCACCGGCTGGATGTCTATCCACACGGTTCTCTAGCGGAGTGTAACCATCGACCCCTTGACCGGTCGAATCCGCAGCTTCCCAACACAACACTGCTGCGGCGAGGCGATAAATGGTGTCACTTGGCTGACAGTCGCGTCGGCACCGAGCGCTGCGCGGAACAGTCCCGACCATAACAAGACTCGGCGCGGCGGCTTGGTCACGCGCGGCTTTGAGCCACTGCGGAGGAACGGCAAGGGTCGTCCGCGCCGATCTGGCGGGACAGCTCGCTGCACCCGTCAAGGAGCTCACGCGAGAGCTCCTGTCGACATGCCAGTTTCAGCGAGGGTTCTGGCACACAGAAAGTCATCGCAGCCACGACCCGGCCATCGTGGCCGTGAACCGGAGCGGCGAGACACGTCAGGTTCTCCGAGGCTTCCTGGCTCGCCTCGGCCCAGCCTCGACGCCGAACCCTCATGAGCTGACGCTCGAACTCTTCAACCGACGTCACCGTCCTCGGTGTCAGCTTCTGCATCTCGTAGTCGCGATACCGGTCGACAACGCAGGTACCGGAGAACGCGAGCAGCACTTTGCCCGCGGCTGTTGCGTGCGCCGGGAGTCGGCGGCCGACATAGGTGGCAAGCCTGACGGGGCGCTTCGAGTCCAGGTACGCCACGAACACGACGTCGGGCCAATCGAGGACTGCCAGCTGCATCGTCTCGTTGACGCGGGCCACGATGGGTGATGCGACGACACGGAACTCGTCGATGAGGTTGACGGCCCGCAAGAAGGTCGAGCCCCACTTCATTACCTTCGGCCCCATCCGGTAGCCGCCTCGCTGCCCCTGCCTTTGCAGGAGCTCGTTCTCGACAAGAGTGTTGAGAATCCGGTGCACCGAGCTTCGAGGCTCGTCGAGCGCCCGAGTGAGCTCGTCGAGCGTCGCGGAGCCCTGAAGGCTCGTGAGGGCATCGAGAGCCCGAATCGCCGTCACGACCGCGGGAGCGGTCGACGGCGTGCGGATGTCGAGCTTCTCCACTGATGCCTCCTCTCCTCGCATCTGCACAGAAGGGCGCTCGGATCACCTGCAAGTGCCTACGCTCTGGGTGCGCCGCTCGACTCTGGCGCGTGCTCGTCTGGCTGAGTATCGTACCAGAAGCAGGTAGCTGAACGTCTGTCCAGTATGTTAGACAAGACTCGCTTGCGCGAGGGACGACAAAGGGGGTTGGCGCATGGACGTCAACGACAACGGTAGAGAAGTCAATCACGAACGGCTCGACAACCTCCGACGTGGTCGGGGCCCGATCCAAGAGCACATCATCGACGAGTTCGTCGCCGGGAGGCTGTCCCGGAGGGACTTCCTCAAGAAAGGCACGGCATTCGGCCTCTCGCTGCCGCTCCTCGGTGGCATTCTCGAGGCCAAGGGCCTGCCGGGTGTGCGGCCACGGGCGTCTGCGGTCTCCCGCGCGCGGGCTGCGTCGGGCGGCACGATAAGGGCGGGCATCATCACGCCGGCCGGCGCCATCAACCCGCTCACGATCGCCGACGAGGGCGGCCTCGAGCTCCTCGGCAACGTCGGTGAGTTCCTCGTGGAAGCGGACCAGGCGCTCGGTTACTTGCCATGGCTTGCCACGAGCTGGACCCCCAACGCCAAGGCAGACGTCTGGACCTTCAAGATCCGCCAGGGCGTCAAGTACAACAACGGCAACGACATGACCGTCGACGACGTCGTCTACAGCTTCAAGACCCAGTGCAACCCGAAGAGCGGCGGAAGCGCTCTCTCGGTGTTCGGCGGGCTTTTGGTTCCCGATGGCGTGGTGAAGGTGGACGACGGCACGATCGCCTTCCACCTCGAGACCGCCGACGGAGCCTTCCTCGATGCAGTCTCGTCCGACAACTACAACATGATCGTGGTCCCGAACGGCTTCGACTACTCCAACTACCCATCGCAGTGGGTCGGTACGGGGCATTACATGATGCAGAGCTACACCACGAACGTGGGAGCGACCTTCGTCCGCAACCCGTACTACTGGGGGAAACCGGCGATTTCGAGCGAAGTGCAGTGGACCTTCTACGCCGCCGAGGAACCGATGGCGAACGCTCTCGTGGCCAACGAGATCGACTGTCTGGACCAGTTCTTCGTCTCGACGAGCCCACAGCTGTTGACCGGCGCGTACAACATCATCAAGCTGAAGGGCTCGGGGCACCGCGAGCTCTCGATGCGTTGCGACACCGGTCCGTTCAAGAGCAACCTGGTCCGCCAGGCGATCGCTCTCACGCTCAACCGTCCCCAGCTCGTGAGCTCGCTGTTCAAGGGTTACGCCGACATCGGCAACGACAGCCCGTTTGCCCCTTGCTTCCCGGCAACGGTCGGCCCGCCGGCGGTTCCCCAGCGCGCCCAGAACATCGCGATGGCCAAGCAGCTGCTCGCTAAGGCCGGCTACGCCAGGGGCTTCAGCACGCCGCTCATCACCGAGCAGCGCCAGGAGATGCCGGAACTGGCACAGTTCATCAAGACCTGGGCCAAGGAGATCGGGGTCGACATCAGCCTCACGATCGAGCAGCCGGACAAGTACTACGGCTCCGCCGTGTACGGAACCTCGGACTGGCTCGACGGCGAGATGAGCATGGTGGACTACGGCAACCGGTCGACGCCGAACCTGTTCCTCAACGCACCGTTGATGACCTTCAACAAAGCGACAGGCGCCGGCGCCTGGAACGCCGCCCGCTTCAACGACCCCGCCTACGACAAACTGGCCCAGGAGTACGTTGCTGCGACCAACCTTCCCAGCCAGAGGAGCGTCGCCAAGCAGATAGAGCTCCTGCTGCTCGACGAGACGCCGATCATCTACCCCTACTTCTACAACTACCTGGCTGCGACCCGGAAGAACGTGACGGGCGTCTACCCGACGGCCCTCAGCCAGTTCTTCCTCTGGAACGCATCCGTCGGCTGAACCCAACCCTGATCTGACAGCACGATCCCCACGCGGGGCGGCTCGCAGCACGCCGATCCCGCGTGGGGATTGCCGTCTCTGTGAGCCGGGCGATTGTGGCGGCTTCAGGTGGGACGAGAGCCACGAGCGCTTCGGACGCGTCGCCGCCTGCACCGGAAGCCGCTCGGGCATACCAGGAAAAGTGCCGGGCGCGCCCGGCACCGCGCCGGGCGGCCGGAGTCGCAGCTCAGTCGCTGAAGACGGTCTTTATGTTGGTGAACTCCCGGATGCCTGCTGGTGAGAGCTCCCGGCCGTAACCGGAGCGCTTGACACCGCCGAAGGGGAGGTCGAAATACGAGATCGTCATGGCATTGACGTAGACCATGCCCGACTCGAGATCCTCGGCGAAACGCGCCTGCTCGACCGGGTCCTCGGTCCAGACGCTCGAGCTGAGGCCGAAGCTCGTGTCGTTGGCGAGCGCGATCGCCTCGTCGATGTCGCCCACCCGGAACAACGACGCCACGGGCCCGAAGACCTCGTCGCGGTAGACACGCATGTCCGGCGTGAGCTCGGTAAGGGCCGTCGGCTGGACGAACCATCCCGGGCCGTCCGTCGTCCCACCGCCGCAGATGGCCTTGGCACCCTTGGACAACGCGTCTTGGATCTGCTCGTTCACTTCGTCGCGCCCTTGCGCGGTGGCAAGTGGACCGACCTGGGTCGCCTCGTCGAGGGGGTCGCCTACGACGAGCTTGGACATCGCCTCTGCGTAACGCTCGAAGTACTCATCGGCGATCGACTCGTGCACGATGAAGCGCTTGGCCGCGATGCAGCTCTGACCGTTGTTCTGGACACGAGCCCACACGCCGACCTCGATCGCCCGGTCCAGGTCGGCCGACGGCATCACGATGAACGGGTCGGCGCCACCGAGCTCGAGCACCGTCTTCTTGATCACGTTGCCGGCGATGGACGCGACCGAGCGACCGGCGCCCTCGCTGCCGGTCAAAGTGGCAGCGGCGACCCGGTCGTCCTCCAAGATCGGCTGCACACGGTCACCGCCGATGAGGAGGGTCTGGAAGACACCTTCTGGGAAGCCCGCCCGACGAGCCGCGTCCTCGATGATGAGCGCCGTCTGGGGCACGTTGGAGGCGTGCTTCAGCAAAGCGACGTTGCCCACCATGAACGCCGGGGCGGCGAACCTGATGACCTGCCAGAGCGGGAAGTTCCAAGGCATCACGGCCAGAACCGGGCCGACCGGCTGGTACTTGATGTATGAGCCTCTCTTGGCCGCCGTGCCGGCAACGGGCTCGTCGGCGAGCATGGCCGCGGCGTGCTCGGCGTAGTAGCGCAGCACGCCCACACACTTGGTCACCTCGCTACGGGCCTGGACGACGGGCTTTCCCATCTCGAGGGTCATCATCTCGGCGATCGTCGCCTGGTCCGCCTCGAGCACGTCCGCCATCGCACGCACGAGCCTTGCGCGCTCGTCGAAACTAGTCCGGCGGTAGGCGCGAAAAGCGCTGTCTGCAAGGGCGAGCCTTCGCTCCACCTCCGCCTCGTCGTAAGGCTCGAAAGTCTTGAGAGTCTCGCCCGTCGCCGGGTACACCGATGAAATGGCCATGGCAGAGTTGTACACCGCTGTGGTTGGCGCTGCCAAGCTGGCGTCAACGGTCGCGCGCAACCTCGGGAGAAATGCTCGTGCGCTAGTGGACAACGCCGTTCCACCACGCCCAAAGGGCCTTCGCGAGCCGCGCACCGATCGGGCCGGCCTCGAAGGACCGGCTCCCGGTCAGCTCGTCGACCCCGCAAAGGCCTCGGATCGAGCTGGTCACGAAGACCTCCTCCGCCGATTCGAGCTCGCCGAGCGCGATGGGGTCGTCCGACACCTCGAGTCCCTCGAGCGTCGCGAGGCGGATCACAACCTCACGAGTCGTCCCCGCGAGGATGCGCCCGTCGGCCGGTGGCGTTCGGACGACACCCCCTAAGACCGCGAAGACGTTGGCGCGCTCGGTCTCGAGCACGGCACCGTCCACATCGACGATGAGGAGCTGCTCGTGCCGCGAGAGACCGAGCGATTCGCGTAGACCCGTCAGAAGGCTGCGATCGTGCCACTTGTGCCCGCCGAGGCCGTTCTCGACGACGGACGGGACCAGGGCAGCAAGAGATCCGCACGAGCCGGAGAACGCCTCCGGGGCCGCCAGTACGGAGATCTCGGTGCCCAGACCCCCTGTCGACGAGGGGTATACGCGGACGCGGAGGCGCTGGGCACCTGGCCTGCCGCGAGCGGTCTCCGTCACCTGTGTGCCGAGGCGGGTCGAGATCCGGGATCGGTAAAGGCCCGAGACGCTCGCGGCCAGCCGACCGAGGTGCGACTCGAGTTCCACGGGCCTGCCGTCGATGACGAGAATCGTCTCGAAAACACCCGCCGCGGGATCGACATGAATCGGGGCCTCTTGTGCCCACACGGCCGGCGGCGCACTCGTCGCACCACGCGGCCAGACGGGCCCGAGATCAGCTCCGACAGCCTCTAGCAACGGCCGCGCCTTGTCGAAGCATTCCTCTAACTCGCGATCGGGGTCCGAGTCGGCCACGACGCCGCCCCCGATACCGAGCCAGGCCTGCCCGCCTGAGAGTTCGAACGTGCGGATCGCGACGTTCAGCTCGAGACCTGTCAGGGGGCTCGCGATCCCGACCGCGCCGGTATAGACCTCGCGAGCGGTTCCCTCCAGCACGCTTATGAGCTCCATCGCCCGGACCTTCGGCGCGCCCGTGACAGAACCTGGAGGAAATGTGGCCCGCAGCAGCTCCGAGTCGGGCACGCCGTCGCACAGCTCGCCTGTCACGTCAGAAACGAGATGCCATACGCCCGGGTGCTCCTCAGCCCTCCACAGCTCTGGCACTGCGACGCTTCCGTAGCGGCATACGCGCCCGAAATCGTTGCGCACGAGATCGACGATCATCAGGTTCTCCGCCCTGTCCTTGCCCGAGCCGAGCAACTGCTCACGCTCGCCCGCGGACCAAGGCTGACGTCGGACCGTTCCCTTGATGGGCGAGCTGCGCACTGCGCGGCCCGTACGCTCGAGAAACAGCTCAGGCGAGAAGCTCGCAACCGCGATCGAAGGGTGCCCCAGGAAAGCGCCATAGCGGGGTGCCAGACGGTCCGCACCGGTGCAGAAGAGCTCGAGCGGGTCGCCGGAGAACCCGGCCTCGAGCCGAGCACAGACGTTGACCTGGAACACGTCGCCCGAACGGATGTGCTCGATCGCACGCGACACCGAAACAAGATGTTTCTCAGCCACTGGCCTCAAGGCAAAGGTCCCGCATTCGTGCCTGCCGGGCACTGCCTCAGGCTCACCGGCGCGGCGTCGCCATTCCTTGAGGCGTGACTCAAGCCGTTCCGACTGCTCGTCGGACCAGAGGGCTTCGAACCACCAATTGCCCGAGTCGTCACACACAACCAAGTGGTCGTAGAAGCCGAGTATCGAGCTTGCCACCGGTACGGGACGCGGAGGCTGGGGGGGGAGCCGTTCGACGAGTCGTCCGAGGCCGTAACCGAGGTACCCGACCCAACCACCCCCAGTCGCGCCGGGCATGACGGCGGCGATCTCGGGTTGCACGTCGAGCAGGGCGAAGGGGTCATGAGCGTCCTCGACGACGAGGATGGGGTCGGAGCCGACCAGCGCACGCCCGCCCGACCACGAGCCGAAGAGCGCGAACGGCCGGGAATCGCCGCCAGCGGCCCGCAGGACGGCGCTCGGGCTCTTGCCCATCGCGAGAGGCACCCTCACGACCCGCGCCGAGGGCGGAACGCGCGCGGTCTCGCTACGCTCGGCACCCATGGCACTCGACACCCGTGGTTGGTTGGATCGTTACGCAGCAGAGTTGGGGGCGCCGCCCATCACCGACGAGGACGTCGAGAACCTCCTCGCGCTCGCGGGAATCAGTGCGCACGCGTCCGAGCGTAAGGCGGCGCCCGTCACTTGCTACCTCGCGGCGCGCTCGGGGGTCTCGATACTCGACGCCCTCGCGATCGCCCGGCGCCTCGCCGACGAGCTCACGGAGCCAGGAGATACGCACGCCACCGATTGAACATGCACCCGCTGAGGGCAAAGCGGCGGCGCTGGACCCGAGGGGACCTTGTCTCACCTGAACCGCAGTGCCGGAATCGTCCTTGTCGGGGGTCGCTCGTCGCGGATGGGATCTCCCAAGCCCAGCCTCGAGTGGCACGGTTCCACGCTCGTGCGTCGCATCGCGGGGATCGTCGCCCGTGGCGTGGGGGGTCCTGTCGTGCTCGTCCGTTCCCGGGGCCAGTCGCTCCCCTCGCTGCCGGACGTCTTCGAGGTGCTCGACGATCTCGAGGAAGGCCGAGGTCCGCTCGGCGGTCTCCGCACCGGTCTGGAGGCGCTGGCGGGTCGTGGCGAGATCGCGTACGTGTCGTCGGCGGACGTTCCCTTTCTCCATCCGGCCTTCGTCCGGCGCGTCGTGAGCGGGCTCGGCGACGGTGCCGACGCGTGCGTCCCTTTCGTCCGCGGGTTCCGTCAGCCGCTCTCGTCCGCTTATCGGGTCAGCCTGGCGCCCGCCGTCCGGAGCCTCTTGGACTCCGATCGGCTCTCGGTCTCGTCCCTGCTCGACGCGTGTCACTGGAGCGAGCTCGACGAGACGGCCCTGCTCGCAGACGGGGACCTGGCACGTTTCGACCCGGGACTCGAGTCGGTGACGAACCTGAACGATCGCCGTGAGTACCAGGACGCGGTGGTTCGCCCCGCTCCCGCGGTCCGCGTCGAGTGGCCCGGACGAGGGGCCATTCCGGGTGCCTGGACAGGGTCCGGCACCGTCATCCGTGCCGGTCTTCCCGAGACGGTCACGGTCCGGGCGGCGACGCTCGGAGCCGCCGCCGCGGCAATCGGTGGGGCGCTCGGCTCTCATCTCGTCGCGACGTTGAACGGGGCCCGGGTCAGCCAGGACCCAGAGGAACCCCTCGCCGAAGGGGACGTGGTCTCGTTTTTCGGCGCGGAGAAACGCACATGACTCAAGTAGCCGAAGCGCTCGAAGTCTGGCAGCGCGTGTGCGCGAACGCGTCGTGCCCCGAAAGAGTTGAAGAGGTGCTGGTTCCTCTTGCCGAGGCTGTCGGCCGGGTCACGGCTCGAACGGTCTGGGCCCTGCGGTCGTCGCCCCCCTTCGAGGCTTCGGCAATGGACGGCATCGCCGTGCTGGCATCGGACACGACCGATGCCAGTCAGTCTGCACCGGTTCTGATCCCCCCGGGCTCCTACGAGGTCGTCGACACCGGGGATCCCCTTCCCGACCCTTTCGACGCCGTGGTGATGCGCGAGCACGTCGGGTTCACGGGTGGATGCGCCGAGCTCCGGGCCGCCGTCATGCCCTACGAGAACGTGAGGTCGATCGGCGAGGACGTCGTAGCGGGTGAGCTCCTCCTTTTCGAGGGTCACCGATTGCGCGCCGCCGACGTCGCCGCCTGCGGCGCCGCCGGCGTCACCGAGGTACCGGTGCGGCGCAAGCCTGTCGTGGCAGTGCTGCCGACCGGCGACGAGATACGACCCATCGGCTCCGACATCACAGGGGGCCAGCTCTACGACACGAACTCGCTCATGCTCGCCGCACTGGCAAACGAGATCGGCTGTGAGGCGATCGTGCTCCCGATCGAGCCCGACGACCCCGACGGCATCGGCCGTGCGGCTCTCGAGGCCGCGGGGGCGTGCGACCTGCTGGTGGTCATCGCCGGAGCGAGCGCTGGTCGCGACGACTACACGGTGGAGGTGATCGAGCGTCTTGGTCTTCTCGCCGTGCACGGTGTGGCCGTCAGGCCAGGGCACCCTGTCGTCCTCGGTGCGATCGGCTCCACACCGGTGCTGGGAGCGCCCGGATATCCGGTATCGGCAGCGCTGAGTTTCGAGCTGTTCGCGGCGCCATTGCTCGCGCGGCTCGAGGGCACGGTGGAAAGAGCGCGTCCGACTGCCGGTGCGCGGGTCGCCCGCACGATCGCCTCACCCCTGGACGTGGACGAGTGGGTGCGGGTCCGTCTGGGCCGGGTCGGCGGCCGGCTCGTGGCGACACCGCTTGCTCGCGGCGCGGGCGTGCTCACCTCGCTAGTGAGAGCCGACGGGCTCCTGCGGATACCTGCGGGTGAGGAGGGCCCTGAAGCGGGCGCCGAGGTGGAGGTCCGGCTCCTCAGACAGGCTGCCGCAATCGAGAGCACCATCGTGGTGGTCGGCTCGGGTGACGCGGCGCTGGACCTCGCGGCCTCCTGCCTGCGCAGCAGAGACGCGCGGCTGACACTTGCGCTAACCGAGGTCGGCTCGCTGGATGGTCTCATGGCGCTGCGCGACGGGCTCTGCCATCTCGCCGGATCACATCTGCTCGACCCCGAGTCGGGCGAGTACACCCTTGCCTACCTGGATCGGGTGCTCCCGGGGCGCGACATCGCCGTTGTGCGCCTCGCCGTTCGGGAACAGGGCCTCATCGTCGCGCCCGGCAACCCGCTCGGCCTACGCGGCGTCGAGGACCTGGTGCGCGACGGGCTCCGGTACGTGAACCGCCAGCCAGGCTCGGGCACACGCGCCCTTCTCGACTACGAGCTTGCTCGCTCGGGCATCGCGCCGGGGTCGATCCTCGGCTACCAACGGGAGGGACGGACGCATCTGGCGGTCGCCGCCTCGGTTGCTGCGGGACGCGCTGATTGCGCGCTCGGCGTGCTCACGGCCGCCCGTGCGTTCGGGCTCGGCTTTGTCCCTGTCAGGCGTGAGCCGTTCGATCTCGTGCTCAACGCCTCCTCGCTCGAGGAGCCACTGCTCGCCCCGTTCTTCGAGCTCCTGTCCTCGAGAGACTTCCGGGCTTCGCTACGAGCTCTTGGCGGCCACGACACCTCGGAGACGGGCAAGCGGATTCTCTGACCGCGGTGCCGTCCGATCCCTATCAACCCGTCGGGCGACTCATTCCCGGCGGCGATGGGACACGGGCACGGGAGGAGGCGAGACATAGCCCGCGAGCTGTCCGCCGTTGCCCGTGATATCGGACTTGTACTGGTCGCTGCCCGACTCGACGACGCTGAAGCCGGTCCGCTCGCCGTCACCGTTCACGACGTCCGGGCCTCTCGCGCCCGGTGAGTAGCCGGTGACGACAGCCACGTGCTGGGCCTGCAGGGTCTGGGTGTCGAGCCCGTAGACCGCGACGTCCCCGGGTTGGGGCACATACCCCGAACCGACCGGGTGCCAGGTGTGGTGCGCGACCCCCCACACATAGAAGCTCACCGAGGCGGCGTTCAGGTCGTCCGGGCCAAGGCCGTAGACGAAGCGGACACCGGCCTGTCGCCAGACCCACGCGGCAAAGTCGGCGCACCATTGCTCGTCCCGGTTCGAACTGGGGCAATCGGTGGCCCCGGCGTGCCAGTAGGCACTGAAGCGGTTGCAGTAGGTGTCCGGCGGATCGGTCTTGTAGCCGAGCTGGCTGGTGGCGAGCGCGACGATCAGGGCGCGTTGCGGGGACAGCTTCGACCCGGCCTTGCCGGTGAAAAGGACCGTCGCGGTGACAAGCGCGACGACTGCTACGAGCGCGAGCACGAGGCGTCTCCTGCGTACCGCGGCCGCGCGTGCCCGGCGCCGGCGGGCGATCGCGACGACACGATCGCGCCGCTGGCCCGACGGGCTCAGCGCCGCGGGCACGTCCTGCTCCCGAATGGCCGACGGCCACGGCAGGTCGGGGCTCGCCGGCACCCATCAACTCTTGCGCGCCATAGCCCTCCGGGGGTGTCACTGTCTTGAGCGGGCCCTCGGGAGCGTCCCAGGGAGGGAACGACACCTGCGGTCTGAAGACCTGCCAGCGTGACCGGTTTTCACCCTCGAGCCCGGCTCTTGGATAAGGGCTTACACCCGAGGACCCGACACACACGCTACGACCAGGACGACCCGAGCGAAAGGGCTTTGCGGGACGAGGCCGGTGATCGCGGACCTTGAGATGAAATGCCTCAGAAGAAGTGGAGGTAGGGATGGCCGAAGCGCCAAATGATGACCTCGACCTTCCCGACGATGTACGAGGCCGGCAAGGTTCCCCAGGCCCGGCTGTCGAGGGAGTTCCCGCGGCAGTCACCCATCATGAAGTAGTGGTCGGGAGGGATCCTGGTCGTCGCGATGTTCTCCGCCGTCTCCGCGCACGACCCGACCAGTTTCGGCAGCCAAGGCTCGGCAAGGGGCCTCCCGTCGATGAGCACCGTGCCCCGAACCGACGAGATCGTCTCCCCGGGCAACCCGATGACCCGTTTCACGAGATCGGCGTCCGCGGTGTCGGTGTCTGCCGGCGGACGACGGAACACGACGATGTCACCGCGATGGATCGTGTAGCCGATCTTCGCGACGAGTATCCGGTCCCCGATCTGAAGCGTCGGCAACATCGAGCCGGTGGGCACGTAGAACGACTGCACCACGAACGCCCGTAGCCCCCCCGCGACGAGCACCGCGACCAGTACGACCAGAGCCCATTCGAGCGCCTGGCGTCGCCAGCCCCGCTTGTGCACGGACGCCGTGGTGTCCGCCGGCGGCGCCGGCGCGCGCGACTCGTCCGCATCGATCACAGTCTGCGCAGCTTAAGCCGAGAGGACCACCGGCCCCCCATCGGGTCGCAGGTGCCCGCCGCCCGGCGCTCCCGTCCTCCGGCTGTGCACCGGGGCTTGCCCCCTATCCCAACAGCAGGCCCGCGCGGACCACGGCGGCGACGAGGTTGACGCCGGGACGGTAGGCGAGATGGGCGGCGCTCGGGGCGTCCAACACGACGAGGTCGCCGCGGAACCCGGGAGCGAGGACGCCGAGGTCGTCACGCCGAAGGGCACGTGCACCTCCGGCGGTGGCGGCAAACAACGCCTCGTCGGGCGTCATGTGCATCTCGCGCACGGCGAGGGCGATGACGAACGGCATGCTCGTCGTGTAGCTGGTTCCTGGGTTGCAGTCGGTCGCGAGCGCGACCGTCACGCCGGAGTCGAGCAGGCGGCGCGCGTCGGGGTACGGCGAGCGCGTGGAGAACTCGGCCCCGGGAAGAAGGGTCGCCACAGTGTCTGATCCGGCAAGCGCGTCGACGTCCGCCCCGTCGAGATGAGTGCAGTGGTCAGCCGAAGCCGCGCCCATCTCGACGGCGAGCTGGACGCCGGCACCGTGAGACAGCTGGTTCGCGTGCACGCGAAGGCCCAGCCCGCGGTCAAGGCCGGCCTGCAGGATCTCCCGGGCGGCCTCGGGGCCGAAGGCCCCCTTCTCGCAGAAGACGTCGCACCACCGGGCCTTCGGTGCGCAGGCGTCGAGCATCGCGCCGGTGACGAGTGCGACGTAGTCCTCATCCCGCCCGCGGAACTCAGGTGCCACGACGTGCGCGCCGAGGTAGGTGACCTCCTCTGCGACCGTCCCGGCGACTTCGAGACATCGCGACTCGTCGTAGACCGTCAGGCCGTAACCCGACTTGGTCTCGAGAGTCGTCGTGCCCTGAGTCTCGGCCTCCCGCTTGAGCCTGGCAGCCGTCTCCGTGAGCAGGCTCGAAGGGGCCGACCGCGTGGCTGCGACGGTGGCCGCTATCCCCCCGGCGTTGTAGCGGGTTCCCGCCATCCTCGCCGTGAACTCCTCCGACCGGTCGCCGGCGAAGACGAGATGCGTGTGCGAGTCCACGAAGCCGGGCACCACGCACCGGCCGGCGGCCTCCAGCACCTCGTCGGCTGCCGGTGGGCTCCCGGCGCTTCCGATCCAGACCACCGTGCCGTCCTCGACGACGAGGTCGACATCGCGCATCACGCCGAGCGGCCCTGATCCGAGCTCGGGTTTGTTGGTGACCAGCACCCCGATGCCACGGACGAGCAGCGATCCGACAAGGGGCCTCATCGCACTGCCTCACGGCCGCGAATCACCTCGGACGTCTCCTTCATCGCCCGGGAGAGCTGCCCAAGAGCTTCAAGAGCGCATCGTGGATGCGCCCGTTGGTCGCGAGCCCGGAGCCGCCCTCGAACCCCGGCGCACCACTCCAGTCCGTGAACCGCCCGCCCGCCTCCGAGATGATCACGGGCATCGCGGCGATGTCGTAAGGCTGCGCCCATGAGTCGGCCATCGCGTCCAGCCTCCCGGTCGCGACCAGGGCGTAGCCGTAGCCGTCGCCCCAAGTGCGAAGTGCGAGACCGGATCGTCTCACCCGCAGCAGCACGGTCTCGTCCCACTCGCCGAAGCTGCTCGTGGTCAGGTAGCTCTCAGCGAGCTCATCGCACTCGCTCACCCGGGCAGGTACGCCGTTGCAATAACAGCCCAGCCCTCGCGCCGCGTAAACGGTCTCGCCGAGAGCGGGCACGTTGATCACGCCCACGGCGATGCCTTGCTCGTCCTCGAGGGCCAGCAGGTTCGAGTACAGGCCCACGCCGTGCGTGAAAGCCAGTGTGCCGTCGATCGGGTCGACGATCCACCGACGTCCGGTCTCGCTTGGCTTCTCGTCCTCCTCCTCCCCGAGGATCCCGTCGCCAGGGTGCCGCCGCTGGAGCTCCTCGCGGATGAGCCGCTCGGCTTGGCGATCAGCCTGGGTCACGGGCGACCCGTCACTCTTCTGCTCGACGTCGAGAGCGGCCGAGTGGAAGTAGCCGAGCGTGAGCTCGCCGGCCTGGCGGGCCAGCCCGACAGCCTCCTCCAGGAGGTGAGCGAGGGGGCCGGCTCCCTGCTCGGTCAGTTTCTCGAATTCGTCCATCGTCGGATCCCTCCTTCGGGCTGACCGTAGGGCTCTGCGGCCGAACCCGCAAGAAGGGCTCAAGGCGACACCGGGAGGGCCGATACTCCGAAGATGGACTACTTCGGTCGATCGCGCCTGCACACCCACCTGGGACAGGTGGCCGTCATCGCCTGCCTCCCCGTGATCCTCGCGAGCGCCCCGATCGCGCCCTCCTCGGCCAGAGCGGCGGCCGTCCCGCGGGCGACCTCGCCAAAGGGGCCGGCCGTGCCCGGCGCGCCGAACTGCCAGATGTTCCCAGCGAACAACGTCTGGAACACGGACATCTCCAAGCTTCCGGTCAATAAGAACAGCGCGACCTGGATGGCGAACATGGCCGCCTCCACGACGAACCTCCATCCCGACTTCGGTCCCGATGAAGGCGGCTACCCATATGGGATCCCGTGGACGGTCATCAACCCCGAGACGCAGGCCTTCATCCACCTGAGCTTCGAGTACGCCGACGAGAGCGACAGGGGCCCCTACCCGTTCGGCCCGACCACGCCGATCGAGGGAGGCCTCAACGCCTCGGGAGACCGGCACGCCATCATGGTCGACCCGACGACCTGCGTCCTGTACGAACTATGGGACGCGCACTACGTGTCCAAGACGGCCTCCACGGCCGGCTCGGGCGCCATCTGGAACCTGAACTCGAACGCCCTCCGCCCGCCGAGCTGGACCTCGGCCGATGCGGCCGGCCTCCCGATCCTGCCCGGTCTCATCAAGTACCAGGAGGTGCTCGCCGGCAAGGTCGACCACGCGATCCGCTTCACGGCCGAGTGCACCGACGACGCCTACATCTGGCCGGCTCGCCACGAGGCCGGGTCCTGCGGTGCGGACTATCCCCCCATGGGGGCACGTTTCCGGTTGAGCGCCAGCTTCAGCGCCTCCGACATCTGCAAAGCCGGGTCACCGTACTGCGGTCAACTAGCGGTGATCATCACGGCCATGCAGCACTACGGACTGATACTCGCCGACAACGGCAGCAACTGGTACTTCCAGGGAAGCGCCTTCCCGCAGTGGCCGATCACCCTCATCGACATGATGAAGCAGATCCCGGCGAAGGACTTCGTGGCGGTCGACGAGTCGTGCCTCGAGGTCAGCCCCAACTCCGGGCAGGCTTCGGCGGCTCGCTGCCCTAAGGCCTGAGCTCAGCCCGGTCGGACTGCCGGACCGCAGCTAGTGGCGGGTCGTGGCACGTTCGCGGCGCACAGCTGCGTAGCGGTGCAGGACGAAGGCGACGATCACGACGACCACGAGGGCGACGAGCGCGTAACCCGCGGCACTGAAGCCCTTGGTGATCCTGGTCCACTCCCCGCCCAGCTCGTAGCCGACCAGGGCGATCGCCGTGCACCAGATGGCGCTTCCCGACAACGTGGCCGCGCCGAAACGCACGAGGCCCATCTCCGCGATCCCGGCGGGGATCGATATGAAGGTGCGCACCACGGGCAGGATGCGCCCGAAGAAGACCGCCGGCTCACCGCGCTTGCGGAACCAGAGTTCCGTCCGGTCCAGGTCGGAGCTCGTGAGCAGGACGTAGCGGCCCAACTTCTCCACGAGGGGACGCCCGCCGAAGCGGCCGATGGACCAGCCCACGAACGAGCCGAGGAGCTCTCCGCAGACGGCGAGAACGATCACCGCCGCGACGTCGAGCCTGCCGGTCGAGGCCAGGTACCCGGCGTAGCCAAGCGTCACCTCGGAGGGGATCGGCACGCAGGCCGCTTCGGCGAAGGTCAGAAGCAGGAGCGCGAGATAGCCCCAGGACGAGAGAAGGTGCTGCACAGTTCGCTCTTTCTAGCCGCTCCGTCGCCTTGGTCGCCATCGCGCCAGGCGCCAGTGGTTAGCCTGCAGCCCAGTGCAGCCCGCCCGAGCCACGACCCCCGATGGCGTAGCCGTTGCCCTGCACGACCTCGGAGGTGACGGGCCGCCTGCCCTGCTCGTACACGCGACCGGCTTCCACGCTCACGTGCTCGGCCCGCTGGCACGTGGTCTCGGAGCCCGTCTCCACTGCCTTGCACTGGATCTGCGTGGCCACGGCGAGTCCGGAGTGCCACCGGACCTGGACTTCGACTGGGTCGGTTTCGGGACTGACGTCCTGACCGCCGTCGACTCGTTCGGGCTCGAGGGGCCCCTGGGCATCGGCCATTCCTGCGGCGGCACCGCCCTCCTGTTGGCCGAGGAGGCGCGTCCCGGTACCTTCTCGGCCCTGTACTGCTTCGAGCCGGTCGTGTTCGGCTCCGACGACCCGCTGGCATCGAAAGCGTCCGAAGCGCTCGCGCGGGGAGCCAGGCAACGTCGGGAGGTCTTTGCCTCCCGGGAGGAGGCCTATGCCAACTACGCGTCGAAGCCCCCTCTCAACGTACTTCACCCCGAGGCGCTTGCCGCCTACGTTGAATTCGGCTTCGAAGACCTGCCCGACGGCTGTGTCCGGCTCCGGTGCAGGCGCGAGAACGAGGCGCTCATGTACGAGAACGGCTTGCGCCATCCGGCCTTCTCCCGACTCGCCGCGGTCGGCTGCCCCGTCGTGCTCGCATGCGGCGCCGAGACCAACAGCTTCGGCCCGGCCGCCCTCAAGCCGCTTGAGGCACGTCTCGCGGATGCCCGCCTCGAGGTCGTCCCCGGGCTCGGGCATTTCGGACCGCTCGAGCAGCCGTCCGTCGTCGCCAGCTCGGTGATCCGAACTCTTGACCCACCCCCGGCGTAGCCTGGCAGCAATGGTCTCTCCGGTCACCGACTTACCGCTTCCGAGCACACTTTCTCCGTCGAAGATCACGGCCTTCACGAATTGCCCGCTCGCGTTCCGGTTCTCGGTCGTCGAGCGCCTGCCGGAGCCGCCGTCACCTGCGGCGCTCAAAGGCACGCTCGTCCATCGTGCGCTAGAGCTGCTCTTCACCGAGCGCCCCCGTGGCTCGCGGAGCAGGGCCGCGGCGCAGCAGACCCTGGATGCAGCCTGGCGGGAGCTGCAGGACGGCGACGAGCTCGCGGGACTCAAGCTCGACGAGGCCGAGACAATCGCCTTCCTTGTAGACGCGCGTGTGCTCGTGGACCGCTACCTCGAGCTCGAGGACCCGGACGGCGTGAACGCGATCGGGCTCGAGCTGAACCTGAGCACGGAGCTCGACGGTGTCACGGTGCGGGGCATCATCGACCGCCTCGACGAGCTGGAAGACGGCAGCCTGGCGGTCGTCGACTACAAGACCGGACGCGCTCCGCGCACCGAGCAGTCCAGGTCACGCTTGAGCGGGGTGCAAATGTACGCCCTCATGTGCGAGGCCGAACTGGGAAGACGGCCATCGGTCGTCCGTCTCCTCTACCTGCGTGACCGGATCGTCATCTCGGCGGCACCGACAGATCAGGCAATGCGCGGCACGCGCCAGCGGGCTCTCGGCGTGTGGTCAGCCATCGAACGGGCGTGCAGGGAGTGCGATTTCCGGCCCAACCCGTCGAGCCTGTGTCGTTTCTGCGCCTACCAGGCTTACTGCCCCTCCTTCGGAGGTGACCCAACTCTGGCGGCGTCAGAGCTGGGCACAGCCGAAATCGCAGCGGTCCCGTTGACGAAGCCCGGCTCTCCGGCGTTGGAGGCCGCCACCCTCGGGGCGGAAAGCTTGTCAGCTTGATTCGCCCGTTCGTCAAATCGCTCGACGCGCGAGTCGACGAGGCCTTCGCCCAGTTGCGCGGCAACCGGATCGCGGATCGCCTCTTCTACACCGCCACGGCACTGGGCGACTTCGGGCTGCTCTGGACCGCGCTCGGTCTTGTGCGGATCCTTCGCGGCCGTCCCGGCGACACCCGTGCAGGACTGCGCGCCATCGTCGCGACCGGAATCGAGTCGGTTCTGGTCAATATCGGGGTGAAATCCCTGTTCCGAAGACGACGCCCCAGGCCCATGGAGGCTCACCCGCTGCCGTTCCGCCAGCCCATCACGTCGAGCTTCCCTTCCGGCCACGCCACTGCCGCGTTCTGCGCCGCGACTCTGCTCGCGGAGGACGAGAAGTTGGCTCCGGCCTACTACGCACTGGCGACCGTGGTGGCACTCAGCCGTATCCACACGAAGATCCATCACGCCTCCGACGTCGTCGGGGGCGTTGCGATCGGCTTGGCGCTCGGCCGATTGGGCAGGCGAATCGTCCCCCTCGACCGCAGGCCCGCCCGCCGATCGGGCACGTGAGGGCCGCGCCCAACCACCTCGTCTCAAAAAAGGGCGGTACCCGATCGCCTCCGTCCGCCTCAGGCCGACGGGCTGCCCGTCCTGTCTTCAGCCGGCGCGGGAGTACCGAGCTCCGCGGCGGCACCCGGAATGGGCGCGACAGCTGCCGGGAAGGAGGGCCCTGCGGCCGCGGGCGGCGAGGCCGGAGTCGGAGGGGGCACGGCAAATGGGCTGACGCCGTCGACCGCGCCGGGCCGCCTCATGAACTCGAGCAGCTCGATCGGGATGGGGAAGATCAACGTGGAGTTGTGCTCGGTCGCGACCTCCGCAAGGGTCTGCAGCGACCGCAGCTGCATCGAACCCGGGGAAGAAGCGAGCATCGTCGCCGCCTCCGACAGCTCTCTCGAAGCCTCGAGCTCGCCGGTCGCGGCGATCACCTTGGCCCGGCGCTCCCGTTCCGCCTCAGCTTGCCGGGACATCGCCCGCACTAGCTCGCCTGGGAGGGAGATGTCGCGGATCTGGACCTCGTGCACCTCGACGCCGAAACCCTGGGTCGACAGCGCGATCTGGGCCTTGAGCTCGTTGTTGATGTCCTCCCTGTGGGCGAGGAGATTGTCCAGCTCGTGGCGGCCGATGATCGAACGCAGGCTCGTCATGGCGATGCGCTGGCTGGCAAGCCGGAAGTTGTCCACTCCGACGATGGCCCTGACGGGGTCGTCGACCCGGAAATAGACGACAGCATCGACTTGCAAGGTGACGTTGTCGGCAGTGATCGCTGACTGCGGGGGGATGTCGACGACTTCGACCCGGAGGTTCACCTTGACGACCCTGTCGACTGCGGGAATGCGGAAGATCAGGCCCGGGCCCTTGGCCTGCGCACGGATTCGCCCGAAACGGAAGAACACCGCCCGCTGGTACTCCGTCACCACCGTCAGGAACGAACGGGAGACGATCATCACCACGATCGCCAGGACGATCACGCCTGCGACGATCCCGCCAACGAGGTCGCCCGAGGCCAGAATGCCTGAGAACACCATCGCGTCAGTGTGCCACTTTCCTCGTCCGTGCGAGCAGGTGGTCTGTCCTGTGCGCTCCGGCTCGGCGAACTCAGCTTGGCATTTGTCGGCTGACATGCGCACTGCGGCTACCGTCAATCCGGTGACTGCACTCGTTGAGCGACTCGGTTACGGACCCGACGACCGCGTGCTCGTGCTCAAGTGTGCCGAGCTGGGAGTGTTCCACGCCGGGAACGTCGCCACATACGAAGCACTGCGTACCGGAACCGCCACGACTGCGACGCTGATGGTCCCGGCACCCTGGGCACGAGGCGCTGCGGCACAGTACCGGGGAGAAGACGTCGGCGTGGGTCTCACGCTCAACGCCGAGCACGATCTGTACCGCTGGGGACCGATCACCCACGCGCCGTCCCTTCTCGACGGAGACGGAGGCTTCCCGCGGACGCCGGCCGACCTCTGGGACCACGCGGATCTCGACGAGGTGCGCCGGGAGTGCCGGGCTCAGCTCGAGCGGGCCATCTACTGGGGATTCGATGTGAGCCATCTCGATGCCCACCTGGACGCCGTCCAGCTCAAGCCTGAATTCTTCGACGTCTTCCTGGACCTGGCCGAGGATTTCCGCCTGCCGCTGCGCCTGCCGGACGCCGGCGCGCAGCGCCTTGCCGGATTCCCGTTCCGCTCCCTGGCCGCCGAGCGCGGGGTCGTGTCACCCGATCGTGTCATCCTGACCGGCGAGCCCGCCGGCCATGCGCCCGGACGGCCGGCCTTCGGCGTCCCCGAGGCCGACGACTCCAACCTGAAGACGCAACTGGCAAGGCTGCTCGGCGCCCTCGAGCCCGGGGTAACCGAGGTCTGCCTGCGGCCGGCACTCGACACGCCCGAGCTCCGGGCCGCGGCGCCCGACTGGCAGGAGCGCACGGCCGACCGTGGGCTGCTAGCGAGCAAGGCGGCGCTGGCCGAAGCGGTCGACGCGACCGGAGTGAAGCTCCTCGGCTACCGAGCGCTCAGGGAGCTGATGCGCGTTCGTTGAACGTGCCGGCCCGCACGCACGCCGCGCTGCGGCGCAAGCGTGGACGAGGGATCAGAACTCGGTGATCTCCAAGGTGTCGAGCTGGAGCTGCTTGTACTCCGCCGAGTTCGTGATCGGCAGCAACGCCATGAGCTTCGCCATGTTGCCTGTGACCTTCACACGTCCCTGCATGAACGCGGCGTTCGCGTCGAGCTCGTTCTTCTGGATGCGCATGGCGTCGTCGTAGCTCTCCGTGAGGGTCACCTCGGCATCGGGCAGCTCGCCTAGGCGCGATTCGAGGAGCTTCCCGTTCTCGAGCACCCAGTAGTAGCGGATGTCGCCTTCGGGTCCGCCGGTGATGACGTACTGCAGTCTCGCGGAAGCCCCCGGGCGCTCCGGCTGGCCCTCGGCAAGCTTCTTTCCCTCGTCGAGCCACTCCTGGGTCAGCCACTTGGCCATGTCATCCTCCTCAGTACGCCGGTGGCGTCTCCGCCGGCACCGCGTGTGCTTACATCCTTGCCGCGGGCGGATGCTACCGGCTCGCCGGGTGCCGCACCCCTGCGAACAGATCGTCCTCGGGAAGGTCCGTGCCGACGAGGCTGCGCGCCAGGATGTAGTCGTCCTGGGGATGGATCGTCCTCATTATCTCGGGAGGTAGCCCGAACCAGTACTTCGAAGTCGGGTCGACCTGTGTAGCGTGCGCCAAGAGCGCCAGCCGGCGGACGTCCTCGAAGCCCGTCAGGTCGATCGACGTCGTGATCTTGTCGTCGTCACTGGGGCGTTCCAGCCAGCTCTCGTCGAAGGGCGATTCCATGCCGAGCTCGAGGAACTTGGCATGCGTGGCCACGATCCGCGCGTGGGACCAGACCGTGAAGTACATCTTCAAAGGCTGATACGGCTCCCCCGCGCCAGGGAAGGCCGCCTCGTCGCCTGCGGCGTCGAAGGCCGCCACAGATATCTCGTGCACCCGGATGTGGTCGGGGTGAGGGTAGCGATCGCGGTCGTCGCCGTAGGTGATGATCACCTGCGGGCGTACCCTGCGGATCTCGGCGACGAGGCGCTCGACGGTCTCGTCGAGCGGGTGGGCGGCGAAGGCACGCGGGTCCGAGTTCGCCTTCGAGCCCGGCATGCCCGAGTCGCGGTAGCCGAGCAGGACGACCTCGGTGTAGCCGATGATCTCGGCGGCCTGGTCCAGCTCGCGGCGACGGACCCCGGCGATGTCGGCTCTTACCTCAGGGGTGTCCATGATGGGGTTGAGGATGTCGCCTTCCTCACCGCCCGTGCAGGTCACAAGAACCGTGTGAACACCTGCGGCGTGATACTTCGCGATGGTCCCGGCGCCCTTGGACGCCTCGTCGTCGGGATGCGCGTGCACGCTCAGGATGCAGAGCTGGTCGTCCATGGCTGGCCACCCTAGTGGCGCGGCGAGCTGGAGCCTTCGACCCGCCTATGCTGAGGACAAGACTGTCAAGGGAGCGCAAATGGGTGTGATGAAGCGCCTGACGAACATCGTCCAGGCCAAGGCAAACAAGGTCTTAGACAAAGCGGAAGATCCCCGCGAAACGCTCGATCTCTCCTATGAGAAGCAGATCGAGCAGCTGCAACAGGTAAAGCGGGGCCTGGCCGACGTCGCGACAGCCAAGAAGCGCATCGAGCTGCAGGCCCAGCAACTGCAGCAGGCCGCCGCCAAGCTGCAGGCCCAGGCCCGCCAGGCACTGGCGCAAAACCGCGAGGACCTGGCCACCCAGGCTCTCACCCGGCGGTCCGGGATCGCCACGCAGCTCGAGGGCCTGAAGACCCAGCACGAGCAGTTGGCACAACAGCAGGAGCGCCTCGAGGCGACCACCCAGCAGCTCCAGGCGCGCGTCGAGGCCTTCCGCACCCAGAAGGAGACGCTGAAAGCCTCCTACACGGCGGCTCAGGCACAGACACGCATCGGCGAAGCCGTCTCGGGGATCTCGGAGTCGATGAGCGACACGGGACTCGCCATGCAACGGGCCCAGGACAAGATCGCGCAGATGCAGGCACGGGCGGGCGCGGTCGACGAGCTCCTCGCCTCCGGGACGCTCACGGACCTGTCCGGGTCCTCGGACCCGATCCAGGCTGAGCTCGACAAGGCGGCCGCCTCGAGCGACGTGCAACTTCAGCTCGCTCAGATGAAGTCCGAGCTCAATCCACCGGCGGCCGCACCGAGCGGCGAGCTCGGCACCGGCAACGCGGCCGCCGACGAGCCGGTCGACGGCGAGCTCGTGCACGACGAGCCGGCCACGGGAGCACCCACCGCACCGGCCGACCCGTTCTCCCTCGACGATGCGGGAAGTGCGTCATGATCGTGCGCATTCTCGGAGAAGGCCAGTACGAGCTCCAGGAGAGCCAGGTCGCCGCGCTGGAGGAGCTCGACAAGAAGCTGGTGGCGGCGCTCGACGCCAATGACGAGCCGACTTTCCGTGACGCTCTCACACGGCTGGTTCAAACCGTGCGGGCGGAAGGTAAGCCTGTTCCCGCGGATCGTTTCGTGCCGTCAGGGCTGACACTGCCGCACGAGACGGCCTCTCTCGCCGAGCTCCGCGAGCTCCTGGCATCCGAGGACGCAGGGGAGTCCTGAGCCCGTTGTCACCCCGCACTCGCTATCCCGCAGACCGCGGGCTCACAGCCCGCATGATGACGACCGTCTTCCTGCTGGGGCTCCTTTACGCCCTGTTCGTCACGGTGCTCTTCCTCGTAGGGGTCAAGCTCGTCTTCATTCTCGTCATCGCACTCGTCCTGCTCTTCGTGCAGTACTTCTACTCGGACCGGATCGCGTTGTACTCGATGAAAGGCAAGATCGTCACACGCGAGCAGGCTCCCCAGCTCCACGGAGTAGTCGACCGGCTTTGCGCAATGGCGGACATGCCCAAGCCCCAGGTGGCCATCGCGGATGTCGACATGCCGAACGCCTTCGCGACCGGTCGCGACCAGAAGCACGCCGTCGTCTGCGTCACGACAGGCATCCTGCGGCGCCTGAACGAGCCCGAGCTGGAGGCCGTGCTGGCGCACGAGCTGTCGCACGTCGCGCACCGTGACGTCGCAGTCATGACCATTGCCAGCTTCCTCGGGATCCTGGCCGGCCTGCTCACCCGCGTGCTCCTCTACGCGGGGTTGTTCGGCGGCTTCGGCGGGGGAGGCAACAGGGGCCGCGGTGGAGGGGGCGGGGCCGCGGGAGGCCAGCTGGCCATTCTCGAGCTCGGGATGCTCCTGTTCTCCGCGTTGATTTACGCGATCAGCTTCTTGCTCATCCGGACGTTGTCGCGCTACCGAGAGCTGGCGGCAGACCGGTCGGGGGCGATTCTCATAGGCCAGCCACGGCTCCTCGCCCAGGCGCTCGTCAAGGTGACCGGGGAGATGTCGCGCATCCCGACGCGCGACCTCCGCTCGGCCGAGCATTTCAACGCATTCTTCTTCGCTCCCGCTTTCGCCAAGGGGCGTGGCGTGAGCATCTCGACGCTGTTCTCCACCCACCCCACCCTCGAGCGCCGCCTGCAGCAGCTGACCGAGCTCGAAGCCCAGATGGGACGCGCCGCGTGAGGCTGTTCGACGTGCTCCTGGGCCGGACCAAGCCCGTCAAGCCCAACCTCGATCACCTGTTCGGGCTCCCCGGCGCTCAGATCACCCTCGAGGCGTCGATGGGGCTGCGGCCCACGGGCAAGGCGGGGGTCTGCTTCAAACCGGCCACGGGACAGCAGTTCGCAGAGACCGCCTCGGAGGTCGAGCAGCTGCTCGACCTCGGCGACGACGCCAAGATCCACGAGGAATCCGACGCGTACGGATACCGCTGGGTCGTGATCGCAGACGACGACTTCGGCGACCTGATCAACCAGGTCCACGTCGTCAACACGACGCTCGAGGAGCACGGCTGGGGACCGCAGCTGCTCTGCTCGGTCTTCGGCTTCGCCCCCATCCCGGGCGGCGCAGCCGATCCCACCGCCGCGACGGGCGCGCCGAAGGTGGCTGGCACCTACCTCGTCTACCTGTACAAGCGAGGCACCTTCTACCCCTTCGTGCCGCTCCCGGCCGCAGAAAAGCGCGACTCGGACCGCGAACGCCTGCTGAATGTGACGCTCGCTCAGGACCTCTCGATGGAACCCGACCTCGAACGCTGGTTCCCTCTCTGGGGACTGCCCGTCCACTGACAAACTGCTCGGACCCGAGCCGGTGACTGCGGCCGCTGCTCGGTGAGGTCGGTGCGAAGGGCCAGGGCCGACCCGCTCCGGGTCGCACCATCCTCGATCACGTGCGACTGGTCGCCTATTCCCACGACCGGTACGTACGGGAGGACCCTTTTCGTCTAGGCCTTCGAGCCACGTCTTCACCCGACTGACGTCCGAATGGTCGTCCACATTCGCCCGACCTTGTGCAACTAGACATCCCGCCAGGCGCTCTATCGCCTCCGTTGCCGGTGAGCACTGAAGCCAGCGGCGAATCGAGCCCTCATCCCGAGATGCCTTTGATCACCGGGCACACTCCGGCAGCGTTCGGGACCGTGACATTCACGTCGTCCACCGACCCGCACGTCACCCAGTTCGACGCGTTCCAGGTGAGACCAGCTACAACACTGATATCAGGCGGCGACAGGTACGCCAACCGCGTGTCGTAGGTGAACTCCTTGTAGTAGCCGGTGTCACCTGACAAGCCGAACGGCCCGCGAACCCACGAGATGTCGGTCCCCTCTATCCACGCAGACCCGGCCCCATCACCGTTCGGCCCGGCGTCCCAATCCTCGTCGGCGAGCGAGCCGCCGAGGGCGATCATGGCCGCGTCGATGACAGGGTTCTGGAGATCACAGTCCGGTACGACATCGCCGATGGCTTGCGACGACTCGGTGCCGTCTTGGGTGCCGACACCTTGCTGCCCGCAGAATTCATTCGTGTTGTTCCCCGGGGGGTTGATGGCCGGCCACTCGTAGGGCTCGGTCTGTGTGGGCACGTTGTCGTCCGTGCTGGCGTTCGAACCGACGGGGGGCGTCGTCGGTGAGCAACCGACGGACTCGGAAGTACATGTCCCCGCTACCCCGGCCTGACCTGCCGACTCCCCCGGCTTGCTGATGACAATGTCGCCGTTGGCGACTAGCCCGATCACGTCAGGCGTGGACTCGGTGTAGCACGTGGTAGCGAGAGAGTACGACGACGACTCCTGTTGAGCGACACCTCCAGACCCGGACGAGTCGGCGCACTCGTAGGTCAGATCACGGCTGATGACGATGTTGTTCTGCGCACTGAGGGTGACTTGGCCTTCGACCTCGCCCTCCACGACGACATCGCCCTCTCTCGAGACGACGGCGCAGGTCTGAGAGTCGACCTGCGACGTGGCCGGGGAGTACGGCTTCCAGGGGTTCAGGCAGGTTGCCGAGGCCGGCAGGGCGCCTTCGGTGATGTACGGGGCCAGCTGGGCGGCAAGCTGGGCAGGCGTCAGGGTGCCACCGGGCGCTTGGACGCCAGGCACGCTGACCGAGGAAGCAATGTTGGTCACATATATGACAAGCCCGGTCGACGGGATCGAGAGACCTGTCTGGAAATAGGGGACGCTACTGGTGGAACTGAAAGTCCCGCACTGGTTGGCGTCAACGCCGTAGCCGGTCGTGGTATTAGCGGACCCCGGGCTCCAGACGTTGAACGTCCCTCCGGCGCTGAACTCGATCATGGTCGGTCCCGTGTACACGCAACCATTGACTTCGGCCGCCTGGAGCAGGGCGTTGTCGACATTCTGAGGTGACACCTGCGGCACGCCCCGGATTCCGGCCGTGCCGAAGCTCTGGCCGGTGCTGGTCCCGCCGCCGCCACAACTGCTGTCCCAGTCCAGGGGATCGTCGTCGATCCACCCGGGAGCCGTGCTCTTCGGCTGCGCAGGCCACTGCGAGTAGGCATAGGGGAAGCCTTCGGCCGGCATGTCACCAACCTCGATGCCGTCGCTGAAGGTCGGGCCGGTGCCGCTCGAACAGATCCAGAGCTGGTCGTCGGTGTACACGGGACCTTCGAAGTGCTCGCCGCTCACGAAATTGTAGACGGGACCGCAAGGGTCCGGGACCTGGACGTTCCAGTAAGTACTGCCACTGCCAGTGGTGTAGGTGAACGTGTTGTTGTTATTGCGGTTGTTGTCCGGCTCGTTTCCTCGCCATGGCCCGTAATAGGGGTAGGTGACGCTGTAGTCGTACCCCGTCTTGTACGGGTTGGGCACGGCATTGGCGGTACCGTTGAGGGAGTCGATAAAGGCGTTGGGCTGCCAGTCGTCGTACTGGCAGAGCGCCCCCCACAGGTTCTCCGTCGAGCCGCCAGTGGCCGGCACCGCGGCGGGCAGGCTCACCGCGTACGGGGTCAGCGTGGTGGACGTCTGGTTCGAGCCGCTACCGGCAAGGACGGTTGCCTGCGCCGTGTCCTGCTGCGGATCGAGTGTCTCGTACTGCGAGAAGTACGCATCGGTGAGAAGACCGGTGGTCTGGAAGGTGACCTGAATCGTGCGGTAGGAGTAGTTGCGGGGTGCTCCGGCACGGCCGGTCACGGTGAGCAGCACCGACGGCGCCGTGGTCACGCTGCCCTTTGGAAGAAAGCCGATGTTCGGCACATAGTGGAACCATTCGGTCGGGTGTGTGTTAGCGATCAGCTGCCAGCCTCCCTGGACCAGCGCCGGGTCCCCGGCCGTGGGCAGGTTGGCCGAGCTGTAACGCCAATAGTTGGAGTCGACGTCCAGGTAGTTCCGGTACTGTTGCACACCCGCCTCAGCCGCGGCCAGGGCGGACTCGAAGTCGGTCCCGTGCGCCGAGTTGGTGTTCTCGCTCAACACGTTGGCCAGGATGACCGGCACGAGGAGCGAGATGAGCAGGATCACTATCAGCGACAGGATGAGGGCTTGCCCGCCGTCGTCCCGCGCCATCGACCGCCTCACTACCAGAGCGCGGCGCAGCCGGTTCTTGGCGTCGCTCATCGATTTCTCGTCGTGTCGGATCATGACCGCCTTTGGGTTCAACATGAGCTTGCGATCGTGGTCCCGGTCACGACCGTGGTCGTCGTCGTGGCTGGTACGCCGTATGCGACGGTGTTGTGGAGGTACACGATCGTGTTCAGCGTCGTTGCGACGTCCGCCGCGTAGCCGCGGGTCGGAACGGCCCTGGGACCTGCGAAGAAGGTGGCGTCGATGCCGATCGCCACAATGCTCGACAAACAGGCAGACACCGAACCGGTCGGGATCGCCGCGATGGTGCCTTGGACGTTGGTGGTGTTAGGCGGTGAGGTGTACGGCGCCGACGTGTACGCGTAATACGTGAAGATCGGCGCGCTCGGGGCGAGTACGTAAAAGGTCTTGACGATACGCACTGTGCAGCCCGTACCGCCGGCGTACCCGAATTGCACGGTCAGCGTGCCGGTGCCGTACGGGAGGGGCCTCGTGCCGGGCGTGTAGGTCACGTAGATCGGCGTCAGCGTTGGTGTCGCCGTCGGCGACGCAACCGTGCTCGGGTTCCCGGCGTAGGCAACCACCCCCAGGTTGTCGGTTCCCGCGTTGGTCGAGAGCGGTGTCGTATTGAGCGTCGTAGGGGTCGCGCAGGTGCCGTTGATGGGAGGGCTGCCGGCGATCTGCACCGCCGCCCGCAGGTACTGGACCAGGGCGGTACCGGCGATCTGGGCCTGCCGTGACCCGTTGACCGTTGACCCGACGTTCTCGTTCTGCTGCTGGAATCCCACCATGAACGCCGACATGATCACCATGATTATGAGCATGATGGACATCGTCACGATGAGCTCGATCAGGGTGAAGCCCGCGTCGCCGCCACGGCGCATCGCTTCGGCCCGCGCACGGCAGGCGGCCAGCGGCGACACGGCGCAGGTGCGGGCTCTGTGCTTCATAGCGTCACCGAGATAGCGGTGCCAGGGCTCGCCGGCGTCCCCGACGGCCCGGAGGTGTAGGCCGCCGTGGAGTGATAGACACCCGAGGGGGTCACCCAGATCCACTCGTTGATGAGGTTGTTGGAGCCCGTCGTCTCGTAGCCCAGCTGATACTGCCCGAGCGGAAGCCCCGTCGCGCTGACGCCCGTCGACTTCGCCGGCGAGAGCGCATTGAGAGCGATGGTCTCATTGGGTCCGAGGTACTCCGTGGCGGTGACCGTGGGAACGGAAGTAAAGCCGGAGCCGGAATATGTCGCCGCAATGACGACTGGATAGACGGGAAGCGACGCCGACGGTGTCGCGGTGTTGCAAGAGGTAGCAGAGAGGCCGGAATAGTCGGGGTACGTGGGAGCGCTGTCCGGTGTGTCACCGGCCCAGCAGTTGTAGCCGTTCCCTGGATATAGCGTTATTGAGGTGATCTGCCGCGGCACGGCTTGGGTGTCGAAGGAGAACGTGTTGTTGGCCCCCGTCAGCTGGGGGGACTCGTACACGGTGACGGGCAGGTCAATCGCTGCTGCGGGTGCGGTGCTGCCACCCCCTGCCGCGGAGAGGTTGTACAAACAGGTGCCGTTGGTACCGACAGGACCCGGGCATTGCGTGACGAAGGAGACCGCAAAATTGACTCCTGGATCCACAGAGATGGCGGTCGGCACGGTGGCCGTTCCGAACGACAGGTTGATCGGGCCCTCGGAGAACGCCGGCACGGTGGCAAAAGCGCCGTTCACGATACCGGGCAGCTCCTGGGAGGTCACCAGGGAGGTGTAGGCGCTCGCAGCCGGAACCGGGCACGTGGCGGTGGTCCCGACGCAGACCTCGTACTGCCAGCCGGTGGCGGGATCCAGGTTCGGGAAGACGGCGCAGCCGGTGTTGCCGGTGTTGCCGGTCGCAGCAACCACCTCGGTCGACGGAATCGTGGGTTGCGATCCTGGGCCGATCCAGCTCCCCACGACGCTGATCGGCACCGCGGTCGCCGTATAGGGAGTCGGGGTCCCGCTGACGTCCGAGACGACCGGCACCGCCAGCTCGCCGGATGTCGCCGGGATCGCCCCACCTGCCTCGGGGGCGAGAAAGGTCCCCTCGGTCACCGAGCCTTCCACCACACCGCCGGAGTTCTTCCAGTCGACCGTGACGATCACATTCCAGATCTCGGGAGGTAGGGGCGAACCATCGGCCAGAGAACAGACCGAGTCCCCGGTGTCTCCGCTGTCCGGCTGAAGTGTGTAGGTCGCAGTGGCATAGAAGGTCTCGGCGTGCGTGCCACCGTTCTGCGCAACGGTGACCGGGGCGAGGGTCTGCTGCCCCGACAGGATGTTCCCGAAGGACGCCAGATTCTGCAGACTCTCGATCTCCGTCTCGGCCACGTTGGTCGCCTCGACGCGAAGGCGGGATTGGCTCGCCGAAGCACCGGTCTGGACCACGAAGCGAGCGACCGGGATGCTGATGATCGCTAGCAGCACAACGGCCACGATGACTTCGATCAGCGACGCGCCGTTGTCCGCCCGTCGCGTGCGAACCCGCCTTCGGGCGACCGCAGCGGCGTCACGGGAGCGACGCGACAAACTGCGAAGATGGCGGCTCACGATCAGCCCGCGAAAACCTTGGCGAAGCAGCACCACTTATCCTTTATCGGCTGTCGTGGTCGAGACATGAGTGGTCGCTGCCTGTTACCAGGCACGACCGTCAAGAATCCGCCCTCACGGACGTCAGTTCCGCGCCGAACGCGGCCACTTGCTCGCAGATGCAGTGCTCCGTTCATCTCTCTTGCCCCCGCAGACGCCCGCCAGTAGGTAGTCCGCAATCCAACGCGGTCACCTGAAGCCTTCCCCTTCAGTTGGCTCTTTGGGTACTCCTCCGACCACTCTCAGTGGGAATACTACACGGGTGAGAAGGCTCGTCAAGTGCTGGAGTCGCAGGTTAACGGACGTCCACCACGACCGGTGCGTGGTCGGACGGCTGCTTGCCTTTCCGGGCGTTGCGGTCGACGAGAGCGAATGTCACGTGATCGGCCACCGGTCGCGTCGCCAGCACGAGATCGATCCGCATCCCGCGACCGGAGTGGAAATCGCCGGCGCGATAGTCCCACCACGTGAACAGGTGGGGCGCCCCGGGATAGCACGCCCGGAAGACGTCGGTCAGCCCAAAATCGAGCACCTCCGCCAAAGCCTCCCGCTCCTGTCGGGTGACGTGAGTGGAGCCGACGAAAAAGGCCGGGTCGAAAACGTCGATGTCGTCGGGAGCGACGTTGAAGTCTCCACAGAGCACCACCGGGTCGCTCGGCTTACAGCTGGCGTCGAGGTGCCGGCGTAGCTCGTGCAAGAAAGCGAGCTTGACCTGGAACTGCTCGCTCTCGACGGCACGGCCGTTCGGCACATAGACGCTCATCACCCGCATGCCGCCGCAAGTGGCGCTGATCAGACGACCGTCGGCGGGACCATTCGTCTCGCCGTCAACGGCGAACCCGGGCTCGGCATCTGTGAGACCGACTCGGGATGCTATGGCTACGCCGTTCCAACGGCCTTCACCGTTGTGCGCGATCTCGTAGCCCAGCCTCTCGAACCGATCGGCCGGAAAGGCGTCATCGGCAAGCTTCGTTTCCTGAAAACAGCACACGTCCGGCTCGACCTGCTCCATCCACTCCTCGACGCGCTCGAGCCGTGCCCGCATCGAGTTCACGTTCCACGTCGCGATCCTCATCGACTTGCCCGCCTCACTTGGCGCGAGGAGCCAGCACGAACAGCAGGCCGGCCTCGCACGCCGTCAGTCCACCGACGCTCGCGACTCCACGTCCGCTGCCGGCGCGTGCCGAGAGGTGCCCGATCGAGACCTCAAGATCCAGGGTGTCCCCGGGCACGACCTGGCGCCGGAAGCGTGCCCGGTCGACGCCCCCGAACAGCGGGAGCCTGTCCTTGTAGCGCTCGTCGGCGAGCACCGCTGCCGCTGCTAGCTGCGCCAGGGACTCCACCATCAACACGCCCGGCAGAACCGGGTCTCCTGGGAAGTGGCCTGCGAAGAACGCCTCCTCCCCCGTGACGTGCCAGCGGCCACGCGCCGAGGTCGCCGGGACTAGCTCGACGATCTCGGAGACGAAAAGAAACGGAGCCCTATGAGGGATGAGCCCTTCGATCGAGATCTCTGCCACTCCGTAACGCTACCGGGATCGCCCGAACCGAGGCGAGGGGTCGGCCGTGGTCAACGCGGTCCTCAGCGCGTTCCTCGGCGGCCGCGGCCCGTGGTCTCCGATTCAGCGCGGTTCGCGATCGCCGTCGTCCGGTGTGACCTTCGTGCCCGCGGCTCGACACCCGCGAGCTCGTGGACGGCTGCTCTTGTCGGCGCGCCCACTGGCGGGCGCATTGGTTGACGCGCTGCAGATGCCTTGCGAGCTCGTGGCGCGCTCTCGTTCGCGGGCGGTTGCGCCACGGACCCGGGCCTTGGTGTGCTCTTCGCGGTTGACGGCCTCTTCGCCGTCGGCACCTTCTTGGCCACCGGCGCAGCTGCGGCTTTGTTTCCCGATCGTGGTGCCGCCGGGACCTTCGGCCCTGTGCGCTTCGCCACCGCCACCTTCTTGACCGTCACCTTCGCCGGTGACGCCTTCTCAGGTGTCGCCACCTTTGGCGCAGCCGGCTTTTCTGCCTGCCTGTTCGATGTGGGGGTCTTCTTCGCTGCCGCCTTCTCGGGAACTGTCGCCTTGGCCGCCCGCCCCGCCTTTGCCGGTGGCGTGACCTTTCCTGCTGGCGTCGCCTTCTTCGGTGCCGCCGCCTTGGCCGTCTTCTTCTGCACCGAAGGCGCCTTCTCTACCGGCTTCGCAGCCTGAGAGCTCAGGTCTTCCGGCCGCTTGCGGGAGGGCTGAGCGAGACGGACCTCCGCCGCCACGGTCTCTTCGCGAGGGTGACCGGACACGTACGCGATTCCCGGCAGCGCGAGCTCTGCACCACGCCGTTGCGGATCAAGGGCCGTCAGCACGAAGATCCCGCGCTGGTGGCGCTTGAGCACTTCTCGGGCGCTGCGCGGAGCCGGATCACCCAGATTGGCGAGAGGGATGTAGCAGCGCATCTCGCCGACCCGGACGACTGCCCCGTGGGATGTGTAGCCCTCGACCTCGCCCTCGACCTGTTCGCCAAGAGGGTGCTCGGCGATGAAGGAGATGAACGCCAGAGGGTCGTTCACGGCGAGCGGGGTGGGCTTGCCCCCGTCTCGGGACCCGTCCGCTCCCTTCACAGGCTCGGGTTCCCCGCCGTTCTTACGGCTCCTCGAGCGACTCGCGGACGATGCCGCGGCCGGCGACTGCCCGGCAGGTTCGACGACCTCCTTGGTCGCCACGGCTATCGCCTTGGTCACACGCTTTTTCGCCTGCTCCGTCTCCCGCACCGCCTGGTGGCTCCGCGGGCCGCGAACTGGCTGGCGAGGGCTGAAGATCCACCCGATGCCCGGCACCGGGGTGCCGCCGAGAAGGCGACCGCGCTCGAACAACCATGGATGCTCGCCATGGAACTCCTGGAACGAGTCGTTGGACAGCACCGTCGCGTCGACCTTCTCGGCAACACGCAGCAAGAACGCGTCGCCGCGCCCGATGGCCCCGGCAGGTGGGTGCACGTACTCGCCGCGCGACGCAGCCTGCTCGAAGCGCTGAAGCTCGGAGGGGTCGATCCTGTGGGCGAAGGTGGCGTCGACGATGACGGTGATCTCCGCGTTCGGGTGGTCGCGCCGGAGCTCGGCGACGGCTTCCTCCAGCTGCTTCAGGCTCGGCAGGGAGCGGCCCTCGGTGGCGATGTTGGAGCCGTCGACGACGATGTGCTCGATGGACATGTCCTTGTAGTCAAGCACCGCCAACCACTGTCAGCCCGCGATATGGGTCTCGGCGACGCGACGGCGACGCTGGCAGTCAGCACGGATCGGGGCTGGCTCGGCACTAGCGTGTGGGTGTGAGGATCGCTGTACCGGCACCGGTTGTGCCAACAACCGTGACGGCCGTCGGAGTGCCCCGGTGAGCACGACGCGCGCCGTGGTGCGCGGCGTGGAGCCGGGAAACGACGTGCGCTGCGTGCGCTGCGGCAAGCAGATCAAGTTCGCGGCGCGCACACACCCACGCCAGGTGATCGCGAACATCTATCTCGAGGGTGCGTGGAACCGGGTCGACCACTTCCACGAGGAGTGCTATCTGGACGCTGGCGAGCCCTATGGCCCGATCGACACGCTCGGTGGCCCGTTCACCGGCTGACAACCACGGCACGGGGCTCGAACCCGTAGTGGTCGGGTTCAGCGCACCTGTTCCCCGGAGGTCCCTCAGGTGAGGATCGCGGTGACCGGTGCCAGCGGCTTCATCGGCGGCGCCCTGGTCCGGGCACTGTGCGCGAGGGGAGACGAGGTGTACCCGGTAGTGCGGCGTCAGCCCGCACCCGGTGAGGTGGGCGTCGACCTATCCCGGTGGGACCTCGACGCATCACGGGTCCCCGGCGGGGATCTCGAGGGCATCGACGCCGCCGTCCATCTGGCCGGTGCTCCGATCACGACGCGGTGGAGCGCCAAGCGCCTGGAGGCGATTCGCTCGAGCCGCATAGCAGTCGGCAACATCCTCGCCAGGTCGCTCGCCTCCCTGGAGCGGCCGCCGGAGGTTCTCGTTTCCGGTTCGGCTGTCGGCTTCTACGGCGACCGCGGGGAGGAGGTGCTCGACGAGACGAGCCCGCAGGGCACCGGCGTGCTTGCCGATCTCTGCCGCTCGTGGGAGCAGAGCACCACCCCCGCGTCCGAGCGCGGAATCCGCGTCGTGACGATCCGCACCGGGATCGTGCTCGGCGGCGCCGGCGGCGCCGACGGAGGGATCCTGGCAGCCGAGGCCCCCATCTTCAGGCTCGGCCTCGGCGCTCGCCTCGGCAACGGCAACCAGTGGACGAGCTGGGTGTCCCTCGACGACGAGATCGCCGTCCTCCTTCGCGCGATCGACGACGCCCGGCTCACCGGGCCGGTGAACTCGACCGCCCCGAACCCGGTGCGCAACGCGGAACTGACCGACGCGATCGCTCACGCGCTCGGGCGACGGAGCAGGCTCGCCCTGCCCGCGCCTTTGTTACGGTTGGCGCTCGGTCGCGGGGCCGCCGACGAGCTCCTGCTGGCGAGCCAGAGAGTGCTGCCGAACAAGCTGACAGCGGCCGGTTACGCCTATGTCTATCCCGAGCTTGCGGACGCCTTGACGGCGGCGTTCGCACCGCAACCCACCCCTCGCTGAGCACCAACTGAACTCCCCGGTGAGGGTCGCAATCGCGACCTCGCTCGAGCGCCGAGGCTGCTGGGCTCAGTCCAGGTTGGCCCCGTAACGACGAACGTGGTCGTTCACGGCGTAGTAGGCGTCGATGGACTCGCCCGCGTCACCCCAGAAGCCTTCCTGCACGTCGTAGTCGATCAAGCCGAGAGCGACGTAGTGGTTGTTCACGTCGGTGATCTCCAGCTCACCGCGCCCCGACGGCCGCAGAGTGCGGATCACGTCGAAGACCCCGGAGTCGTAGAGGTAGACGCCCGTGACGCAGTACGTGCTCGGAGGGTCGTCCGGCTTCTCGACGATCCTCACGATCCTCCCCGCCTCGTCGAGCTCTGGCACGCCGAGATGGCGCAGGTGGGCGGGGTCCTTGACCTCGGCCAGCAAGAGGCGTGCCCCTTCTGGGCGCTCTCCGAACCGCCGCACCGAGGACACGAACGACCGGCCGAAGATGTTGTCGGCCAGCATCACGACAGCGGCGTCGCTGCCGACGAACTGTGCAGCCAGTCCCAGAGCCTCGGCTATGCCTCCCGCCCGCTCCTGGTACGCATAGAGGAGGCGCTCCACGCCGAACTCCTGGCCGTTCGACAAGAGCCTCAGGAACTCGCCGGCGTGGGTGCCGCCCGTCACGACCATGATCTCGGTGACCCCGGCCTTCACCAGCGCCTCGATCCCGTAGCTGATCATGGGCCGGTCACCGATCGGCAACAGGTGCTTGTTGGTGATGCGTGTAAGGGGATGAAGCCGGCTGCCGGTGCCGCCGGCGAGGATCACGCCCCTCATGGTCTCACGTAGTCCACTGCCACCGACGGGTACAGCAGGACGCCGTCAGTGATGTCTGTCGCACGGTAGACGACGTCCTGAATAGTCGTATCGCTCACTTCGAAGATGGCCACTCCCTTCACGTCGGTGGTGGTTGACATTGGCCTGATCGTGGTTCCCGCAGCGACCGGTGGCGTCGCGATCGCGACGAGCCACACCCGCTTGGAGGCAACGGGCTGTCCGAACCTGGTGCGCAAGGTGACTGTGACCGTTGAGAAAGACGTGCGGACCGCCTCGACGACGTGCTCCGAGGCCGTGATCGAAGACCTCGTCGGAGAGGCGTACTGCACTCCCCCGCTCTCGGGCAGCGCGCACAGCCGGGCAACGAGTCCCCCACCGGAGGGGTTTGCGGCATCGGGTGTCCCGAGACCGGACGCGAGGTCATACCCGACCGTAGCCGGGTACCGCCACCACTTGGCAATCGAGGACAGGCGGTTGTCTCCTCTCGTGACGTCGTTCAGGGCGCTCCCGTACCCGCCCGATCCCGCGATCGAGTAGAGCGCCGGGTTCAGGAACCCGACGGGCTGCCCGCTGCATGTCGGCCAGTCATCTGCGAGCGCGGCCAGCGCCGCCCACAGCGGTGCCGCCAGGCTCGTGCCGCCGACGGACGTCCAGCCACCCCAGGAACCCCAGTCGATCACGAGGCCGGTGTTCGGGTCGGCATCAGCCGAGACGTCGGGAACCTCGCGGCAGTACCCCGTCGGGGCGCCGCACGGCTTGGGTGAGGAGTACGACTTGATCACCCCGAGCGCTGCTGGAGCGCCCGACTGGTAAGCCGGCATCGCCCAATTGGACGAAATGCCACCGCCGCTGGCCCCTTCCGCGTTGTTCCAGACGGTCTCGGTCGGTGGCGGGCCGAGCGCTGTCAACGACGTGCCGCCGACGCTGGTCACATACGGCTGGCTGCCGGGGTCGTCGACAGCGGCGACCGGGGCCTGGTTGCCGCTCGGGGGGCCACAGTCGGTCGAACCGTCATCGCCGGCCGCGGCCACGACGGTTTGACCCTGGGCCGCCGCCTCCTCGAAAAGGTTGGCCTCGAGCGACACGACCTCGGACCCGCCGTCTTGTGGCTCGCAGTTGCCCCACGACGTCGAGATCACCTGGGCATGGTCCTGCGAGACGATCGCGCTCAAGACGTCGAGCGGGCCGGTGCCCGCGTTGTTGGGCCCCTCGTACACGTCGATTGTCGCCTGCGGCGCAAAGCTCGAGACCTCCTCGACGTCGAGCGTCGACTCGAGGTCGCTCGGGATCCCGTTGCTGGCACCGTCGACATAGAGGACGTGCACCGCCGACGCCATGGCGGCTGCCTGGGTCGGGAAGTAGCACTCCTCGTAGGCGCGGACATCGGACTCGCTGAACGGCTCGAGCGCGTAGATCGCTATGGTCTCGCCGGCCCCGAGATCGCCGGCCGCGTAGAGGTCCGAGAAGCCGTACGCCGATGCGAGCTGGTCAACGGTGTAGCCACCGGTGGACGAGGCCGCGGCGGCCGCTGCCGCGCAGGGCTGTGCGGCGCCCGTGCCGGTTGTGCGAGCCCCGGGCGAGGTGTGCACACGCACGACCGTGCGCGGATCTGGCCGCGAGAGACCCGCCGGGTAAGAGAGCGCCAGGTCGCTCAAGCCGGCCACCGCCTGGATCCCGCCCGCGAGAGCCGCAGGGATCCGAGGTGCCGAAACGTTCGCATAGGCGAAGGCCCCGGACGCGAGGCGGTAGCGCACGAGCGTGGTCGCAAAGGCGCGCTCGGCCGTCGCCACCGTCGAGGAGACCTTGATCATGAGACGGTTGCTGGCCACCGAGCGCACGTGCAGACCGAGTCTCTCGAGCGCGGTGGTCGTGGCACGCACGGTCGCCGCGGTGGCTCCGAAGGCTGCCCCGAAGGCGCCGGGACGAAGATATCGGCGGTACTCAGCAGAGCCCGGGGTCGAGACGGCGCTGGCGAATCTTGCAAGTGCTGCCGGGTCGCGGGGGCGGAGCGCGACGTCGAGCTGGACCGTCTCCGATCCCGGCACGCGGCCGAGAGGGACGGCTGCGTGTGGCACCGAGGGCGCGGCGCCTACGCGAACGAACCGGTCCCCGGCTCGGGGCGATCCCACCGTTGTGAGCGATGCCGTCGCCGAACCGCCGAAGGTGGCAGATCCGGCCAGCCCGGCCAGGCAAGCCGCGACGGCCACGGCCAAGTGCATGGCGCGTTCGCGTCTGCGACCCCGTCGGCAAGTCGCCGCGCGTGTCGCCTTGTCCCCACTCTGCATCGCCAGGTCTCTCTTCAATTGCGGCCCGTGTCGCTGAGAGCGTAGTGGCGGGCCCCTGACGGCAGGAAACGGGCCACCGCCACGACGACGGGAACCGCGCCGGCGACCCTGGGTTGCGGCGACGGGCGCTCCCAGGCTCCTCGGTCGTGACGAACACAGCTACCTAGCTCCGCTACCTGCGTTGTGCCGTAGCCTCCCGGGGCCTGCTCAGACGTCGAGGAACCGCCTCACGGCCACAGCCGACCCGATGGCACCGACCAGCGCGCCCATGACGACCACGAGGATCTCGGTGATGATCACGTCGTGGCCGGGCACGATGGCGGACGAGAATTCTCGGAAGTGCCTTATCAGCGTTCGGATGCCGAGGTCGCCGAGCAGCACGATCCCCGCGGCCACGATCGCCCCGATGAGCCCCTGCACGAGGCCCTCCACCATGAACGGCAGACGGATGAACCAGCTCGTGGCGCCGACGAGGCGCATCACGCCGACCTCTCGCCTACGGGAGAAGATCGCCATCCGGATGGCGTTCAAGATCAGCACCAACGCCGAGATCAGCAAGACGAGGGCGATCACGAGGAGAACCGTCTGCAGGACGTTGCTCACGGCGGTCAAGGTGTGGGCCGCCTGGGAGGGGTAGGTGATCTGGAAGACGCCCGGAACGTGTTGCAGGAGGCTCGCGACAGCGGCCGCCCCCCCGGGGTTGGTCAAGGTGCACTGGAACACCGGCGGTGTCGTCGTCGGGTTCAGAACGCTACAGACGGTCTGGCCGCTGATCCGGCATGCCAGCTTGTAGGACTGCTCGTGGTCGAGATAGACGATCTTGCGGATCTGGGGCGTCTGGCTGATCGTGGAGCGAAGTGCCGCCACCTCGGCGCCCGACGCGCTCGGCTTTACGAAGACCTGCAGGTCCACGTTCTGGTTCAACTGGACGAGCTCGTTGTTCACTGCCTGGCGCATCAAGAGCGACGTGCCGACGAGCGAGAGGGAGACGGCGACGGTGAGGATCGCCGCGATCGCCATCAAGCGGTTCCGCCACAGATTCGTGGCTGTCTCGCGCGCGACGTATCCCGCAGAGATCGGCATCAGTGCCGCCCTCTGCGGGCCCGGACCGCCTCTTGACGACTCGTGACCGGTTCGTCGTCGTCGCCGAGGTCGAGACCCCCCGACCCCGCGCGCACCGCCGACACCGCCACGACCGGGACGCCCCGCGTGCTCGACACGGTCGGGTCGAGGCCGTATATCCCGCGTGCCTGGTCGCGGATCACAGCCCCGTGGTCGATCTCGATCACACGCCTGCGCATGTTGTCGACGATCCCGGCGTCGTGGGTCGCCATCACGACCGTCGTCCCCGTGCGGTTGATCCGGTCGAGCAACGACATGATGCCCTGGCTGGTCGTGGGGTCGAGGTTGCCGGTGGGCTCGTCGGCGAGGATGATCAGCGGACGGTTCACGAAGGCACGCGCGATCGCGACGCGCTGCTGCTCGCCCCCCGACAGCTCATGGGGCATGCGATCGCCCTTTTGACCGAGGCCGACCAGTTCCAGGACCTGGGGCACCTGCGTCCCTATCACGTGGCGGGGCCGACCGATGACTTCGAGGGCGAAAGCGACGTTCTCGAACACGGTCTTGTTCGGGAGCAGGCGGAAGTCCTGGAACACGCAACCGAGATTGCGCCGTAGATACGGCACCCTCCAGTTCGAGAGCTGCCCGATCTCCTTGCCGGCCACCCAGATCTCACCGCGATCGGCGACCTCCTCGCGCAGCAGGAGCTTGAGCATCGTCGTCTTGCCCGATCCCGACGCCCCGACGAGGAAGACGAACTCGCCTTTCAAGATCTCGAGCGATACCTCACGCAGTGCGACAACGGAGCCCTTGTAAGACTTCGTGACGTTCTCGAAGCGGATCATCTGTGCCCTTCTCCCCCATGCCCCGGCACGAAATCCACCGGTCGCAGGCTACCAGCCAGGCTCGCGATGAGGTGGGAACAGGTCATCTGGCGCTCAGGAACCCGCATGTTCCCTGCGAAATCTCAGAAACGCGATCATGAATTCGTCAAGATCCCCGTCCAGCACGGCCTCGACGTTGCCTGTCTCGTAGTTGCTGCGCAGGTCCTTGACGAGCTGGTAGGGGGCGAGGACATAGGAGCGGATCTGGCTCCCCCAAGCGACATCGCTCAAGGGCCCTGACAGCGACTCGAGCTCCTTGCGGCGCTCTTCGCGCTGGCGCTCTGCGAGCTTGGCAGCGAGGATCTGCATCGCTTTCGCCTTGTTCTGGTACTGGCTGCGCTCGTTCTGGCAGGAAGTGACGATGCCGGTCGGCAGGTGCGTTATCCGCACTGCCGAGTCCGTCACGTTCACGTGCTGGCCCCCGGCTCCCGACGAGTGGTAGGTGTCGATGCGCAGGTCCTTCTCGTCGATCTCGATCTCGTCGGAGATGTCTTCCAGGAACGGCGCCACGTCGAGAGACGCGAAGCTCGTCTGGCGCCGGTGCTGAGAGTCGAAGGGCGACATCCTGACCAGGCGGTGCACACCCCGTTCTGCAGCCAGCAGCCCGTACGCATAGCGCCCGCGCACGATGAAGGTCGCCGACAAGATGCCGGCCTCGCCCCCCTCGGAGACCTCGTCGACTTCGACCTCGAACCCCCGGCGTTCGGCCCAGCGCAGGTACATCCGCAGCATCATCTCCGCCCAGTCCTGGGCGTCGGTGCCGCCCGCGCCGGCGTGGATCTCCGCGACCGCGTCCCTCTCGTCGTGCTCGCCGGAGAAAAGGCTGCGCAGTTCGAGCTCGTCGAGCGCCTTGGCGACCGTCGCGGCGACGTCGGTGAGCTCGCCCTCGAGCTCGGCGAGCTCGTCGCCACCCTCCTCGACGGCCAAGAGATGCAGCGCCTCGGCATCGGCGAGCTGCGTGTCGAGGGCGCGCAGTCCCTCCACGTCGTCCCTGATCCGGCCGTACTCCGAGGTCACTTTCCGTGCCTGGTCGGCGTCCGACCACAGGTCCGGCTCCGCGATGGCCCGCTCGAGCTCCCCGAGGCGTTCGACCAGGTCGTCGAGCCTCAGGTAGACCTTCGCCGCGTCGAGGCGGACGCGAAGCGATGCCAGGACCTCGCCGAGGTCAGGGCGCGTACCGACGGGGCCGGCGTCTGATGCCCGGGTCATGATCGCTCAGCTCGCGCCGTGGCAGACCTTGAACTTGCGGCCGCTGCCACACCAGCACGGCTCGTTGCGCCCGACCTTGGCCGGTGGCCCGGTGACGATCCGGGTCCCGGTCGGCGAGATCGGGCCCGAAGGCGGGCGGCGCTGGCCCGCCCCGCCGCCGGCATTGCCACCCCGGTTCGCCGTGCCGCGCGAGGGCGCGGCTCTCGCAGGCGCGCCGGACGGCGACTTCCTGGGTTGGGGCGACGGGGCCGGAGCCTGTGCCGGGAGAGGAGCGGCCTCGGCCGAGTCGCCCGCGCCCGCTGCGGCCGGAACCTGAGCCAGTTCGCCGACCGGGTCGTCGGCGGCCACGAACGCCGCCTGGGCGTAGTCGGGGTCCTCTGCCGGTGCCGCAAGGACCTGGACGTGCATGACATAGCGCAGGTAGTCGTCGTCGATGGAGTCCATGAGCTTGCCGAACATCTCGAATCCCTCACGTTGCCAGGCCACCAGCGGGTCGGTCTGCGCGATGCCACGGAGGTGGATGCCTTCGTTCAGGTAGTCCATCTCGACGAGGTGCTCGCGCCAGCGCTGGTCCATGATCTGGATCAGAACGTTGCGCTCGATCTCCCGAGCGGTCTCGGCTCCGCCGGGGAACGTCTGCTCGCGCTCGTCGTAGAGCTCGAGGGCCTCGGTGAGGATGCTCTCGGTGAGCTGTGCCACGTTGGTCGCCGCTTCGAGGTCGTCGACGGTGAACCTCGTCGGGTAGTACTGCGTCAGCTCAACCAGGAGCCCCTCGAGGTCCCATTCCTCGGGGAAGTCGTTCCGGCAGTGGTTGGCGACGACCCGGTCCACCGTCGCGGTGAGCAGCGCTTCGGTATGAGGCTTCAAGTCCTCGCCGTCGATGATCTGCAGCCGGCGCGCGTAGATGACCTTGCGCTGCTCGTTGCGCACCTCGTCGTACTTGAGAAGCTCTTTGCGAGTCTCGGCGTTGCGGCCCTCGACTGTGTGCTGGGCCCGCTCGATCGCCTTGGTGACCATGCGCGCCTCGATCGGAACGTCCTCGGGAAGGGCTCGTCCCATGACCCAGCTGACAGCACCTGTCGCGAACAACCTCATCAGCTCGTCCTCGAGCGACAGGTAGAAACGGCTCTCGCCGGGATCGCCCTGACGCCCCGACCGGCCACGGAGCTGGTTGTCGATGCGGCGGCTCTCGTGACGCTCGCTCCCGAGCACGTAAAGGCCGCCGAGGGCCCGGACTTCGTCCGCTTCGGCGGCGCACTGCTGCTTGAACTTCGCGAGGAGCGACTGGTAGCGCTCCCGCCCTTCGTCGGAGTCGAGGTCGAGCCCCTGGGCGCGGACCTCGTTACGCGCAAGCCCTTCCGGGTTCCCCCCGAGCACGATGTCGACGCCACGTCCTGCCATGTTCGTGGCGACCGTTATCGCGTGAAGGCGACCTGCCTGGGCGACAATCTCGGCTTCCTGGGCGTGGTGCTTGGCGTTCAGCACGTGGTGAGGGATGCCTTGTTTGTCCAAGAGCAGGGACAACTCCTCGGACTTCGCCACCGACGCCGTGCCGACGAGGACCGGTTGCCCTGTGTCGTAGCGCTCCTTCAGGTCCTCGACGACGGCCTCGAACTTGGTGTGCTCCGACTTGAAGATCAGGTCCGGCTCATCGGTTCGGATCATGGGGCGGTGCGTCGGGATCGGCACGACGTGCAGCTGGTAGGTGGACGCGAACTCGGCCGCCTCGGTCTCCGCGGTACCGGTCATCCCGGCGAGCTTCTCGTACATGCGGAAGTAGTTCTGGAGCGTGATCGTGGCCCAGGTGTGATTCTCCTCCTGGATCCGGACGCGCTCTTTGGCCTCCACGGCCTGGTGCAGGCCGTCGGACCAGCGCCGGCCTTCCATGATCCGGCCCGTGAACTCGTCGACGATCTTCACCTCGCCGTCCGCCACCAGGTAGTCCTTGTCCCGGTGGTAGAGCTCCTTGGCCTGAAGGGCCTTCTCGAGCTGGTGGACGTAGTTGACGGCGACAGAGTCGTACAGGTTGACAACCCCGAGCTGCCGCTCGACCTTGGCGATGCCCGCCTCGGTCGGCACGGCGGTGCGCTTTTCCTCGTCGACCTCGTAGTCGACGTCGCGACGCAAGGTCCGCACGATGCTGGCGAACTGGTAGTAGAGCTTCGTCGACTCGTTCGAGGGCCCGGAGATTATGAGAGGTGTTCGGGCCTCGTCGATAAGGATCGAGTCGACCTCGTCGACGATGCCGTAGACGTGCTCGCGCTGCACCATGTGCTCGCGCATCGATGCCATGTTGTCGCGGAGGTAGTCGAAGCCCATCTCGGTGTTGGTCCCGTAGGTGACGTCCGCGCGGTACGCGGCAGCCTTGGCAGCGAAGTCGTCCACCTCGGGGGTGATGAGCCCTACCGTCAGTCCGAGGAACCGGTAGATCTGGCCCATCCACTCGGCGTCGCGCTTCGCCAGGTAGTCGTTGACGGTGATGACGTGCACACCACGGTCGCCGAGCGCGTTCAGATAGACAGGGAGCGTCGAGACGAGAGTCTTGCCCTCGCCGGTCTTCATCTCGGCGATCCACCCGAAATGCAGGGCCATACCGCCCATGAGCTGGACGTCGAAGTGGCGCTGACCGATGGTGCGCACTGCCGCCTCCCGCACCACGGCGTACGCCTCCACGAGGAGGTCGTTCATGTCCTCGCCGTTGTCGAGGCGCTCTTTGAACTCGAGGGTCTTTCGGGCCAGCTCCGCGTCCGACAGCGCCTGGATCTCGGGCTCCAGCGCGTTGATGGAGGGCACGATTGCAGCGAGGCTGCGGACCTTCTTGCTTTCGCCCGCGCGAAGTACCTTCCCGAACACGCTCACGACCGCCCATTGTACGCTGCCGCCCCTGCGGCTCCGGGTCGGCGGCCCGGCGTTGCGGTCCTATCTCGAAAGCTTCAGCCGGCCACCACCGGTATGCGCTCCCCGACCCTGCGTCCCGGGGCCCGCTCGATCGAGACCAGGGCCCCGGCAAGATGGTGCGGGGCGGCGTGCTCGACGCGCACGTTCACGAAGGTCCCCGGAGCGATGTCGTCACCCTCCGGCGGGGCGAAGTGCACGAGCTTGCCCTGGCGTGTGCGGCCGGTGAGCACCTCGGGGTCCTTCTTGGACGGGCCATCGACGATGGCCTGCTCGATCAGGCCCACGCGGCTCAGGTTGCGTGCGAGCGCGGACCGCTCGATCACGACCTTGAGCCGCTCGAAGCGATCGGCGACGACGTGGGGTGGGACGTAGAGCTCGGTCATCTGCGCCGCGCGTGTGCCCGGCCTCGGCGAGAAGACGAACGTGTAGGCGCTGTCGTACTCGGCAACCGAGGCAACCTCGAGCGTGCGCTCGAAGTCCTCCTCGGTCTCGCCCGGGAACCCGACGATGATGTCCGTGGTCACCGCCAGGTCCGAGATCGCGGCCCTGGCGTGCGCTAGGAGCGACAGATAGCGCTGCGCCGTGTAGCCGCGGCGCATCGCCCGCAGGACGCGGTCGCTGCCCGACTGGAGGGGCAGGTGGAGTTGCTCGCAGACCGCGGGGGTCTCGGCCATGGCGGCGATGGTCTCCGGCCGGAGGTCCTTCGGATGAGGGCTCGTGAACCTGACACGTCGGATGCCCGGCACAGCCCCGAGCGCCCGGAGCAGGTCGGCGAACAGGGGTCGCGGCCTCGAGGCACCTTCTCCCGCCCATCGATCACCCGCGATCCAGGCGAGATCGGCCTTCTCGACCTGAACGCCCCTCCACTTGGTCGTGAGGTCGCGCCCGTAGGAGTTCACGTTCTGGCCGAGCAGCGTCACCTCGACGGTGCCACCGGCCGCAAGCTTGCCGATCTCTTCGACGAGCTCACCGAAGGGCCGGCTGACCTCCGGCCCGCGCACCGCCGGGACGATGCAGAAAGCGCACGAGTTGTCGCACCCGACCTGGATCGTCACCCAGGCTGCATGGGGCTGGTCGTGTCGCACCGCCATCGCCGTCGGGAAGTCGGTCTCCCCGTCGCGGCCGGGCGCATCGGGCACCTCGAGCACCGATTCGCCGCTGGAGCGCGCAAGGTCCAGGAGCGCCGCGACCCGGGCGACGTTGTGGGTGCCGAACACGGCGTCGACATGGGGTGCACGCTCCAATACCAGCTCGCGGTCTTTCTGGGCGAGGCAGCCCCCGACGGCGATCTGCAAACCGGGGCGCCGTTGCTGGACGGACTTCAGCTGCCCGAGGTGCCCATAGAGCTTGTCGTCGGCGTTCTGGCGGATGCAGCAGGTGTTGATCACGACGACGTCCGCCTCTTCCAGGTTCTCGGTGCGGGTCATGCCGTCCGTTGCGAGCACCGCTGCGATGCGCTCGGAGTCGTGCTCGTTCATCTGGCACCCGAAGGTGCGTACCAGGAACCGGCGAACCTCGGCCATCGAGAAACACTAAGCCCTCACGGGGTGCCCCACTGGTAGGGGCCCGCTGCCGTCAGCTGCGACCGGGACCTCGGCCGCCTGCTGCGGGGACAGGCGGGCGACCTCGCCGAGATCGGCGCCCACACCGGGAGCTCTCGCCGCGGGCTCCTGGTGCACGTAGCGCTCCCCGCTCAGCCAGGATGCAACGGCGGCGACCAGGCAGGCACCGGCCGCGAAGTCGAATGCCCGGCGCAGGCCGTTCTCGAACGGCACCGAGATCAACCCCGGGAAGAAGCTCCGGCCCGACAGCAGCTGGGCATGCGCCGCGGAGATCTGGTGGATCGTCGGGCCGAGCAGCACACGCATCGGGTTGTCCCCGAGGAAGGCCGCGAACAGCAGCCCGACCGGCGGGAGGTGGGCGATGCGCGTCGCGTCGCGTGCCGGCACGCCCGCTGATCTCAAGCCTGAGTAAAGGTGAGCCGGTAGCGATGCGGCAAGACCGAGAACCATGAGGCTGAAGAACACGCCAATGGACAGCACCATCGCCGAGTTCTGGAACGTCGCCGCCATCCCGCTCCCGACCCCGCGTTGGTCGGCAGGCACGCTGTTCATTACCTGGGCACGGTTCGGCGACGCGAACAGGCCCATCGACGTGCCGAGGGCGAGCAGCAGGAGAGCGAACCACTGGTAGGAGAAGTCAACCGGCAGCACCTCGAGAGCCAGGAAGCTCGCCGCCGAGAGCACCATGCCGGCAGCGGCGAAGGGCCTCGGCCCGAACCGATCGGAAAGAAAGCCGGAGACCGGCCCGGACACGAGGAAGCCGACCGTCAACGGCACCATGTAGATGCCCGCCCACAACGGCGTGGACGAAAAGCTGTAGCCGTGCAGCGGCAGCCAGATCCCCTGCAACCAGATGATGAGCATGAACATGAGGCCGCCACGACCGAGCGACGCGAGCAGGCTGGCGACATTGCCGGCCGCGAAAGCCTTGATCTTGAACAACGGCAGATGGAACATCGGCTGGGACACCACCGTCTCGATCACACAAAAAGCGACGAGGACGGCGACACCTCCGGCGAGCTCGGCGATGACGACCGGATCGGCCCAACCCATGGTGTCGTGTCCGTAGGGCTGGATGCCGTAGGTGATACCGACGAGCAAGGAGATCAGGCCGACGGCAAAGGTCACCGTGCCCCACCAGTCGATGCGCGCGGCCCGCCGGACGCCCCGCTCCTCGAGCCTCAGGTAGGCCCAGATCGTGCCGCCGACGCCGAAGGGAACCGAGACCAGGAAGACGAGACGCCAGTCGAGCGGACCGAGCAGGCCACCGAGGACGAGCCCGATGAACGAGCCGGAGATGGCGGCAACGTTGTTGATCCCGAGCGCCAGACCCCGTTGGTTCGAAGGGAACGCGTCGGTCAGTATCGCCGCCGAGTTCGCCATGAGCATCGCCGCCCCGAGGCCCTGCACGACCCGCATTCCGATCAGATAGGACGCCCCTGCGGCTCCCGTGAGCCAGTCGACAGACAGCAGCACCGAGCCCAGGCTGAACACGGCAAAGCCCAGTTCGTACATCCGCACCCGGCCGAAGATGTCGCCGATACGGCCGAAGGCGACGACGAGCACGGCCGTCACGACCAGGAAGCCCATCAGCATCCAGAGGAGATACCCGACGTCGCCGGGAGCGAGCGGGTCGACGCCGATGCCACGGAAGATGTCCGGCAGCGCGATCAAGGTGATGGACGAATTGACAGTCGCCATCAGCATCCCGAGAGTCGTGTTCGAGAGCGCGATCCACTTGTAGCCGACGCCGTGAAGGCTCAGACCTGATCGGACCCCTTGCTGCGCCCTTGGGTCAGCCGAGACCCTCGGCTGCAACAGTGCCACCTTTCCCCCCACTTCTCAGAAGACGTCGCTGCTCCGCAAACAGGGCTTCCCACGCAGGCCGTCGTGCCCTCGAGGCTCACTTTCGAGCTTCGAGGGCAGCTTGCATCAAGGCCGAGTGTAGGGCCGTGCCGGCCGGTTTCGTTCGTTCGATCCCGCCGTCGGCGACCCTAGCCTTCGTGTCGGAGTCAGGCTCGCCCGTTCAGCCCATCCGAGCAGTCGCTGAGGTGCCGAAGCGGGAAGAGACTGCCTGCTTCAGCAAGTGTGGCCAAGGGCCGGACACTTGGTTCGCGGCCACGACGAGCTGCCGTTGGGCCTGGGCGTCGCCCTCGAACGCACGGATCGACAACTCCGGGTGCAGATTCGCAATTGCGAGGATTGCTCCGGCGCATTGCAGTGCTCCCGCGAGCAAGACGAGGTTCGTGGAACCCGTGTACAGCCATCCCGTGAACGCCTCGATCTCGGCATATAGCCGATGAACGTCTCCGCTGGAGTCTTTCAGCCCCTGAACCGCGAGCTCACCGAGCGCGGCGACGGGCAGCCCCGGCTGCGAGACGACGGGATAGTGATATGCGAGCACAGGCGCCTCGGCGGCAGCCTCGGCGACGAGGTCGTAGTAGCGCCGCGCGTCGGAGCTCTGCGGGGGCGAGAGGGCGAGCACGGCGTCGGCCCCCGCGTCCAGCACGACCCTTGTCAAATGAACGGCCTGGAGCGCGGAAGGAGCGCCGGAGCCGGCCAACACCACGACTTGTCGCGGCAACGCGTCCCTCAGGGCGGCGACAAGCACCGCTCGCTCCTCAGGAGCCAGTGATGCAGCCTCTCCCGTGCTGCCGGCCACGAGCACGGCCTGGACGCCGCAGTCCACAAGACGGACCGCTAGCTCGGCCGTGGCGCCCGGGTCCACGGCACCTGACGAGTCGAAGATCGTCAGCAGGGCGACCCCGACGCCGGAGAAGACCGGAGCCGTCATCCCCGACGCCGCCGACTCCTGCCCGCCCACGGCAAGCGCACGCCGCGGGTCTGTGATGTGCCGGGCCGGGACGTTGCGCTCCGGCGCCTGCCGCTCGGCTCGGGGTCGACAGGGGCGAAGCCCTGCCGAAGTGTGTTCTCCGTAACGGTTCTCGGCTGCACGAACTGGAACAGGTAGTCGGCACCACTCGCCTGCGAGCCGATGCCCGACATACCCTGCCCACCGAAGGGCTGCCTGCCGACGACCGCGCCGGTCATCGCCCGGTTGACGTAGATGTCCGATCCCTTGAGGCTTGCCGAGGCACGTCGGATGTGCGACGGGGAACGCGAGACGATCCCGGCCGTCAGCGCGAGGTCGGTCTGGTTCGCAAGCTCCAGGGCGTGCTCGAAGTCACGGGCCCCGATCACGGCTGCCACCGGGCCCGATATCTCCTCGGTGACGAGCGGCGAGCCGGGCACGGCGTCGTCCACGATGGTGGGTCCGACGAAGTAACCGCAGTCCGGCAGGTCCTCGCGTCGGAGCACGACGCGGCCGAACTGCTCCGCACGGTCCTGCCAAGCGCGCACGCGCTTGACCGACTCCTCGTCCATGACCGGACCGAGCTCGGTGCCCATCTCGGCGGGCGGGCCTATGGCCAACGAGCGCGCCGCCTCCACGAACCGCTCCAGGAACAAGTCGTGCACGGCGCCAACGGTGACGATCCGGGACGCCGCCGAGAAGCGCTGGCCGCCGGAGCCGAAGACGGACCGGACCACGACCGGAACGGCCACGTCGAGGTCGGCGTCGGAATCGATGACGATCGTGTTGTTGCCGCGCAGGCCGGCGATCACGCGGCGGAGGTCCCGCTGACCCTCGGCGGCGCGGGCGGCCGACTCCACGATGCCGAGCCCGACCTGTCGGCAGCCTGTGAAGGCGACGAGGTTCACCCCGGGATGGCCGACCAGATGAGCGCCGATCTCGTCACCGAGACCGGGCACGAACGACAGGACGCCCTCGGGAATCCCGGCTTCACGCAGTGCCCGCACGAGCATGGCGGCGACCGCGGGGGTCTGCTCGGCGGGCTTCAGCACGACCGTGTTGCCCGCGACCAGGGCCGCGCCGACCATGCCGCTCGGGATCGCAAGAGGGAAGTTCGCGGGGGAGATCACCACTGCCACACCTCGCCCCTGACAGGTCAACCGGTTGACCTCCCCCGGTGGCGACTGGACCTCGCCACCTTGCGCCAGGTGCAGGCCTTGGCGACCGTAGAACTCGAGAAAGTCGATCGCCTCGGCCACGTCGCGATCCGCGTCGTCCCAGCACTTCCCAGCCTCGAAGACCTCGAGGGCCGCGACCTCCAGCCTGCGCCTGCGCAACCAGTCGGCGGCGCGGAACAGCACGCGGGCACGTTCGGCCGTCCCGGCGCGGCTCCAGTCCTCGAACGCCGACTCCGCGGCAGCGACCGCCCGGTCGCCTTCCGAAGGGCCGCAACAAGCCGAGACGGCGACGGTCTTCGCGGGATCGGCGGGGTCGACCGAGACGATGGTTCTCGCGGTGCGCAGCTCCGAGCCGCCGGCCAGGGCGGCGACATCGCCGCCGAGGGATGCCCGTACCGTCTCGAGAGCGGCTCTCATCAGGCTCGGCGCCTCGGGCGCGAACCACCGGACGAGCGGCTCTGGTGCATAGGCACGCGGCTTGAGGGCCTCGGTCACCCCTCCGGTGACGACAGCCGAGGTGAGAACGCTCGCAGGCACCGCGTCGAAGTCGGCCACCGGCTTGACGACGAGCGACGCGAGGTCCTTGTGCTCCGCGAAGCGCAGCCGCACGAAGCTGTCGTTCGAAGTGTTCTCGAGCAGACGGCGCACGAGGTAGGCCATGCCAGGCATCAGCTCGCCCATCGGTGAGTAGACGCGCAGGCGGAAGCCAAGTTGCCGGAACGCCTCGTGCACGGGCTCTGCCATGCCCCACAGCAGCTGGACCTCGTAGCCGGTGTCGGGAATCCCGGCGGCACGGCCCGCCGCGATCGCATACGCGAGGGACCTCAGGTTGTGCGAGCCGAAAGCCGCGCGGATCCTGCCGTGGTAGGAGTGCAGCAGCCGAACGCACCGCTCGAAATTGGCGTCGGTCTCGGCCTTGCGCTCGTAGACCGGAACGGGCCATGAAGCGGCCTCGGCGACGACTGTCTCGGTGTCCCGGTAGGCGCCCTTCACGAGCCGGATCCCGAGTGGCACCTCGCGACGGACGGCCCACTCGCATAGCGCCGCCAGGTCCTCGTAGCTGTCTTTGAGGTAGGCCTGCACGACGATCCCAGCCTGGAGTCGCGCGAGCTCCGGACGGACGAGCAGCTCGCGCACGAGCCGGTGCGTCACATGCTTTACCTCGTAGCGCTCGAGATCGAACCAGACCTGGGCTCCGTCCGACGCGGCGCTCTCGAGGATGGGCATGAGCCTTCGTGCCGCCGATGAGATGCCGGCCTCGGCGGTTAGCGCGGCAAAGTCCGGAGCGAGCGCCGTCGGTTTGATCGCAACGGCGACGCGGGCCAGGACCCCGAGGTCGTCGCGTTCGAGGACGTCGTTCGGCGGCCAGAGGCGGCTCGCGTCGATCAGCACTGTGACGAGGTCCGCAAGCCGGTCCGCGTAACGATCGGCCTCGGCGTGCGAATGGGTGTGCTCTCCGAGGAGGTCGACGGTCGCAGCGCGACCACGCTGCCAGAGCGACCCGAGCTGTCGTGCGGTGCCGGCGGCGTCGGCGGCGACGATGAACTGGGTTGCCATTCGGGCGACCTCATGGCGTGCGATCCCGGCCACGAGCCGGCGGCCCCCGGGAACCCGTCCGGACCGGACGACTGCCCCGGCGAACAAGCGGGGCAGGACCTCGCCATCGAAGTACTCCTCGACGTGGCGGTACAGGTCGTCGTCGTCGGCCATGGCCGGCAACGCATCGACAAAACGGAACATCTGGGTCCGCAGCCCCGCGTTCCCCATCGCCCGCCGCATCAGCCACTCGGTCCCCGGCGTTATCCGGTAGGCCCGCGTCTCGGTGCCGCCCCCGAGCTCGGCGATGCGGCCGACGAGCTCTCTCACCTCGGCCTCAGGCGGAGCTACGCCCGGGCTTTCGTCATTCCGATGAATTTGTGGCACTTGACCCGACGCTAGCCGCGCCGTGTGCCATGGTCGGGCCAGTGACGCCTTGCGTTTGAACGTGCTCCCGTCCGCCGGTGCAGCTTTGTCGGAAGTGACCCCACCGCGCGGAGCGCCAACCGAGACAAGTTCCGGCTCAGAGCCCGATCGTCGCGGTCGTGACATCGTTCAGCAATCGTTTCTTGATCTACACCCTTTCTTGCGGTACAATTCGTCACTCAGCTTGCGACCAGCGCTATCGTGAATAGCACCCAAGTCCCAAGCCGGTTTTGTCATATCCGCCCGGACCCTGCGGCCTAGTTCGTGTAGCCGCTGGACGGGAGGACCATGTCAAGCGAGCAGAAGCTTTCGGACGTCCTGGGCGAGTTCGCTCGGACGATGGTGACGGACTTCCCGATCCAGTCCATTCTCGATCGCCTTGTGGAGAGAATCGTCGACATCCTCCCTGTCACTTCTGCCGGTGTGACGCTCATCTCGCCAGGTGCGGCGCCTCGGTATGTCGCCGCTTCGGATGACTCCGCTTTGTGTTTCGAGAAGCTGCAGACCGAGCTGGACGAAGGCCCCTGCCTTGCCGCGTACCACGCGGGCGAGGCCGTCGCTGTGCCGGACGTGCGAAGCGAGACCAGGTTCCCCAACTTCGGTCCCCGGGCTTTGGCGGTCGGATTGGCGGCAGTGTTCACCTTCCCGCTCCGCCACGGTGACAGCCAGCTCGGCGCGCTCGACCTGTATCGGAACACGCCAGGGACCCTGTCCCACCAGGCCATGACAGACGCTCAGACATTGGCGGACGTCGCGGCCGCCTACCTGTTGAACGCACAAGGCAGAGCTGACCTGCAGGAGACCTCGCAGCGGGCGCGTGCTGCCTCCCTCTACGACGGCCTGACCGGCTTGCCAAACCGGACCCTCGTTCTGGAGCGCCTCGAACACGCGGCTCTCCGAGGCCAGCGCTCCGGAAAGACTGCGGCAGTGCTCTTCATCGATCTCGACCGTTTCAAGATGGTCAACGACACCTACGGGCACGGGTTCGGCGACGACCTGCTTATAGCCGTGGCCGACAGGTTGGTCCAGCTCATACGACCTGGCGACACCGCGGCGCGCCTCTACGGTGACGAGTTCGTGATCCTTTTGGAAGACATCGAAACCCCGTCTCAGGTCACTGCGATCATGGAGCGAGTGAGGGCCGCCCTGGCCCTGCCGTTCGTGGTCTCGGGCACCGAGGTGCTGATGACCGCCAGCATCGGTGTTGCCGTCGGTGACAACAGCAGCTGCGTCAGCGACAGGCTCCTGGACGACGCCGATGCCGCAATGTACAGATCCAAGCGCCATGCCGGGCACGACCACCCATTCCTCAGCCTGCACAAACACCGCCTCACCGAGCACCATGTAGGCCTGGAATGCGACCTACACCGGGCACTGGCGCGCGGGGAGCTCCACACCGCGTACCAGCCGATCGTCACAACGGGCAGTGGACGGATCACAGGTGCCGAAGCCTTGCTCCGGTGGGCGCACCCAACCCAAGGAATGGTGCCGGCGACGACGCTCATACCGCTGGCCGAACGGTCCGGCCTGATAGGCGAGATCGGACAGTGGGTCCTCGAACAGGCGTGGGCGGACCGGTGCCGCTGGCGTGACCATAGCGGGGACGACGACATCGCGATGTCGGTCAACGTCTCGGTTCATCAGCTCATGCTGGCCGGCTTTGCCGCGAGCGTTGCCGCTGTGCTCGCGACCGACCATACCGACCCTCGCCTGCTGACCCTCGAGATGACCGAGAGTGTCTTCATCCGCGACGCCGAACGCGCACTTGTCGTGCTCCACGACCTCAAGGACATCGGGGTCCTGCTCGCCATAGACGACTTCGGGACCGGCTATTCGTCGCTCAGCTACCTCGGCCAGTTCCCCGTCGACATCGTCAAGCTCGATCGATCATTCGTCGCCGACCTCGAGCGGGTCGTGGCCAGTCACACGATCGTCAGCGCCGTCGTGCAACTCGCGCACGACCTCGGCCTGACCGTGGTGGCCGAAGGCGTGGAGACCGCCGAACAGCATCTCGCGGTCACACGACTCGGTTGCGATTCCTGCCAGGGTTTCTACTTCGCCCGACCCATGAGCGCCGCGAGTCTCGAGGCGCTGACCGACGGCTATGGTCCGAGGCTCGCGGCGGCCTTGGGCGCCGGCTCCCCTTAGCAGTTTTCAGGAGTCCGCCTGCGACTCACACGTGCAGCCCGCATTCGGTCTTCCCGGTGCCGGCCCAACGTCCCTCACGCGGGTGATGGCCTTCAGGTACCGGCACGGTCGTCGGTGCGCACCCGATCGAGACGTAGCCGACATAGTTGAGCGGGTGACGAGGCAGGTCGTGGGCAGCCACGTACGTGTCGATGTCCTCATCGTCCCAAGCGGCAACCGGGTTCACTTTCACCAGGTTGCGGCTCGGGTCCCAGGCGATCACCGGTGCTTCGGCCCGCTCCGGTGTGTCGACCCGCTTCAGGCCAGTGATCCAGGCGCTGCGGCCGCTGAGCGCCTTGGCCAGGGGCACCACCTTGCGAACCTCACAGCAACGGCTCGACCCGCACGGGAACTCGTCGAGTGCCACCTCGGGATGCGTGACGACGAGATTGAGGTTGTAACGACTACGAAGCCGCTCCACATACGCGAGCGTCTCGGGAAAGTGGTAGCCGGTGTCGAGGAAGATCACCTCGATGGAGGGGTCGACGCCGACCGCCATGTCCAAGAGAGCAGCGTCCTGGAACGAAGCCGCCAACGCGACCTCCCCAGGGAACCGATTCACGGCCCACTTGATTATCTCCACCGGGTCCGCCTCGTCGAGGCGAGCTGCTGCTTCGTTGAGCTCCGCCAACAGCTCTGCTGACGGGCCCCCACGCTCCGACTCGAGCCCCATACCCTTCGTTGCCTCCCAGGTCGCGACGCTCACGACCCGTCCTCAACTTATCGTCTTCGTCGTTTGCACTGGCAACTTGCGTGATTGTGACGTTCGGCCCTTCCGGCACAAGGAAGAATCGAGTTATGTGAACGCAGGAGAACGAAGGGAGCGAACAAGTGTTGAGCGCGGGTCGGTTCGGTCGAGGTGACCTGCCGGTTGGGGCTGTGTCTGCGCGGGGTCGTGAGTTGCTCGACTGTGCCGCGCTCAACAAGGACACCGCCTTCACCGAGGAGGAGCGAACGGCGTTCGGACTCCGCGGCCTGTTGCCGTGGCGAACCATGACAATCGAGGAACAGGTCGCCCTCGAACTCGAGCATCTCCGCCGGAAGGGTGACGAACTCGAGCAGTACATCGGCCTTGCCGCGCTGCAAAACCGCAACGAGACGCTTTTCTACCGGTTGCTCGTCGACCACCTCGAGGAGCTTGCGCCGATCATCTACACGCCGACGGTCGGGCGTGCGTGTCGGGAGTACAGCCATGTCGTGCGGCGGACCCGCGGTGTGTGGATCACTCCCGACGACATCGACCGCATCCCGGAGATGCTCCTCAATACCGGCCAACCTGGAGTGCGGCTGATCGTCGTCACCGACAACGAGCGCATCCTCGGCCTGGGCGACCAGGGAGCGGGCGGCATGGGCATCCCGATCGGAAAGCTCGCGCTCTACGTCGCGGGCGCCGGCCTCCACCCGCAGCTCACCTTGCCGATTTCCCTCGACTGCGGGACGGACAACGAAGAGTTGCTGCACGACCCGCTCTACCAGGGCTACCCGAAGCGCCGCCTGAGAGGCGAAGCGTACGACGCCTTCATCGAGGCATTCGTCGGCGCGGTCAAACTCGTGTACCCCCATGCCTTGCTGCAGTGGGAGGACTTCAAGCAGCACAATGCGATCCGGCTGCTCGACCATTACCGCCACCGGCTGCCGTGTTTCAACGACGACATCCAGGGAACGGCCGCGGTGGTCTGCGCGGGCATCCTCGCAGCACTTGAGCACAAGGGCGAGAAGCTCTCGGCACAGCGCCTGGTGCTCCTCGGCTCCGGAGCTGCCGGTATCGGCATCGCCCGGCTCGTCCAGGCCATCATCCGCTCAGAGGGCAGCACCGAGGACGAGATCCGTCGCGCGGTGACGATGCTCGACTCCCAGGGCCTGCTCTTCGAGGGCCGCGACGGGGTGCAGGACGACAAGCGTCCCTTCGCGCTGGCAGGCGACGAGCTCTCGAGCCTCGGTTTCGAACCGAGCGACCGCTACGACCTCGAGACTGTCATCCGTCACGTTGCGCCAACGATCCTTATCGGCACGAGCGGCAAGCCCGGCGTCTTCACCGAGGCTGCGGTGCGCGAGATGGCAGCGCGAACGCCGAACCCGATCGTGCTCCCGCTTTCCAACCCGACCGCGAACTCAGAAGCCACTCCCTCCGACGTGCTCGCGTGGAGCGATGGCAGGGCGATCGTGGCAACAGGGAGCCCCTTCGACCCGGTGGAGCTCGCTGGGCGCACTCATGTCGTCGGCCAGGCGAACAACGTCTTCGTGTTCCCCGGTGTCGGGCTCGGAGCGGTGGCAGCCCAGGCGTGGGAGGTCACCGACAGGATGTTCCTCGTCGCGGCCACGACGCTTGCGGACATGGTCCCGCCGGAGCGGCTCGAACAGGGTGCGATCTACCCACGTCTCACCGACCTGCGATCCATCTCGCGGGCGATCGCCATCGCGGTCGCCCGCGAGGGACGAGACGGGGGTGTGGCCCCGCCGGCGACCGATGCCGAACTCGAGGAGGCGGTCGATGCCTTTGTATGGGCGCCCGAGTACGAATGCCTCGAGCCGGCTCCGCAAGAGGAAGCGACGGCCGACTGAGCACTGCGGTGCCTAAAGCCGCGGTCGTGGGCACCGGTGTCATCGGGACCATTTACGCGTCGATCCTGCTCGAACAGGGCTGGAGTGTCGACCACCTCGTTCGGCAGTCCCCCTCTCACACAAGGCCGGAGCGGGTCAACGTCGACCTGTGGGACCTGCGCAAGGGTCACGAGCGCCGTAGCCGGCGAAGCTACGAGTACACGTTCGTCGAAGCATTGCCCGCCGAAGCCGAGCTGGTCCTCGTTCCGGTTCGGCTCTATCAGCTGGAAGGCGCGCTGAGAATCTTTTCAGGAATGCCCGGTGACGTCACCGCCGTCATCTTCACGGCGATTTGGACCGGGCCGGAACCGCTCGACGCCGCACTGCCGAACGGTAACTATGTGCTCGCTGATGCGCTCGCCGGCGGCGAGATATCGGGAGACAGGCTGACGGCCACAATCAAGCCTTCACTCCCCTTGGGCGCTGTCCATCCCTTCGCTGAGCCGAGGGCTGCGAAGGTCAGCGAGATCTTCTCGGGAGCAGGGCTGGCACCAACGCACGAACACGACATCTTGCACTGGCATTGGCTCCAATACGCACTGAATGCCGCGATGTGGCCGGCTCTGGTTGAAGCGGGCACAGCCCGAGCCGTGGTGAGCGATCGTGTCTGTTTGCGAAGAATGATGGCGACGCTCCGCGAGGCGCTCCGTGTCTGCGAGGCCCGGGGAGTAGCCGTTGGCCGTTATCCGGAAACCCGCGTGTTCCTGGACGAATCAGCTGGGGTCACCTCTCGCGTGCGAGCTTGGATGATCCGCAAGGCGTACGGGCTGTCAGTGGTTCACAGCGAGTATCACCGTCGATGCATGCTGCATGCCCTGAAGGACCCGAAGGAGATCGCGACGGCCTACAGCGCCGTCCTCGCGACCGGGCGTGACCTCGGCTGCGACATGACTGCCTTCGAGAGCTACGGAGACACGATCGCTCGGTTCCGGCAGGCCGCGCTCTGAGCGCGCGTCCGGCGCCTGCCTCACCACCGCGGGCAACCCCGAGCTGTCTCAGTCGAGAGCAAGGCCGCGACGCTCCATCTCCTCGCGCACAGGAGGAGGGATCGGCCGACATCCGCATACCTTGGCGTGCTCGATGTGCCACTGGACGCGATCGTCCAACGACGCTTTCGTCCCCAGCCGGTGCTGCTCGTGCCAGGACCGGTTGAGCGGTTGTTTCGTCACCCGCGAAGCCTCCATTCGTTGTGACTGAACTTACGGGAGGACCCGCAGCTTGTCGACAGTCATGCACATGACCGGTGGAGCCTCGTCCTTCACCGGCCCGGTGGCAATGCTGGCGCGCAACCAAGGGTTCCAGCTCATCTGTGCGCCAGGCGAAATCGGTGAAGGCGGCCGCGAGCGCCGACGGATCAGGCCGGGCGCTTGGCCCTCGCCGCCGCGACCTGCCGATGCACCTCGTCCATGTCCAGTGCGCCCACCTGCCCGACGAGCTCCTCCAAAGACGCTGCCGGCAGCGCTCCGGGCCTCGAATACACCAACACCTGTTCCCGGAAGACCATCAAGGTGGGTATGGACATGATCCCGAATGATCCCGCCAGACCGCGCTCGGCCTCCGTGTCAACCTTGGCGAAGACGATATCGGGGTGCTCGGTGGAAGCCGCCTCGAAGACGGGCGCGAAAGCGCGACACGGACCACACCACGCCGCCCAGAAGTCGACGAGCACAGTGTCGTTCGACGACACGACCTCTTCGAAGTTCTCTCCAGTCAGGTTCACTGTTGCCATGCCGCTGTCCTCTCTTGCCTCGGCGACCTCGCTGCGGTATTGAACGGTAATACCCCCTAGGGTATTCCCACAAGCACCCGTTGCCACCGGGGACGACGAGACGCGTCTGGCGGACAGCCCGAACGCGAGCGGCCATCTCTTCACCGAGCGCCAGCGAATCGCCCGAACCGCCGTCGGGATCCGGGCTCGTGGCCTCCGGCGCTGCCCCACTACAGAGATCCGGCTGTGGCCCTCATGACGTATGCCTCGGGCGTGGGACGGGCGACCCGCGCGAACCACTGCGGGCGGCGGAGATTGCCCGGGCCCGGAGCCGGACGACAGAGACTCTTCCACCTCAGGTACACCTGGTGCGCCAGCGCGGTGTCGACGAAGACGTCGCCGTAGCAGTCCTCCACGCCCGCTCTCTCCACCTTGACCACCTGGTGCCAGCACTGCATGCCCGAGATCGGATCGGGGTGGACCGGAAAGGTGAGGTTCTGATGAACACCGGCGTCGGACCACCAGATCCTTTTCGAGTCGGGGTCGGCGCCCGTCCACGGCCGAGTGCCTTCCTTCACCCGCAGCATCCACTTGCCGGGCTCAGGCTCCTCGAGGCTCACAACCGAGCTGCCCCAACGTTCGATCGCTTCGTCCCGGTCCCGGCGCCAGCGGCCCAGATGGTGCGAGCAGGCGACCACCCCGGGCCTGAGTCCCTCGGTGACCCAAAGCGATATGACGAACCACCCGATCTCGGTGTGCACCTTGACGAGGTCACCGGTCGCAAGGTGCAACCTCGAGGCGTCGGCGCTCGACATGAGGAGCGGGTTCTTGTGTGAGATCTCGAAGAGCCACTTGGCATTGTTGTTGCGCGAGTGGATGAGGGTGGGCAGCCGGTAGGTGGGCACGAGCGCCAGGACTTCGCCGCGAGCGTGCTCCGGCCATTCGACGCCCGGGTAGCCGCCTGCGTCCGGGCCTGCCGAACCACCGGCAGCGGCCAGGGCTTCTGGGCCGACGTGGCTCCTGATGTACTCGGGCAGCGCGAACTCCGGCCACCTCCAGTCACGCATCGTGGTCGAGTAGAGCTCCAGCTTTCGGGACGGGGTCTCGTAGCCGACCACGGCGCGGCCGTCGGCGAGCACGCCAACGGCGTGACCGTCCTTTATGAACACGTCCCCATCCTGGGTCGTGTCACCGGCGTCGCGCAGGGGGGTCTCGTTGACGGAGTACACGTCCCGGGTGACCTCGAAAGCGCCGTACTTGCGCATGTACTGGAGCGGCGTCAGCCCTTGCCCTGCTGCGGCGGCGGGAAGGCCCGGGACCGAGTGCTCGAAGATGTACCCGTAGTACTCGTCCACCCCGACCGGCGTTCCGGGCTCGGTCTGTGACTCGAACCACTGGCGTATGCCCATGGAGCCGTCGGGGTCGATGTGCCAGGAAAGGCTCGTCCAGAACTCGTCCTCTTCCCAGACCTCACCCGGGTTTGCCTCATAGGTGTAACGGACCTTCTCACCGTGCTCGAGCTCCCGGAACACCCTCAACACGGGCTGGCGGAACCCGATCCAGCTTCCGGCTTGGGTCTCCTGGCTCTGGATGTCGTGCCGTTCGCAGGCAAGCCCCATCGGCAGCACGTAGTCGGCGAATGCGGCGGTCTCGCTCCACACCGGGGTCAAAGCGACGTGCAGGCCGACCAGTCGTTCGTCGCGGAGCACCTCCATCCACGAGAAGCCGTCCGGATAGGTCCAGACAGGATTGAACACCCGGGTGAAGTACACCTCGAGGCGGCCGCGCCCCTCCTTCAGGAAGTGCGGCAGCAGCTGGGACAGCTCGTGATGGCTGAGCGGCCACTCGGGCGGGTAGAGCAGTTCGTTCCAATGCCCCTGGGCAGGGGGCGTCTTGAACGGCTCGGGCACGAACTTGTCCCAGCTGTTGGGGGACAGTCCGCCACGGGTGCCCAGCGACCCGGTGAGGGCGTGGAGCAGGACGAGGGCGCGCGCCGACTGCCAGCCTCCCAGGTTGCCTGCGGCGGCGGCACGCCAGACGTGCGAGGCGAACCGGCTCCCGGCGTTAGCCACGTCGTTCGCCGCCTGTCTTATCGCCGCGGCCGGCACGCCGCTCTCCTGTTCCGCGAACTCGGGGGTGTAACGCGCGTAGTGCTGTCCCAGAGCAGTGATGAACTCCTCGAAAGTCTTGCCGCGGGCGGCGAAACCGTCAGCCTCGTAGTCCTCCCAATTGACCCATTGGCGCATGAACGGGGCGTCGAACCGACCGGAGTCAAGGATCACCTTCGCAATGGCCAGGAGCACCGCGGCCTCGGTGCCGGGATGCGGGGCCAGCCACGAGTCTGCACAAGACGCCGTGTTGGAGAGCCTCGGGTCGACGACGATGAGCTTGGCACCGGCCATCTTGGCCTCGATGATCCGCTGTGCATGCGGATTGAAGTAGTGGCCCGCCTCCAGGTGGGCGGAAATGAGCAGGATGCAACGGGCGTTCGCGTAGTCCGGTGAGGGCCGGTCTGTGCCCTGCCACAGGAAATAGCCCAAGCGGGCAGCGGCGGAACAGATATTGACATGCGAGTTGTGCCCGTCGATCCCCCAGCCCTGCAGCACGCGCTCCATGTACCCGTCGTGGCCGGGGCGGCCCACGTGGTACATGACCTCCTCACCTCGTCCCTCCCGGATCGCTCGCTGGATACGCGCTCCCAAGGTCTCGAGAACCTCGTCCCAAGTGATGCGCTCCCACTGGTTGGAGCCCCGCGGGCCCTTCCGTTTCATCGGGTAGAGCACACGATCCTCGGATCGGAGCTGGTTCATTATCGCCAGGCCCTTGGCACACACGCGCCCGCGACTCGCGGGGTGCACGGGATTGCCCTCGATCTTCGCGACCTCACCTGTCTCCTTGTCGACGTAGGCGAGCAGCCCGCACGCCGCTTCGCAGTTGAAGCAGATCGTCGGGATCAGTCGGTAGTGGCGCTCAGACCTCTTCGGCCAGGCTCGAGGGTCATGCTCGACCCAGTCCGACCAGCGGTCCACGGGCGGATAGGAACTGAGCTCGCTCCCGGACTCCTGGCGCTCGTTTTCCACTCGGTTCCTCTTTCAGCTGTTGGCCACGCTCTGGCCCGCCATGACGAAACACCACTCGAACGCGAGCAGTCCTGCGAGAGCTCCTGCCCCTGCGATCCCCATTGCAACTGGCGAGTTGTGATCGGCAACGAGCAGTGCAACCGGCAGGAGCCAACCGGCGCCGATTGCGCCGGTCCAGAACGTGCCCCGGAAAGACCCGCGGGTGACGATGCTGGCGGCCCTGCGCACGGCGTCGGTGGCACGAGGCACGGCCAGCTCGCCGAGCACAGTCAACCCCTGCACGAGCAGCCCGAGCGCCAATCCCACCGTCGCGGCATGACGCAAACGCGGGGTGACGCCGAGCGAACCGGGCAGGAGCACGAGGACGGCGCTGCTCGCCAGCACCCACTGGACCACCAGCTGCAGCGGCAGGAGCCGGCTCTGCCAAAGGTCCCGCCCTTTGCACTGGCCGAACAAGAAAGCCGTGTAGACAGCCGCCAGGAGGCCCACCGCCACCGTCGGCCAGAGAAGCGCTCCCGCCACCCCGCCAGCGCCGGCACAGGAGGACAGGAAGAAGCACGTGCAAAGAACGCCGTACGCGAGGAGGAGAAAGGCTCCCCGGGCCACCCACGATCGCGGTTGGGGGCGTGTGAGCACCTGGAAAAAGCGTTCCGGGCGGGAGAGATCTGAGACCAGAAGAGCCGCCGTGAGAGCCATGAAGACGACGCCGACCAGCCCGAGCACTGTTTCCAGCCTCGTCCCGATCGACAGTCCTTCCACGGCGAGGGCCATCGCCGGCACGGCCAGGACGCCGGTCGAGATCGACTTGGTCCAGAGGTACGCCGGCACCTGCCAGCCCCACGGCTGCAGGTGCTCCACGTCGTAGGACACCACCGCGGGCACCGTGGCCCTGTTCGACGAGCGTCGCGCAGCCGGCGGGGCGAGCTGCCGTGCCCTGCCGTTGACCGTGGCGAAAAGGTAGGTGCCCACGTTGCGTGCCTGGCCCGGGACGATCGCCGCTTCCTCGGCGCCGATGTAGAAGAGCTTCGGCCGAGTCTGCTTCTCGGGCCTGCGCACCCTGACCGTCTCCTGTGCGACCAGCCTCGAGATCTCGCTTCCGGGGTCGTCGAGGTCGCCTGCGATGATCGCCCGTTCGGGGCAGGCCACTACGCACGCGGGCTCCATCCCTGCTTCGACCCTGTGAGCACAGAAGTGGCACTTCGCGGCCGTCCCGCGTTCGGGGTCCACGTAGACGGCGTCGTAGGGACAAGCCTGCATGCACGCCTTGCAACCGATGCAGCGCGAAGGGTCGAAGTCCACTATCCCGTCGCTACGCCGGTACATCGCGGCCACCGGGCAGACGGCGACGCAGGGCGGGCGGTCGCAGTGGTTGCAGCGCGTCACCTGGAAATGACGGCGCGTGTCAGGAAACTCCCCCTTGTCGACGCACCGGACCCAGGTCCGGAAGACGCCGAGAGGCACCTGGTTCTCAGCCTTGCACGCCACCGAGCAAGCGTGGCAACCGATGCACCTGCGGTTGTCGATCACAAAGCCGTAGCGCACGGGACGCCTACCTCTTCTCCGGGCGTTTCCTTCCAGTCATCCTGTCAGCTCTTCCCCGAAGGTGCCGCCACTGCCGGTTCTTGGCGGAGCAAGCCCGCCACCCGCGCCACGGCCGCGCTGCCGTCGATGATGCAGTTGCGGATGGGCTTGACTCCCGCCGCGCAGCCCGCGACGAGAATCCCTTCTCTCGTAGAGTCGTGCGGGTACCTGAACCACTCGCGACTGGCAAAGAAGCCGTCTGGCGCTCGCCCGATCTGGAGCACGTCGGTCAGCTGGTCCACGTCAAGGCACGGCCGCATGCCCGTTGACAGCGAGACCAGGTCGAAGCGGTCAGAAAAGATCTTCTGGATGAGGGTGTTCTCCGCACGGACGACCAGGTCGCCGTTGGGCAGTTCCTTGCACCCCGACACTCGGCCGCGGACGTAGCGGATGCCCCGCTCCTGGGCCAACGAGTACATCTCCTCAAAGCCGCGGTCATAGGTACGCACGTCCATGTAGAAGCAGGTAACTTCGGCTCCCGGGTTGCGATCCACCACCGTCAAGGCCTGCTTTGTGCTGTAGGAACAGCAGATGCGTGAGCAGAACCGCGCTCCTATCCGCCGGTTGCGGGAGCCGACACAGAAGATGATCGCCATCCGGTCGACCGTCTTGCCGTCAGAAGGTCGCCTGATCTCCCCGTGGGTAGGTCCGCGTGGGTTGAGAATCCACTCCAGCTCAGGCCCCGTCACCACGTTCGGGTAGCGGCTGTACCCGTACTCCTCGAGGTCCGAGGGATCGAACGGCTCGAACCCGGTCGCAATGACGACAGCACTTACGGCCTCGGTCGTCCGGTCGCTCAAGACTGCCCGAAAGTTGGGGAACTCACCTTCGAGGCTGACGAGAGTCGTCTCCATGCGCACGTCCACACAAGAGTGGGTCCTCATCTCCTCTTCTATCTGAGAGGTGAACTCGAGACCGTCGTTGAAGCCGTCATCGTCGAAGAAGGGGAAGGTGCGCGACAACCGGCGCACCCGGCCACCGAGCTTCGACGTCTTCTCGAGGAGGATCGAGGAGTAACCGAGCTCTCCGAGTGCTGTGGCCACGTGCATGCCCGTCACTCCGCCGCCGAGGATCAATACGGGGCTGGTCATCTTGCCGCGCTCCCTCTTGGTCTCAGACTCACCACTGTCGCCATCTCCGCGTCCTCATGCAGATAGGCCGGTCGTGTCGACTGGGGGATGCCTATCTGTTCCAGCAAGGGCTCCACCGGAACGGTGTGGCCCTGTATCCCTACGTCCTCGTACGGATCCCAGCCGAGAAGCAGGCCTGCGAGCTGCGCGTAGTTGAGAACGGGGATCTGAAAATCTGCACCCGTCAACTCGTTGACGGCCCACTGTTCACGGTCGAGCACCATGCCGCAGCCTGGGCAGTTGGTGATGATCAGGTCGGGCGCAAAGGGGGCCATGCTCTCGAACTTCTTCCGGGCGCAGGCCACCGTGAAGCTGCGGTTGGGTCGGATCATGCACTGCCTGAACCCCATGCCACAGCAGTGGCGGCGTTCTGGATAGTCGACCTCGTCGCCGCCCCATTCGCGGATCATCGCGGTCAGGACGTCGCAGTATTCGGTGCCGCCCACGGACTTGTCGGGGAAGAGTTTGTTGTAATGGCAACCGACGTGGTCTACGACTTTCAACGGTCGACCGGTGACTGCGTCGACCAACCGGTACTTCATGAGCTGGGCAAGCTGCGCCCGGTACCGGTAGAAGACGTCGCTGCAGTGAACGATGTGCTTCGGGACGACAAGCCTGCGCCCGCAAGCCTCGTACAGGGCCTTGTCCACTTTCTCTGCCAGGCCCGGTTCTTTGCGGAGGAGATCCAGGATCTCGTTGTGGATGGCGAACGACGTGACACAGGCAGTCGTGAGGTTCTCCAAGCCCGCCTCGGCGCACACCGACCACAACCGGGCCACGACGAGAAGCGAGCTCTCGACCGTGAAGACGTTGCCGTGGGTGACTATGCCCGAACAGCACGTGTTCAGCGACGCCGACCCGGCCCCTCCCATCGCCCAACGCCGGCCGAGGAGGTCATACACGCGCGCGATGAGGGGCTCGACGGAAGGAGAGAAGGTTCCCATCACACAGCTCGTCGTCAGGTAATAGCCGTCGTCGGGGATCGGCTTGGAATCGCGGTGGGTGACCACGTTCGCCTTCCGCGACTGGAACATCGCCCGGCCGGGCGCCTTGGTAGTGGTCGTCGTCTCCGCGGAGCTCAGGGCAGTCATCCTTCCGACCTCACTTTGTCGTAGTACTGGTCGAGATCGAGACCGCGCCTCGCGGCGTCTTCCTCGGCGTGTTCTTCGATCTTGTCCCAGAGGACAAGCGCGCCCCCGGCGCGGATGCAGCTCCTCAGCTCCGCAAGTGTCTCCGGTGTCACTTTGCGGCCGGCAAAGGTGCCGTCCATGTCCGGCTGGCCGCCGACCCGCATGAACTGTTCTTCGAGCTCGGCCTGCCATCGAGCAAAGCGCGGCCCGAAGTCCGGGTGTGCCGCCGGATCGACGTTGCGGAAGTACAGGCTAAAGGCCCGGTTCCAGAGGTTGGCGGCCCACAGGTGGCGGCCGGCGTACTGCTGCCTTCCCCGCACGGACTCCAGGTGGTAGCCCTTCAGCTGCGCCAGGGTTCGCAGGGAGCTGACGAGGCCCATGATGTCGTTCTCCTCAGGACATCGCGAGTTGCACGAGCCGCACTGTGCGCAATACCAGAGGACGTCGGACTTGAGCAGCTCGACGAGGCGACCCTCGTCGCCCGAGAGCGCCACGTCCACGATGCAACGCGGGTCGTACTCCTCGAAGTGCTCGGCCGCGGGGCACACCGAGGTGCACATGCCGCATGACAGGCACGTCGTGAGAGCGTGGCGGGCGACTAGATGATTCTCGACCCACCACGTGCAGGGCTGCTCGGCCGCCTTCTGGTACCAAGCCTCCCATTCGGTCTTGTCCGGTTCGCCCACCAGGGCCCTGACCTCCCGCCTGTCCTTCTCACGTTCGAAGGCGGTACCCACAAGGCGCTTTATGTTCGGGTAGTAGTTCCCCTCGCCCCGCGGCTCGACCTCATCGCGCAGCGCGTAGTAGGCCGCGGTGATCTCTTCGTCGCTGTAGGCGGCGAGGTCCTCATGACCCATCTCGAGGAAGTCCTCCGCGGCGACCGGTGATGCTTCGACCAGTCGGAGACCGTTCTGGTCCAGGGGTTGGGGCGATTCCTGGCTTCGAATGTCACCGCTGCTCGACAACCGTGAGGAAACCTGCCCTCCGAGCGCAGCCCCTGTGGCAAGGAGTGTGTCGTACTGCCTCCCCGCAACCGCCAGCACGCGGTAGACGGCGTGGGCCAGCTTCGTGTAGGGAAGAGTCAGGGCCAATGTCAAGACGACCACCAGGTGGACGAAGTACACCGGATAGGCCCAGGCTCGCACGTCCGCCACTCGCAGTGACTCTGTTGCCACGCCGGTGACCCCCACGAGCAGAAGGTTCACCAGGAAAGCCCAATCGAAGAAAGTGCTGCGGTTGCCGCGCGAAGCCTCTATGACGCGCAACACCAAGAAGTAGCACGTGCCCCCTATCAACAGCACGGCGAAGACGTTGCTCAGCACCTTGAGGGGGTTGCCCATCGACAGCGGGTAAGAACGCCCCGCCGCCAGGAGCACGGCTATCACGCCTGATACCACGGCGAGACCAAGGACCGAGAAGAGGACCGCCCGATGAGCCCACGGCCTCAGCCGGCGCTCCTTGCAGGTGGAGAACTTCCTGTGCGCGAGGATCTCGGCGACTGCCCTTTGGATGGAACGCCCGAGGATCCGCGGCTTGGTTGCCCAGAGGGAGCCCTCGTACCACGCACGCCAGGCCCTTGACGCGCCGACGGCTATGGCCATCAACGGCAGGAGCGTGAGGAGCGAGAACACGGGGATGAGCGCCGAGTTGGGGATCATCCCCGCGTAGCGGAGAGGCCCTGGCCCGGGACTGAACGCGCCAGTGACGGCGATCATCGCGGCAAGGAACGCGGCGACTGCGACGTAGACCAGCCAGAATGAGCGCCAATTGTTTACGACACGAGCCAGCGCGCGCGGACACGCGTAACGGTCGGTGGCGAATTGCCTGAGGGCACTCATGATGCTGGCCGGCTTCGCGCCGGACGGGCACTGCGACGAGCACTCCGTGCAGCCGTAGCAGTGCCAGATCTCCTGGTCGGCTGCGAGACGGTCCTGCAGGCCGAGCCGGACGAAGGTCACCTGCCGGCGCGGGAAGAGCCCTTCCTCTCCGGCAAGGTCGCATGTCGCGGTGCACGCACCGCACTGCAGGCACGACTGGAGCGTTGCCACGTCCGGGCAGTAGGGCTTGAGGAAAGAGCTGTCGGGGCCGGCGGCGAGATCGAACGACTTGTCCTCCAGCACTTGGACCGCTCTGCCATGAAGGAGCCAACCGAAGTCACTCGGGCCTGTCTTCGGGAGCGTCGCACGTCTCGAGCTCATGATCGATAATTGTACTTATTCTTGTGTAAATAGGCGAATCAATAGAATAACTAGTCCACTAGAGCAGCCTCCGCCCGTCACGGTCCGTGACGGGGTCACCGGCACCACTAAGGTTCAACGGCGTCGGCGTCGGTGGACAGGAGGGATGGTGACCAGGCTTCCCGTTACGTTGGTCGGTGACGGGATGCCCGTGCCCTGCGTCGACGGCCAGGACCGCCCGTATGTCGCTCTCGACGCTGCCGCCTCCACGGGAGTGCTCGAGCCGGTGCTGCGTCGCGTGGAGGAGTTCCTCCCCACGTACTCGGGCGTCCATCGTGGCGCGGGCTACAAGTCCCAGCTTGCTACGAACGCGTACGAGGGCGCACGTGACGCGGCGCTTTCCTTTGCTGGACGCGAGGGTCGCGACGACGTCGCGATCATCTGCCGTAACACGACCGAGGCGATCAACCACCTCGCCTACCGCCTACGTCTTCGTCCGAGCGACGTGGTGGTCACCTCAGTCGTCGAACACCACGCCAATCTCCTGCCGTGGTCACGCGCAGCCACGTGCCGCTATGTCGAGTGCGGGTCCGACGGGACCTTCACGGCTTCCGACGTGGTGGCTGAGCTGGACCGGTCGCCGAAGCCTCAGCTGCTCGCCGTCACCGCGGCGTCGAACATCACCGGATGGCTGCCACCGATCGAGGAGATAATCGACGCCTCACATAGCCGAGAGGTCCCTGTGGTGCTCGACTGCGCCCAGTACGCACCTCACCGGCCGCTCCCCGAGAGGGCCGACTTTGTAGCTTGGAGCGGCCACAAGATGTATGCGCCCTTCGGGGCGGGTGTGCTCGTCGGGCCCCGGAAGGCCTTCGCGGATGGTGACCCCTTCCTGGCCGGCGGGGGCGCGGTCGACCTCGTCGGGCTTGACGAGGTCGTGTGGACCGAGCCTCCGGACCGCGAGGAGGCGGGCTCTCCAAACGTTGTCGGGGCAGTGGCGTTGCACGCTGCGATCGACACCCTTGGCGAAATCGGCTGGCCGGCGATCATCGCCCACGATCGCCACATCGCCCACCTCTTGCGCGACGGACTGGCGAGAATCCCTGGAGTGACGGTTCTCGGGCCTGATCTTCGGACCGACACACTGCCGGTCGCTACCTTCACCGTCGCGGGTCTCTCGCACGCCCTCTTGGCTGCCCGACTCTCGGCCGAGCATGCCATCGGCGTCCGGCACGGCTGCTTCTGCGCTCACCCATACCTGATGAGGCTCCTCGGTCTCGGCGATGCGGAAGTTACAGAGTTCCGGGACGAGGTGCGCCGCGGTGACCGCACAAGGATGCCCGGGGCGGTGCGTGCAAGCGCCGGCATCAACACGACCGAGGCCGACATCGACCGCCTGCTCTCCGCGGTCGCAGGTCTCGCACAGGGTACGAAGCCGCCCGTCGCCTACGTCCAGGATCCACGAACCGGCGACTACGCCCCCGACCCCGCCTTCGCGCCGTGGTACAAGGACACCCGCTTCCCAGGGTCCTCCTGCTCGCCCGGATAGCTTGTCTACACAAGGTCCCGCCATACTCTACCGGGTACAGTTACTAGAACGAGGTTTCGCCCCGTACCAGGCCGGCGTGGATCCGGGGAATGACAAGAGGAGTGCGCCATGCAGCTTCCCGATGAGGTCGTGGACGATGTCCGCAAACGGTTACGCCGAGTTGCTGGTCAGGTCCAGGGAGTCGAACGCATGCTCGACGAGGGAAGGGAGTGCCGGGACGTACTGACCCAGCTGTCCGCGGCTTCCAAAGCGTTGGAGCAGGCAGGCTTCCGGCTCGTCGCAGCCGGTCTCACTTATTGCGTGGAGAATCCGGAGCAAGCCAAGGCGGACGGCTATCCGCTCGATGCCGTGCAGAAGATGTTCATGAAGCTTGCCTGAGCGGCGGGTTGACAGGCAGGGCAAGCATCACCACCGTCGCGCCGTCAGACCTTCGTTCGTGACGCACTGACTCACGAGAACTTGTGCCCGTTCCGTGGCAAGGCGAAGTTTGGCCACTGTTGAGCAAGCACCCGATTGGAATATACCCCTTGGGGTATCGGTTGGAAGCTGCGTGAGCGACGGCCGGAACAGCCTGGGATGTACCCGCCCGAGCGCGTACGGGGTCCGATCATGACCGCAGGCGCGGAGACCTCCTCACAGCTGCCGCCCGCGAGGTCTGTTCTGGCGGTCTGTGCACACCCCGACGACGAGAGCTTCGGCCTTGGCGGAGCGTTGAGTGCGTTCGCCACTTCTGGCTCGGTCACTGCCGTGCTGTGCTTTACCCGCGGTGAGTCGTCGACTCTCGGTGCGGACCTCGCAGAGCTGGACAGAGTGCGGGCCGTCGAGCTGCGCGACGCGGCAGCCGAGTTGGGCATCGGTTATGTCGAACTGCTCGACTACCCCGACGGCGAACTGGCCAGGCAGAGGCTCGACGTACTGGCCCTGCAGGTCTTCCAAGTCGCGGACCGGGTAAGCGCCGACTTGCTGCTCGTGTTCGACGAGGGCGGAGTCACAGGCCACCCGGACCATCAGCGTGCCACCGAGTCCGCTGTCTGTGCCGAGCTCTCCGACTTGCCCGTGCTCGCCTGGGCGCTTGACGAAGCGGTGACGTCATCGCTGAATCGCCAGCTCGGGACTGGGTTCGTTGGTCGGTCTCGTGAGCAGCTCGACTTCGACGTGCACGTCGATCGAGCGCGTCAAAGCCGCGCCATCGCCTGCCACACGAGTCAGTCGACTGACAATCCGGTCCTGTGGCAACGCCTTTGGCTTCAGGGCGACCGCGAGGCTTTTCGGTGGCTGCGAAGGCCGAAGCACTGATCGACGGTCGTCACGGACGCTCTCTTTCTTGATGACCGGACGCCTCGCGGGCTAGACGGGTTGAGGTACATGTGAGACGACAGGATCTCATCCGCAAGTTCGGTCCTGCCCTTGTTCCGGCGTCACCAGCCGGCGCGCCGGAGTCCGCCGAGCCGCCGCGAATCGGTCCCGACCAGACCCGACCGCGAGCGCCGTGGGTTTGCTCCGCGCGCCATTGTCCGAATGCCGACCCTCCCTCGACGCGGGCAAGGTGCTTCACGTTCAGGAGATCAAAACACTGGTGCTGATCGCGACGTCGCCGCTCGCTGTCGCTGCTCTACCTGCTGCGATGAATTGAGGACTTTCGGCCCTACCGTCGAACTCGGTCCGCTCGTAGCGTGCACTATATGCAGGATATGCAGCCCCTGATGCACGACATGCAGAGCAACAGGCAGGACATGCATCCGTCTCGGCCCTTCTTACGCGCAGAGCAGGTTTCGCAGGTGCTGGGCGTCGATCGGTCCACGGTCTACCGGATGGCCGAGAGTGGGCGGTTGCCCGCGACGAAGGTCGGCAGACAGTGGCGGTTCTCGGCCGAGCAGATCGCGGGGCTGACTGAAACGCACGGCGGTGATCTCGTGGCGAACAGAGCGCGCGGCAGGAGGGACCTGCTGCGGGCCCTCCCGTACGTGTTGCCGCTCATCGAGCTCGCGGCAGACCTCCTCGGTGTGATGATTGTCCTCACAGACATGGCCGGCGAGCCGGTTACCGAGATCCTCAATCCATGTCCCTGGCTCGATGAGCGATCGGACGACCCCGTCTTGATGTCCCAGTGTCTGGCCGACTGGAAGCAGCTCGCCGACGACCCGGACTTCGAGATCCGGTTCCGCAAGGGACCGCTGGACTTCGACTGCGCAAGGGCCTTCGTCCGGATCGGTCCTCTGCTCGTCGGCATGCTGGTCGCAGGCGGGGCCACAGCGCACGAGGACGACGAACGGGCTCTGCACAGGCTGAACGCTGAGGGACGTGCGAGGGTACTGGCATCCCTCTCCATGGTCGCGGCCAGGATATCCCGCATCGTCGCAAGCCTTTCGTCCGAACTCGACATGAGCAGCACGGCGTGAGCCGACTGCACATTCCCCGGGTCGGCACCGCAGCGACGGACGCCGGAGGCCGGCTCGAAAGGCGGCTCGGCCACGGGGCCTGCAAGACAGGCGCCGTGGGTCAAACAGGGCCCCCACTACCACCGACATTGGCGCATGTGGGCTCGGCGATGTCAGCCGACATGACGCAACTGAGCGAGAACCACCTATACGAGGCTGCCGAGGACGCCGTCAACGCAACCGACTTCACCGAGACGACGGAGGCGCCCAGCCGCTGTTCATCCGGCCACCGCCGGTTCTCCACCTGCCAGACCGCGCAGCGACCGACATCCACCAGGCGCAGGCCACTTCCGGGAACCTCCCGAGCAGTGCGAAGGAGAATGCAATGACGCGCAAAGTGCTGTGGCCGATCCTGGTGATCGGCATCCTCTTGATAGTGACGCCGTTCGCCATGTCCCTACCCAGCAAGGCGAGCGCAGGCCAGACGATGCTGAACGAGTTCCACTCGATCATGCAGCCCGCCAGCGTGAACACAACCGTCAACTACTACTACCAGACGTTCGTGCCTCTACGTGCGGTCGCCAACGGGGGCGTCCAGGCCGCGTCCGAAACGCCCAAGCTCATCGCAGGGCTCGCGGCGCAGCTTCACATGACTCCAACCCAGGTGCAGCAATTCCTTGGGACGGACTTCCCGGCGATGGCAAAGCTCCTCGGGAGCTTCCCGCAGCTGGTGCCCATCTTCGCCGACGTTCCTCCGGGGCTCGATCACTACAAGCCGCTCGTAACAACGATGCAGGAAAACGTGCACAACTACGCACAAATCGACAGCCTGCCGAACTTCAACTTGTTCACGTGGTTCTTCGTGATCCCTGGCGTCCTGCTCGTGCTCCTCGCCGCTTCAGGCCTCGGAGTCTTCGGCGTGCTCCGGCGACGCAGCTCCGGCGCCTAGAAGTGCGGAGGGCACTCGTGCCCAAGAACCATCAAGCGTGCGCGCGCTTGATTCAGCTGACCGAGGAGGATGGACGGTGACAGTCGCCATTGAAGAGTTGAAGCAACTGAAGGCGGACAAGGTCGTTGACGCTCGGGGCACTTCGTGCCCCGGACCGATCCTGGCGGCGAAGAAGAACATCGGTCAAGTTCCGGTGGGCGGGATCATGGAAGTCCTGGCCACAGACTCCGGCACGAAGAGGGACCTGCCGGCCTGGTCGAAGAAGATGGGCCACGACTACCTCGGTGATTTCGAGGATTCCGGTTACCTGAGGCTCTTCCTGAAAAAGGTCCAGTAATGACGCCCGGCCACGGTGCCAACGAGCGCGGTTTCTCGCCAAGGATCCTGGTGTTCTCTACTAACAACATCTCCGATCCGGGCATCGATCTGGCCGGTAGTCGGCACCTCCGCTATGCGGCGAGCGTGTCGACGATCACTGTGCCCTGCAGCAGTGGGATCCGGCCTGGTTGGATCCTCCACGCCATCGAGCGCGGGTTCGACGGGGTGTTCATCGCCACCGACGGCGATGAGTGCGCGTACCTGCCGGACTGCAACGAGCGCTCCGCTCGGATCGCCGCCGAGGCGCAGGATCTGTTCCGCGCCAAGGGTTACGAGGCGCAAAGAGTGAGGATGTCGGCGCTTTGTTCTGTTTGCGCCGAGCCTTTTGTCAAGCACATGGCCGAGTTCTCTCAGATGCTGAAGGAACTCGGCCCGACAGCGCAGACGGCAGCATGAGGTACGACGCCCTTGTAGTAGGCGGTGGCATCGGCGGTATGGAGACCTCGCTCAAGCTCGGAGACATGGGCTACCACGTCCTGCTCGTCGAGAAAGAGCCCAGCGTGGGCGGGAGGATGATCCTTCTAAGCAAGGTCTTCCCCACCCTCGACTGCGCGAGCTGCATCTCCGGGCCGAAGATGTCTTCCACCGTCAACCACCCGAACATCACCAACATGACCTACAGCGAGGTGCAAGGGGTCCGCCGGAACGACGACGGGAGCTTCCGGGCCACGGTGCGCCAGAAGGCCAAGTTCGTCGACTGGGCCGCTTGCACCGGCTGCCAGGACTGTGAGATCGCGTGCACGGTCGCGGTGCCAGACCAGTTCAACGCCGACCTCGTCCCGCGGCGGGCCGCTTATATCGCGTTCCCCCAAGCAGTGCCGAAAAAGGCCGTCATCGAGCGCATCGGCACCTCGCCGTGCACGGGCACGTGCCCCGCAGGCATCAAGGCTCACGGGTACGTGTCGCTCGTCCGCAACGGGAAATTCGAGGAGGCCTTCCAGCTGGTCCTCGACGCAACGCCGCTTGTAGGCACGCTCGGTCGGGCGTGCTATGCACCGTGCGAGAGCGATTGCACGCGCGGAAGCCTCGAAGGATCCCTCCCGATCCGGCGCCTCAAGCGTTTCATCGCCGAGCGGCACTACCTCGAGGTGGACAGCCCAGGCGTCACCGTTCGGGCGCCGAAGGGCCCAAGCGTGGCCATAGTGGGATCTGGGCCGGCGGGATTGACTGCCGCTTGGCAACTCGCGCGTGACGGCTACCGCGTCAAGATCTTCGAGGCGGCGCCCGAGCCCGGCGGGTTCCTCCGCCAAGCCATTCCCGTCTACCGCCTGCCACAGGAGGTCGTAGAGCAGGACATCGCCAACGTCACAGCCCTCGGGGTCGAGATCGTCACCAACACGCCCGTCGCCGACCTCGGCGCGCTGAGGAGTCAAGGCTACGACGCGGTCCTTGTAGCCACGGGCACACCCCACGCGACAGGTCTCGAAGTTCGCGGCTCGGAGTTGCAAGGCGTGATGAGCGGTCTCGAGTTTCTGCGCGAGGTGCGCTTCGGCCAGCCACCCGATCTAGAGGGCAAGTGTGTGGTGGTCGTGGGCGGCGGCAACGTCGCCATGGATGCGGCCCGGACCGCTCGACGACTGGGCGCGCTCCAGACCCTGGTTGCTTACCGGCGTGGGCGCGAGGAAATGCCGGCCCATGCCGTCGAAGTCGAAGACGCCGAAAACGAAGGCGTCGAGTTCCAACTGCTGGTCGCGCCGCTCGAAGTTGTCGGAGACGCCGCCGGCCGCGTCAGCGGCCTGCGTTGCGCGCGCATGAAGCTGGGGCAGCCCGACTCTTCCGGACGGCGCCGTCCCGAGCCGGTCCCCGGCAGCGATCGCGTCATCCCGTGTGACGTGGTCATCTCCGCGATCGGGTTGGTGCCTGACATGGCGCCGTTCGGGAGCCAGGTGAGCATCGGCGGAGGCGGCTGCATCAAGGTCAACCCGAGGACCCTTCAGAGCGATCTTCCCTACCTTTTCGCAGCTGGCGACGTTGTGTCGGGCCCTTCCGACATCACCCGCGCCATCGGCCAGGGCCGTCGGGCCGCGCACATGATCGGCCGCTGGCTTGAGGGTCGAGAGCTGGATGGCTTCGAGGCGCTCGATGACTGCCTGGCCCCCGCGGACAAGGCTCAGGTGCTGGCACGACAAGACGAGTACACCCACCGCGAACCGGCGACTGCGAACGCCGTGCGCTCGGCGGCGCCCACGGACTTTGCCGAGATCGAGCCTCCGATGACCGAGGCCGAGGCTCTCGCAGCAGCGAGCCGCTGTCTCGACTGCGGTGTGTGCTCGGAGTGCGGGGAGTGCGTGGCCGCATGCCCTGCTGACGCCATCCACCTCAACATGCACGACGAGGTCGTCGAGGTGGACGTCGACGCCGTCGTCGTAGCGACCGGGTTCAAGCTCTTCGCCGCCGACGTGAAACCGGAGTACGGCTGGGGCACGTACCCCAACGTCATCACGGGCATGCAGATGGACCGCTTGCTGGCCCCGACGCGACCTTTCAACACGGTGTTGCGTCCGAGCGACGGCAAGGTGCCCGACCGCATCGCCTATGTGTCGTGCACGGGTTCGCGCGACCAGACAGTCGACAACCCTCGGTGCTCGAAGATCTGCTGCATGTACTCGATCAAGCAGAACCAGCTGATAATGGGCGCCCTGCCGCTTGCCGACGTGACCATGCACTACATGGACATGCGTGCGGCCGGCAAGCGCTACGACGAGTTCTACGAGCAGGCAAAGGACATGGGCGCCATCTACATCAAAGGACGCGTGGCCAAGATCACCGAGAAGGACAACGGCAACTTGGTGCTCCACTACGAGGACATCGAGAACGGGGGCAGGCTCATGGAGGCCGAGTACGACTTGGTCGTGCTGGCCGTTGGTGTTCGTCCCAATGACGATGCCGAGCGTCTCTTCGTCGACGAGAAACTGGGTCTCGACGAGTGGCGCTACGTAGCCGAGCCGGACGACGACCTGAACCCCGGCCAAACCAGCATTCCCGGCGTCTTCGTGGCCGGCGCGGCTTCGGGGGCGAAGGACATTGTCGACTCGATCCTGCACGCAGGTGGGGCGGTCGCCCAGGTTGCGGCCCATCTGGAACAGGCGCGTGCCGAGCGGTCGCCGACTGCGGTAGGGACGCCAGCATGACCGAGCGACGCATCGGCGTGTACATCTGCCACTGCGGCGGGAACATCTCCGACTACGTGGACGTCGCGCAGCTGCGGGACGCCGTCAAGGACGACGCCGACGTCGTGCACGCCGAGACCACCTTGTTCGCTTGCTCCGACGCCACCCAGCAAGACATCGTCCAGATGATCCAGGACCAGCACCTCGACGGCCTGGTCGTTGCCTCATGCTCGCCCAAGCTCCACTTGGTCACGTTCCGTGGCGTGTCCAAGAGGGCGGGCCTGAACGCTTTCGAGTACACGCAGGTGAACATCCGGGAACAGGGTTCCTGGGCGCACAGCGACGACCCTGCTGGTGCAACGGAGAAGGCCATCGGACTGGTAAGGGCGGGCATCGCCAAGACCCGGTTGTCGATCCCTCTCGAACCCATCGCGGTCGAAACTCAGCCGAAGACGATGGTGATCGGCGCAGGCATCGCAGGCTTGCGGGCGGCTGTTGCCTTGGCGGACATCGGGCTCGGCGTATACCTCGTCGAACGCGAGAAAGACCTCGGCGGCTGGGTGGCGCGGTTTGCCACGATGTACCCGAACAGGCGAACTGGCCGGGAGCTCATTGACGAGTTGGTGGCCGAGGTGAGAAAGCGGCCCTCGATCGTGGTGCTCACCAACGCGGAGCTCACTGCGAAGTCGGGCAGTTTCGGCAATTACGTCACCGAGGTGCGCGTCAACGACGACAGCCGCGAGACGCTCGAGCTCCAGGTCGGCTCGATCGTAGTGGCCACCGGCTTCGACACCTACGAGCCCGAGACGGGTGAATACGGGTACGGGATCGACGGGGTGCTCACCCTGCCGGAGTTCAAGGAGCTTGTCGACAACTCGAAGGGACCCCTGGCGTACCGCGGTCGACCCGTGCGCACCGTCGCGTACATCTACTGCGTGGGGAGCCGCCAGCCGGACGGGAACGAGTACTGCTCTCGTTACTGCTGCGCGGCAGCCGTGCATGCCTCGATCGAAGTGGCCAAGCTCGGCCCCGAGGTGCACCAGTACCACCTCTACCGTGACATCCGGACCTACGGCAAGTTCGAGCTCATGTACGAAGAGTCACGTAAGCGCGGGTCGGTCTACATGAAATTCCCCGACGGCACCGCGCCTTCGGTCAGGCAGGCAAAGGGCTGGGCGCTGTTGGTCACGACACGTGACACCTTGACCGACGGCGAAGAACTGACCATCCCGGCCGACGTCGTGGTCCTCGTGACCGCCATGGTGCCGCGCGAAAACAAGGATCTGACGAGCCTTCTCAAGCTGCCGGTGGGCAGCGACGGGTTCTACAACGAGATCCACCCGAAGCTGCGCCCGGTCGAAACTGTCGTAGACGGTGTCATGATCGCGGGCACCTGCCAGGGGCCGAAGAATTCCTCGGAGAGCGTCTCCTCGGGGCTCGCGGCCGCTGCCCAGAGCGGGGCCATGCTGATGAAGGGCGTGGCGGAGCTTGATCCCCTCGTTGCCACCGTGGACACGACTTGCACGTGGTGCGGGAAATGTCAGGAAGCGTGTCCCTACGCCGCCATAGAAAAGCTGATGGTCGACGGGCGCGAGACGGCCGTCATCAGTGCCACGAGCTGTAAGGGCTGCGGCGGTTGCGTGCCTTACTGCCCGGTGGGCGCGATCGATCTGCTCGGCAGCACCAACGCCCAGATCCTGGCGATGATCGACTGCATGGCCGGAGAGCCGCCCGTGCGGGTGAAGGAGCCGGTTTCATGAGGACGACCCCGGTACGAGACGTCCGGGAGATCATCCGTGAGGAGCCCGGCATGCACAGGCTGATCCTCCAGGCTCTCGGTGACGGGCCGCTCACGGTCCCGCAGATCGCCGAAGCGATCGATCGGCCTTCCGATGAGGTGGTGTTCTGGATCATGGGAATGCGTCGCTACCGCAGGGTCGCGGAGCTACCCGAACCCGACGACGACGGTTACTTCCAGTACGCGGTGATGGATGCGGAGGTACGTGCATGACTGCGGTGGCCGGTGCCGAGCTGAATGCCGAAGCGGGACGCGGCGGGGACGGTTCCTCGGGCGGGCTGGCTGCAGTGATCGACACCGGCCTCCTGGACGACATCAAGCGGTTCGGAGCGGCCGACGTGTCCGCCTGCTTCAGCTGTGGGACCTGCACGGTGATCTGTCCACTCGCGGACAACAACGGGGCGTTCCCGCGACGGATCATCCGCTACGGCCAGGTGGGCATGAAGGACGCCCTGCTCTCGAGCAAGGAGCTGTGGACCTGCTATCAGTGCGCCTCGTGTTCTGACAGCTGCCCACAACGAGCCGAGCCCTCCGAGTACATGGGTGCTGCGCGGCGCTATGCGATCGCGAGCTACGACAAGACTCGACTTGCGCGCACGCTGTACACGAGACCGGTCATAGGGACCTCGATCGCCCTTCTTGTTGCCGTCTTCTTCGCCGCTTTCCTGTACTCCGCGCATGGCCCGCAGGCCACTACCTCGTTGAAACTCTTCAGCTTCATTCCCCTGCCTCTGATCCATTACACGGGCATTTCGGTGATGGTCTTGATCCTGCTGACAGGCTCGGCAGGAGTGATCACCATGGCGCGGGGCATCGCCCGCAAGGAGGGCGTCCACCTTTCGACGCTCCTCAGCGGGCGTGCGGCCTTCGCTGGAGCCTGCGCGGCGCTATGGGACGCCCTTGGGATCGAGTCGGTCGGTCAGCGCCGTTACCGGACCGACTGCAACGAAGCCCAGAAGGACGACGAGCCCTTGTACCGGCGCCGTTGGGTCGCCCACGCCCTGACGGTGTGGGGGTTCCTCGGTCTGTTGGCGGCGACGTTCCTTGACTACTTCCTTGCCCTGATCGGAGTCAAGAAGACCGGGACACCGGTCCCGATCTGGTACCCCGTTCGGCTTCTCGGGACTCTCGCTGGCATAGCGATGGTCTACGGAGTGAGCATCTTGATCCTGAATCGGCTGAGAAAGTCAAACCGGGCGGTGAAGGAGTCGAAGCCTTCGGACTGGATGTTCCTGGTCATGCTGTGGATAGTGGGAGTGACCGGGTTCCTCCTCGAGCTTTCGCTCTACCTTCCGCACGCGCCGTCCTGGGGGTACTGGGTGTTCCTGTTCCACGTGTCAGTTGCCATGGAGCTGATGCTGCTGTTGCCGTTCATCAAGTTCGCCCACGCCATCTACCGACCGATAGCGCTCTTCTTCTACGCGCTGGCGAAGCAGAAGAGCGCTGTCAGATGAAATCTGCCCATTAGGAACTACCGTCCGCCGGATCGGCGGAAGGTGAAAGGAGGCCAAGCAAGAGCATGGCCGACACCACGAAGAAAACCATCATCCTCTTCAGCGGCGATCTCGACAGGGCCATCGCGGCATTCATCATCGCGAACGGAGCTGCCGCGATGGGCGACGAAGTGACGATGTTCTTCACGTTCTGGGGCCTCAGCCTGCTCCGCAAGCCCCAGGCCCCCAAGCACAAGAAGGGGTTCCTGCAGGGCATGTTCGGCGCAATGATGCCCAGCGGCTCTCAACAGCTCGGCCTCTCGAAGATGAACTTCGCCGGCATGGGCCCCCGGATGATGCGTAGGGTTATGCGCCAGCAGAACGTCATGTCGCTCGAGGACCTGATCGCGAGCGCTCGGGAACAGGGCGTGAAGATGATCGCCTGCAAGATGTCAATGGACTTCCTCGGCTTTCGCGAGGACGAGTTGGTCGACGGCCTCGATTTCGTGGGTGTCGCCACCTACCTCTCCGAGGCTGACGAAGCCAACGTCAACCTCTTCATCTGACGCTTGTCGGCGAACAGGTCACTCGCGGGCGTGTCTGCCCGGCAGCGAGCCGAACGCGCAAGCGTTGAGCGTCGAGAGCACGCCTCGTCGCGGCTTGCAGCCGTCACACTCTCTCTGATACCCTAGGGGGTATGTGCAGAGCCGTTACATGTCGTGACTGTGGCAGACCGAGCTGGAAGGGGTGCGGCGCGCACGTCGAGCAAGTGCTCGGCCATGTGCCTCCTGCGGAGCGGTGCCGCTGCGGGTCCGAGAAGGCACCTGAACCGAGGAGGACCGAGCGGAAGCTGTGGTTCTCTCGCAAGTGAGAACGTGAGGCGAGGATGATGCCTGGAAGTCCAGAATCGACCCGGTCGCCGAAGACTGTCGTGATCGTCGGCGGAGTCGCCGGAGGAATGTCGACGGCCACCCGCCTCCGGCGTCTCGACGCGGGTGTCAACATCATCGTCCTCGAACGTTCCGGCCACGTCTCGTTCGCCAACTGCGGCTTGCCTTATTTCGTGGGCGGTCTCATCGAGGAGGAGGAGGACCTGACCCTCCAGACTCCCAAGCAGCTCTCCGATCGGTTCTGGCTCGATGTCAGGGTCCATGACGAGGTCGTCGCCATCGACCGTGCCCACCACAGTGTCACGACCCGGTCAACGGTCACCGGCGAGGAGAGCACCGTCCCCTACGACAAGCTCGTCCTCAGCATGGGCGCCGCTCCCGTACGCCCGCCCATCCCCGGATACGAGCGGGCCCGCACGCTTCGGACCGTCGAGGACGCGACACGGCTCGCCTCCGACGTCGACTTCGCGCCGGCGACCGCTGTCGTCATCGGGGCCGGGTTCATAGGGCTCGAGGTGGCCGAGAACCTCGTTCTTCAGGGTATAGACGTCACGATCGTCGAGGCGACGCCACAGGTGCTCCCCCCGCTCGACCCCGAGCTCGCGATCCTCGTTCGTGACGAGCTCGTCGCCCACGGCGTGCGTGTGGAGACCGGAGCGACGGTCTCCTCGATACAAGAACACACGGTCACCCTTTCCGACGGGCGGGTCCTCGCCGCCGATCTCGTCGTCGGTGCCATCGGCGTCCGGCCAGACGTCCGGCTCGCCGAGCTTGCGGGCTTGGAACTCGGGCCGAGCGGTGGCATCGCCGTCAACGAGGCGAACCAGACGAACGATCCGGACATCTACGCAGTCGGTGACGCCGTCGAGAAGCCCGACGCCGTCTCGCACGCGACCTCTCTGATCGCCCTGGCGAACGTGGCCAATCGCCAGGGCCGCCGTGTCGCGGACCACATCGCGGGACGACCGTCGCATCCCGTCGCTTCCCTTGGGACCGCCATCGTCAAGGTCTTCGATGTAGTTGCCGCGACGGTCGGCTGGAGCGAGCGACGCCTGCGCGCAGCGGGCCGACCGTTCCGCGCCATACACTCGCACCCCTTCGATCATGCGACCTACTACCCCGGAGCGACACGCATGGCGGCGAAGCTCATCTTCGACCCGCGCGATGGAACGATCCTCGGTGCACAGATTGTCGGCCGGAACGGCGTCGACAAGAGGATCGACGTGATCGCAACTGCAATGTCGGTCGGCATTACGGCCGACCGCCTCGCAGATCTCGAGCTCGCCTACGCACCACCGTTCTCCTCAGCCAAGGATCCCGTCAATCTTCTCGGCTACATGGCGGGGAACGTCCTCAGCGGCGACTGCGACGTAGTCGATCCCCACGAGATCGCCGTCCTCGTCGGACAGGGCTGGACGCTCCTCGACGTTCGCAGCCGGGAGGAGCATGGCGCCGGGGCGATCACTGGGTCTGTCAACGTGCCCATCGACTTGCTCCGGGACCGACTTGACACTCTCGGGAAAGGGCCCTTCCTCGTCTACTGCGAGGTGGGTCAACGGGGACACACGGCCACGGCCCTTCTGCACGAGCTCGGGTTCGAGGCACGCAACCTCGACGGTGGCTACAAGACGTGGTCGGCACTCGCCCGCGCAAGGGCAGGGCCGGTGGCTTGACCAAGCTCGCGAGGGCTTCTGCTCTCCCGGCTCGCGCAGACCGGGAACGCTTGAGAATGTCGAGCACGTGATTCATGGCGACGCCACGAGGAGGGCTCTACGGCCAGGCACAGGGCTGGCCCTCGTCGCCGCCGGCGCGCTGCTGGGCGGTGCCTCGTGGGTCATCGCGGCAATAGGAGCAGCCGTCGTGACGGGTGGACGACAGGACCCTTACAGCTGGCGTTGTCGCGGCTGAACCCGACGAGCCACATCCAAGCCTCGTGGCGCGACGTTCACCGACGCTGCAAACCTGAGCCTTGCAAGTGCCGGTCGACGGGCGGGCACGGCCAACAGTCGGCGAAATCCCGTTGCGGCTCGCTCAGGAAGGTCGCACCGCCCGTACGAGCGCGTCGATGGCGGTGGCCTCACCGGCCTCGCTGACCACGGTGCGCGTGACCCGTTCCGCCCGCTCGACCCGAAGGCCGGGAAGGTCCCGCGCGATCTCCTCCGGAGAGAACAGGACTTCAGGATCTTGTGGCCCGCCTGTTCCCTCCAGGAGGTTGGAGGTGTCATGGCCGACCACGAGCAGGATCCCTTCCGGCGCGAGTGCGGCTGCGGCATGCGCCAGCGCCCGGCGGCGTTGACCGGCGGGAAGGTGCAGGTACATCACCGCTACGACGTCGAACGAGGCATCTTCGGGCTGCCACTCGACCACATCGGCCTCGACCCAGGTCACTCCCACTCCGCTGTCGGCCGCCAGTCGCCGTGCCTTGGCAAGTCCGGCGCGAGAGAAGTCGACCCCGGTCACGCGCCAACCCTTCGAAGCGAGCCACACCGCGTTGCGCCCCTCGCCACAGGCGAGGTCGAGAGCCCTGCCGGGAGGGAGAGCGTCCAGCTCCTCGACGAGAAAGCGGTTCGGGTCGGCCTTCCAGATCAGCTCTTCGGTTGCGTACCGCTCGTCCCATGTCTCACGACTCACGGCGACCTCCCCGGCTTGCCCTTCGAACGCACCTCGACTCTCACGAATATACCCGGGAGGGTACCAGCAGTCTTGCCGACTTGTGGCCCGAAGGTCTTTACCATCGGCTGCGTGTCAGCTCGAACTTGGCCGCGCACCTAGCTGGCCGGTGGCTCTCGCCGCAGCCTGGACCGCATGAAGTGCACACTCGCCCAGCTCAGCGCCTCGCATCCACGACGTCAGAAAGCCTGCACAGAAGGCGTCCCCAGCGCCCGTGGAGTCGATCACCTCCGCAGGCTGGGCGGCGACCGAAACTCGGTTGCCGTCGGCTGTGGCAACCAGCGCACCCGCCGCGCCAAGCTTGAGAGCGACCACCGGATAGGTCTCGAGCAGGACAGCGACTACCGCGTCTGGCTCGTCGCGCCCTGCCAACAGCCGGCCCTCGTCCAGGTTCGGGAACACGAGCCGGGCTCCCGAAGTCCACTCCAGGAAGGACTCGCGACCCACCTCCCGGAGACCTGCAAGAGAAGCCGGGTCGACAGAGGTCGGTATGCCCGCCTCGAGCGCGGTTGCCCACAGCTGGAGGACGGCCGGTCTTGCCCCTGGCTCGAACAGCTGGTAGCCCGAGACGTGAAACAGCCCGGCATCGTCGAGCAGCCGAGCCGGCAGGTCGCCAGCCCTAAGACCGCGATTGGCTCCGCGGTCTGTGAACATCGAGCGTTCACCGTCCGGGGACACGAGCACGACGATGGTGCCCGTGGCGACCTCTTCATCACAAGTGATCCAGGTCTCGACGCCGAGTTGTTCGAGAACCTCTCGATGGTAAGCAGCGTCGAGTGCGCCCACCCTGGCGGCAAAGCGCACCGGCGTGCGCAGCGCTGCAAGCCACGCGGCCTGATTGGCCCCCGAGCCACCAGGCGACCGCTCGATCTGCGACGGCGTGTCGGTCCCGACGTCGATCGGTCGCTTTGGCCGCACGATGATGTCGTTGATGACGTCGCCGACGACCACGACCACCGACGGTCGCGTCACTCGTGCGTCTCGGCCCAGGCCCGGGCGATCCGTGCCGCCAATGCCACGTTGTTGCGCACCGCCCAGATATTCGCTTCTAGGCTGGCCCCTCCGGAGGCCATGAAGACATGGTCCAGAAGAAACGGTGTGACTGCCTTGCCATGGATGCCGTCGCGCTCCGCCGCAGCGAGCGCGTCCGCGAGCAACGCTTCATGAACCTTCGGGTCCAGCTGGTGCTCGACCGGTACCGGGTTCGCGACCACGATCGCGTTGGCGAGACCGAGCCGGTCGGCGGCCCGCATGACCGCGGTGATCTCGTCCGGATCGGAAACGGCCCAGTCGATGTCGTGGCCGGAGTCGGCAACGTAAAAGCCTGGGAATCTCAGCGTCCGGTAGCCGACGACCGTGATCCCGAGCGTCTCGAGGCGTTCCAGCGTCGCGGGCACGTCGAGGATCGACTTCACTCCGGCGCAGACGACGGTGATGGCAGTCCGGGCCAGCGTCGGGAGATCCGAGGATTCGTCGAAGGTCTCGCCGGCCCGGCGGTGCACGCCGCCGATCCCACCGGTGGCGAAGATGCGAATCCCGGCGAGACGGGCAAGCGTCGCCGACGAAGCGACGGTCGTCGCTGCGTGCCTCGAGGCCGCCACCGCCAACGGCAGCTCGCGGACGCCGACCTTGGCCACGTCCGCGGCCGTAGCAAGTGTCTCGAGCTGCTCCGGGTCCAGGCCGACGGTGGGCTGGCCCGATGGCAGTCCGACTGTTGCCGGGACGACCCCCGCTGCACGGCACATCGCCTCCAGCTCAAGGGCGACCTCGAGATTGCGCGGCCGCGGCAGTCCGTGACTGATGATCGTCGACTCGAGAGCCACAACGGGGCGCCCTTGGTCGAGCGCCTCCTGGACCTCCGGTGCGACCGTCAAGGGCGATCGGGAACTCATGTCAACCATGATCTCGCGTTCACCGTAGCGTCTGGCGAATGAACGGGGACCGCTTCGCACCAGACGTCACCGTCATCGGCTTCGACGGCGACGACACGCTGTGGCACAGCGAGGACGCCTTCGCGCGGGCGCAGGACCGACTCGTGGAACTGCTCGTCGCGCACGCCCCGGCTGCTCAAGTCCTGGCCCGGCTCCGCGAGGTCGAGAGCCGCAACCGGGAGCTGTTCGGCTACGGGGTCAAGGGCTTTACCCTCTGCATGATCGAGACGGCCATCGAGATGAGCGATGGCGAAATACCGGTGGCCGATATCGAACGCCTGCTCGAGACCGGCCGAGAGATGCTTGCGCGACCGGTGGACCTGCTGCCGGGCGTGGCCGAGACACTGCCTCTTCTGGCTGAGGGATATCGCCTCGCTCTCATAACCAAGGGTGATCTGCTCAACCAGGAAAACAAGATCGCGCGCTCGGGTCTCGCCGACGTGTTCGAGACCATCGATATCTTGAGTGAGAAGACCTCCGACTCCTACGTCCGGGTCTTCCACCGGCTCGAGATCCAACCCGAGCAGTTCTTGATGGTCGGCAACAGCGAGGTGTCCGACGTGTGGCCGGTCGTCGCGGTACGAGGATGGGCCGTGCTGGTGCCATACCCGCTGACGTCGCTGCACGAAAGCGGGCCCCCGTCCCGTCAGTCGTCCCCCCGGTTGAGGACCCTCCAGCGGATCGATGAGTTGCCCGCGCTCTTGTCCGGCTCAGGAAGGTCGTCGGGCACGACTGTCTAGGAGCGATGAGCCCGGGAGCCGTCACCCGACACGTCTCGGACTCAGGCGGTCCTCGCCGGTCTCACCGATGTATGGGCCCGCAGCCAGGCTATTCCCCTGCGGGCTCGCCGCTGGGCGCCGCCTCCAGGATTCGCCGCCCAGCGGTCGAATGTGAAGTTCGCCATCCGCGGATCGGGCGTGTTCGTACCCCGCGGTGAACACGGTGGCAACTTCGGTGTCACAAGTGATCTACAGGCAGCTAATCTACGCCCTCATGCGGGGGAGACTCGGTGAGCCAGGCAGCGACTGAGGTCGGGCTGCCAATGAGGTCTGACAAGACGCGTCCGGCCGTGCGCCTCATCGCGCTCCACAAGAGCTACGGGCGCGTCGTGGCCGCGGACGGTGTCGACCTCGAGATCGCCGAGGGCGAGTTCTTCACGATGCTCGGCCCCTCGGGCTCCGGAAAGACAACGCTGCTGAGGGTCATCGCTGGATTCGAACGTCCCGACAGCGGCACGGTCGAGCTCGGTGGAGCGGACGTGACCAGACAGCCGCCCTACGTGCGCGACGTCAACACCGTCTTCCAGGACTACGCACTGTTCCCGCACCTCACAGTCATCGAGAACGTCGAGTACGGGCTGAAGATCCGCAAGATCCCGAAGCTCGAGCGCCGACGGCGCGCCGAGCGGACGCTCGACATGGTCCGGCTCTCCGAACTCGGCGGTCGCAAGCCACTCCAGTTGTCGGGGGGGCAGCGCCAGCGTGTCGCGCTCGCGCGGGCGATCGTGAACGAACCAGAGGTGCTCCTGCTCGACGAGCCGCTCGGCGCTCTCGACCTCAAGCTGCGCCAGGAAATGCAGACCGAGCTCAAGCGGATCCAGCAAGAGGTCGGGATCACTTTCATCTACGTGACGCACGACCAAGAGGAGGCGCTCACCATGAGCGACCGCCTCGCCGTCCTGAACCGCGGACAAATAGAGCAGATTGGCACACCGGTCGAGGTCTACGAGCGCCCGGCGACGGAGTTCGTGGCCGGCTTCATCGGCATCTCGAACCTGATCGACCGTGACGGCCACCGTTTCACAGTCCGACCGGAGAAGGTGCACCTCTTGCTCGACGGCGCCGAGCCGGCGCCGTTGGGCGCCCATGTCGAGTGCGGGGTCGTCGACGAGGTGCTCTACCTCGGTGTCGTCACGCGCTACCGTGTCAAGCTCGACGGCGGCGGACAGCTCGTCGCGGTCAGCCAGAACCTGCAGACGGCCGCGGCGGAAGCGCTCGAGGCCCGCGGCCGGCGAGTCCGGGTGGCGTGGCATCCGAGTCAGGCATTCCGAATCGAGGCCGTGGAGGGCGTCCGGCCCGGCGCGGGGTGAAGTTGTCCAAAAAAAATAGGGAGGGAGCATGAGTTATCGGACGGTTTCCCGGCGAAGAAACCATCGTGCGGCAATGGCGTTGGCACTTGCACTGCCTGTGCTGCTGGCCGCGTGGCAAAGCGGCGCGGCGGCCGCGCCGGGGGCGGCCGCGAGAAATGCCGGCAACGGCTTGACGCCGCCGACCCAGAACATGAAGCCGCAGCAATCGATCGGCAAGGGTGAGGGACAGCTCAACCTGATCGCCTGGGAGGGCTATGCCCAGTCGGAGTGGGTGAAACCCTTCGAGGAGCAGACCGGCTGCCAAGTGAACGCCAAGTACGCGGGCTCCTCGAGCGAGATGGTCTCTCTCATGGCCAACGGCGGCGGCGGCCAGTACGACCTGGTGTCGGCCTCGGGCGACGCCGACCTGCGCCTGATCTACGGCGGCGACGTCAAGCCCGTCAACATCAAGCTGATCCCGTCGTGGAAGCAACTCCGGCCCTTCTTGCAGAGCCCGGATTTCAACACGATCAATGGCGTGCACTACGGGGTCTCGCTGCAGTTCGGGCCGAACGACCTGCTCTACTCGACCAAGGCATTCCCGAAGGCCCCGACGTCCTGGTCGGTGATCTACTCCAAGCAGTACGCGGGCAAGATCACGATCCCGAACGACCCGATCCAGATCGCCGACGCCGCGCTCTACCTGTCGGTGCGCGAGCCCAGCCTCAAGATCACCGACCCCTACGAACTCACTCAAACCCAGTTCAACGCCGCGGTGAGCCTGCTCAAACAGCAGAGGCCACTCGTCAAGGCTTACTGGAGCCTCGCGTCGGCCGAGATCTCGCTGTTCGAGAACGGCGAGGTCGTCGTCGGGGCGGCGTGGCCGTACCAGACCGGGCAGCTCAAGGCGGCCGGGAACAAAGTGGCCGACACCATCCCGAGCGAAGGAGCAACGGGGTGGGCGGACTCCTGGCTGCTTGCCGCCAAGGCACCGCACCCCAACTGCGCCTACAAGTGGATGGCCTACATCACCACCCCGCAGGTGCAGGCCGAGCAGGCCGTCTCCTACGGCGAGACGCCCGACAATTCACTGGCCTGCCCCATCATGGACAAGCTGTCGAAGGGCTCCTGCGAGGCGCTTCACGCCAACGAGCCGGACGCCTACTTCAAGACCATCAAGTTCTGGAAGACTCCACTCGCTCAGTGCGACAACGGCAAGAACGACTGCGTCCCGTTCCAGGAATGGGAAACCGCCTGGACGCAGATCACCGGGTGACGACCTGACGCCTGGATGGTGAGGGAAGAGGCCCGCGAGGGCCGAGAGTCGACGGGGGTGGCCCGGGTTTCCGCTGCGCTTTGGCGCAGGGCTTGGCTCAGGGCCGCCCTCACGCTCTCACCTCCGCTCGCCTGGTTCCTCGTTATCTACCTGGCGTCGCTCATCGTCATGCTCGTCACGGCCTTTTGGACCGTGAACCCGTTCACGAACAACCTGGAACACCAGTTCACCCTCAGCAACTTCGCAGACCTGTTCGACGCACCAGTCCCCGCCATCATCGGCCGGACGGTCCTCATTGCGGCCCTCGTGACGGTGACCGACGCGGTCATCGCCCTCCCCTTCGCGTACTTCATGGCCAGGATCGCAACACCGCGGGTGCGCAACGCCCTCTTCGTCGCGGTACTGCTGCCGCTGTGGGCGAGCTATCTCGCGCGCGTGTACGCGTGGATCGCCATCCTCACCAAGGACGGCACGCTCGACTGGACCACACAGCACCTCGGCCTCGGCTCGCCGAACATCGCCTACACGAATCTCGCGATGTACATCGTGTTCTCTTACATCTGGCTGCCCTTCATGATCCTGCCCGTATACGGCGCCTTGGAACGGATACCGGACTCCTTCATCGAGGCCTCCGCAGACCTCGGTGCGAGGAACTGGAGGACGTTGCGCAGCGTCGTGCTCCCCCTCGCGCTGCCGGGCGTCGTCGCGGGATCGATCTTCACTTTCTCGCTGACACTCGGCGACTACATCACACCACTGCTGATCGGCTCGGGGTCCGGCACAAATCTCATCGGCAACGTGATCTACAACAACATCGGTCTGGCGAACAACCTCCCGTTCGCCGCCGCGCTCGCATTCGTGCCGATCGTCATCATGACGGTGTACCTCCTCGTTGCGCGGGCGCTCGGCGCGTTCGAGGCGATGTAGATGGAAGGGCGCGCGACCAGAGTCGCTCTCGTCGTATGGGTGATCGGCGTGTTGGTGTTCCTGTTCCTGCCGATCGCGACGATCGTCATCTTCGCATTCGACCGCTCCAACGTTCAGAGCTGGCCGATCCGGAACTGGACGACGCACTGGTTCCTCGTCGCCTGGGACGACCCCGCGGTCAGATCCGCGCTCTGGCTCTCCGTGAAGGCGGGCGTTGCCGCCACGATCCTCGCGCTCGTGCTCGGCTCCGCCGCCGCATTCGGCGTCCACCGGTTCCGCTTTTTCGGGAGGGAGGCCGTCTCGCTCTTCCTGGTGCTACCGATCGCGCTTCCCGGCATCATCACCGGCCTGGCGCTCCGCTCGTTCTTCACCTTCGACGGGATCAACCTCTCGCTCGTCACGATCGTCATCGGCCACACGACCTTCTGCATCGTGGTCGTCTACAACAATGTCGTCTCCCGTCTTCGGCGCACCTCTGGTTCCCTCGGCGAAGCGTCGATGGACCTCGGTGCCCACGGTCTCCAGACGTTCCGCTACGTCACCTTGCCGACGATCGCCACCGCACTGGTATCTGGAGCCCTGCTGGCCTTCGGCCTGTCCTTCGACGAGGTCATCGTCACCACGTTCACCGCCGGCGCCCAAACAACCCTGCCGATCTGGATCTTCGGCCAGATCCGGCTCGGTCAGCAGCTCCCCGAGGTGAACGTCGTCGTGACTGCAGTGCTCGCGCTTACAGTGGTCCCTGTAGCGCTCGCCGCGCGATTAACCGGCGGCGGAGGCATTACGAGATCGACCGTCCAGTAGCCGCGAACATTCAAAAGCCCAGGTCAAGCCCTCTTTCTGGAAACTGTTTCTTCTTTGCTGCCGTTAGTTGACAACTATATTTCAAAAGCATTACATAGTCACCATGAGACCACATTCCACCAAAGCAACAGCCATTGCCCTGATAGCCGCGGCGAGCATGTGCTCCGTCTTTGCTTCCTCGGTGCAGGCGCAGTCCCTACTGACTAGGAGCACCACCCCGTTCCAGAAAGCCCAAACGGCCCTGGAACACCAGATAATCGCCCGCCAGGTCCAACTGGCCCTGCTGGGCACCGAGGTCGCCGACGCTGCCAACGTCACGGCCTCGGACCGGACAGCATTGGCCGGCATCATCACCAGCGAGCAGGCTGCGCTGGTCACCGACGCCGCCAACGCGGCGGCTGCGACGACCTTTGCCGAGCTCAACACCGTTCACCAGGCCGTCGTCCAGGACGAAAGGGTGTACGCCGTGGTCACCGCCCAGGTGGGCCTGGTGATAGGCGCTGACAACGCCACCGTTACCGAGACCGGTTACGCAGCTCTCGCCACCGAGCTCAGTTCGTTCGTCGCTGAGCTCGGATCGACGTACGCCACCGACCTTCTCGGCGACGTCAGCTCTTACGTGACCGCTGCGACATCGCTGACCACGGGCGTCTCGGCTGAAGCGCTCGCCCTGACCCCGTCGGGCTATCCCGGCAACGAGAGCCAGATCAAGACGTGGACCACCCAACTCGGGCAGGTCACGAAAGATCTCTCGAAGGCCAAGCACGATGTGGAGGAGATCGAGGCGATCGCCTTGAAGATTCACGTGCTCCACATCTTCAAGCCCGTTTCGACCACGACCTCCGCAACGACGACAACCACCACCGCCTAGGCCCCGCGTTCGCCGGGCGTGGCCTCGCTGTCCACCCGACGAGCGCAGGAAGCGAGAAGTGCCCTCCACCTTTGATGCGTGGGGGGTATTTCTCGCGTCAGTCCGCGTGCGACGCGTGAACGAATCGGCGCACCCGCAGATGCCGCTCCTGGCGGCGGGGGCGATCAACAAAGAGGACGGCGACACGAATATGTCTTTGCCATGACTCACGGGCTCGCTCGGTACCTACTCGGCGGCCCGTTTGCGATGATGGGGCTGTGGACCCCGTGTATCGGCCTGACGCCATTCCGGATCCCCCGGAGCTCAGACAAGGGCGGGTTCTCCTCCGCACCTGGACCTACAACGACCTGCCCTGCATCGAACAAGCAAGCCAGGACCCGGTCATTCCGGACGGCACAACGGTGCCCAGGCCCTTCTCCGAGGAAGCCGGCCTTGGTTTCCTGGAAAGGCAGTGGCAACGCTCTGTTTCGGGCGAGGGGATCAGTCTCGCCATCGCCGAGGCAGGAACCGACACCGCCGTCGGGCTCGTCTGCCTGCTCCACCGGCAACAGCCCGGCGTTGTCGGTGTCGGCTTCTGGACCGTGGCGAGCCATCGCCGGCAAGGCTTCGCCCGCGTTGGCCTCGGCCTGCTGAGCCGTTGGGCGCTCGGCTTGCCCGCCATGGCCGGCTGGAAGCGCTCGTTGAGCCTGACAACGACGGTTCGATAGGAGTGCTCGAGGCAGTGGGCTTCCGACGCGAAGGCTTGCTGCGTGCCTACCTTGATCGCCAAACCGCGCGCGTGGACGTACTCCTGTATTCGCTGCTCCGAGAGGACGTCGGGCGTTCGAAACCCTAAGAACTTCCCGAAGTGCGGGATTGCAGTCGGTGCTGTCGCCCTGTCAGTCCCCTAGAAGTGGTGCTCCGGAGTGTCCGTGCCTCCCGAAAAGAGGCATGCTGTCGGAGTGCTCACGTCAGTGACGGTAGATGCGGGCGGGGTTCTGCTGCTACCGGACCCGGTCGCGGTGCGTTTCGTTCTCGGGGATTTCGGTGCCTATCCGGACAACGCGACATGTTGGCGCGCCCACTACGAGATGATCAGGCACCTCGACGACAGTCCGGATCCGGACTGGCACGAGCTGAGCCGCTCCTTCGCTTCAACGCTCGGCGTTCTCCCGCAGTACCAGGATGACGCCGGGAAGGCCGTCGTCGCAGAGGTGTACCAGGGCAGCGCCTGGGTCGCCGCCCCCGGGGCTGCCGAAGCGCTCGCTCGCCTCGTCTCCGGAGGCTACCGCCTGGCTGTCGTGTCCAACACCACCCATGGTGGGATGGAGGAGGTGCTGCTCAGAACAGGCTTGTGCAGTGTCTCCGGAGACTTCGCCCCGGTATCGGCCGTGATCGACTCTCACGTAGTCGGTGTCGAGAAGCCCGACCCCCGGATGTTCGAGCTAGCCCTGACCGCCCTCAAGACGAGCCCGTCAGACTGTGTGCACGTGGGCGACTCCCTGCGTTACGACGTGATCGGCGCCCAGGCGGCAGGGATGACCGCCGTCCACGTCGATCCTCTGCAGCTGTGCGGGACGGGTGACCACGCTCATGCCCCGTCGCTCACCGCCTTCGTCGCCGATCTCCTCGGGAGCCAGCGGGCGTAACGGGCCGCGGCCTCCACCACCGCTAGCCGGCTTCGGCTCAACCGAGACCGAGGTGCCGTTCGATCGCCTCGAGGCGCTGTCGCAGCTCCTCGACCTCGGCCTCGAGAGATCTGGCATGCTCGAGCTGCCGGCGAACGCGCGACGACCGGAGCGCTCGGTCGACGACCGCGTCAAGAGGCACCAGCCGCTGGGGTCCATGGACGCCGGCCACCATTCGTGACGGCAGTTGCCCGGCGCGGTACCACGACCGCAGCGTCGAGCGGGCAACACCGGCGGCACCAGACGCCTCATCGAGCGTCACCCAGCCCTCCTCCTGTGGCTGTTCCGCGAGCTGCGCGAGCAATTCGTCCCAGTCAACTGCCGTTCCCTGGTCCCCTGCCACCGAGTCTTCTTCGCTCGGGAATCGGGCATCCGGATGAGGGTTCTCAGAAGCCATCGTGCCTACCCTATCAAATAACACTGTCTTGACATAGATCGTATGCTTGCTTCATGTTCGAGCGATTCACCAGGCCAGCCCGTCGAGTCATCGTCGTCTCCGAGGAAGAAGCTCGTAACCTCAACCACAGCCTCATAAGGCCCGAGCACCTTCTTCTCGGTCTCATGCAGGGCGACGGACTTGCCGCCAAAGCTCTCGGTCAACTGGGAGTGAGCCTGGAAGTGGCTCGCGCCAAGGTGGCCGGTAGCGCGGGAGCCAAAGCGCGCAACCAGGGCTCAAAGGTGCCGTTCAGCCCTGAGGCGAAAAAGGCGCTCGAGATGTCGCTGCGGGAGGCGCTCCGGCTAGGACACAACTACATCGGCACCGAGCACCTGGCGCTCGGCGTACTCCGTGTTGTCGACGCTGGCGCTGTCATGCAGCTGCTCGGGGTGGACGGGGACGAGGTACGGAGGCGAGTGCTCGAAGTCACGCCCAACGGTTCTGCATCCGAGTCCCCGCGGTCGCCGGCAGTGGTCGGGACCATGTGGCGAGCGCGCGAGCTTGCGGGCTCGGCACCGATTACTACTGGGCAACTGCTCCTCGCCATGCTCGCCGACGATGCCAGCCAAGGCTCCAAGGCACTAGCGAGGCTGGGCGTGCATGCGGCTTCACTCGAAGCCCAACTGGCTCAGGTCCCCATCAGCGGAACGAGCGATGCCCCCCCTCGTCCTCGTGCCATCGAGATCAAGCTCGGAGAGCTGACCACGACGATCGACGACCCTGATCTCGCCGCCGCTTTGGGGGAGCTGTCCGCCGAGCAGCTCCGGGCTGCGCTACGCGATGCCTTCGGAACAAGTCCGGAGCAACGCGAGTCGGGTGACTAGCCGGTCTTTGCGGTTTCGCGGTGGTTTCGCGGCACCCCAAGAGCCACGGCTCAAGCGTCTTGTGCCACGACCTGATCGTGATCAAGCGGTCCGGCGCTTCGGGTTGGCGGCCTCGCGGAACGAGGCCCGGACATCCGTCGCAGGCGACGAGGGGCCGGCCGGATCGATACTTTCTTCGCAGGGGCCATCGCTGCCGGCGCTCAGGCCTCGAGGATGATGTCTTGAAACTCAAACTCGATCTCCACGACGTCTACAACCGCGGGCACGACATCGATCGCGCGTTGTTTGAAATCATCGAGGAAGCGGCAAGGACGAAGGCGACGCTGGTGGAGATCATCCCGGGGAAGGGATCAGGTCAATTGAAGAAACGAGTGCTCCGCTTCCTGGACCAGAAGGAGATCAAGGCCCAGTACGACCGCGTGGAGAAGGACTCGCGCAATTTCGGGCGTGTGTTCGTGCACTTCCGTTGGAAGTGAGGCGGCGTCGGGCCGTCCCTGTCCCGAAGCACGAGCGTTTTCCCGCTCTCTGTGTCAATTCCGTCCCTGCGCACGAAGAACGAAGACGCCCCATCCGATGCAGCGGCGCCCGTAGGCGAGATAGTCGTGTCGGGAGATGTTGCGCACCTCCAGGATCTCGGCGAGTTCCGGGTCTCGAGGGTTGGCGGCAAGCCAGTCGGAGACATTGAGCCACTGGCTGGCCTCGAAACGGTCCCAGTCGTCGAGGCTGGCGAGAACCATCTCGACCAGCTCTGTGCCGGCCACCTCGAAGCGATCCAGAGTCCCGGCGAGGTCGGCGAACCCCTGCCCTGTCTCGTGTTTCTGCCTGAGAACAGGAGGGGGCGGCTCTGCCCAATAGACCTCGCCCACCAGCAGCCAGCCACCGGGCACGACCAGTCGACCCATCAGTTCGAGGGTGCCGGACAGCCCGCCACCGATCCAGGTGGCCCCGATGCAACTCACGATGTCGAAACGCTCACCGAGCTCCGGTGGGTCGCTGGCGTCGCCCTCCACGAACGTGACCGCCCGCTCGACTCCGAGCTCGGCGGCCCGTGCCCGAGCGTCCGCAAGAAACGGTCGGTGAACGTCTATCCCGACGCCTGAGGCATCGAGCTTGCTTGCGAAAAGGCAAAGCATCTCTCCCTTTCCACACGCAAGATCCAGGAGTCGTGTGCTCTTGCGGACACGGCAGATGTCCCCAAGCAGCATCAGCTTGTCGACAGAAAGCGGGTTCATGATCCGATGAGAAGACTCGGAGATCTCGTGGTACCGGAAGACGCTGACCATGGCGGACCTTTCGTGTCGCCGATCCGGGCTCAGGGAACTGACAGCCACGCAAGCGCACGGCAGCCCCGCAGGACGCTACACGGCGCACCGAGCCCAGCTACCCCGTCCGCACTGTCGGCAGCGGGAAGGTGACGGCCGGGTTCCGCAAGAGCGCGGTTCCCTGCTCGCACGCGGATGCGGCTGTCACCCGAGCCGGCTGCACCTCCGGTTCTCGCTGTCCGAGCACCATGCCGCCCGCTGACGAGCTCCTGCGTGGAACCGATCGCGAACCACAGCCAGCGGGGGGCCACGCAGAGCGCCGGCCCCCAGCTGGCTGCGCTGATGGGAACGTTTTCCGTTCGTGCGGGGCCGCTCCCATTACGTCTAGAGACATCATCATAGGCAGCCGAGATTGTGGCTTTCTAGAGGACAACTAGGGGATAACGCCGAATCCGGTGGATCGCGGGCAGCCGAGATCGCGCGCTTGGCAGTGGCACCCGTTCGACGGTCCCGGTCACCCGCGATCGGTTCGCCAAGGGGCCAAACGGCCCCCGTACGCGCTCGCCCGAAGAGCCCCATGTAGGGGCTGACGTGAGCTCATCAGCTCTCGATCGGCCAGTCGCGGGTACTCGGTCGGCTCAGGTTGTCCGCAGCACGACGCGGAGATCGCAACATCCCGACTCCGAGCAATCGACTGGACGCCAAAGCGCGCAAGTGTCCCCTCAGTGCCCTGCGTCGCTGTGCAGCTCCTGCAAGCTGACTACCGACATACCGTGACGCCTCCAGTCCGCGATTCCCGCTGCGGCAGCACGCGCCGCGGCCACCGTCGTCAGGCACGGCACCTGATGCAGCAAAGCAGCGGACCGGATGCGCACGCCATCAGCGCGCGAACCTCGACCTCTCGGGGTGTTGACCACCAGCTGGACACGACCTGAAGAGATCAGCTCGACTGCGTCCGCGGCGCCGATGTCGCCGACCCTCCCCACCACAGTCCCCACTGGCAGGCCCCTGGACTCCATGAACGCGGCCGTCCCAGACGTCGCCGCAATCTCCAAGCCCAACTCGGCAAAGGCCCGGGCGGCTTCCAGCCCTGCAGGTTTGTCCCGGTCTGCCAATGACAGCAGGACAGTGCCTTCCGAGGGCAAGCGATTGCCGGCCGCGATCTGGCTCTTGGCAAAGGCCAGTCCGAAGGTGGTCCCGATTCCCATGACCTCACCTGTCGAGCGCATCTCGGGGCCCAGCAAGATGTCGACTCCCGGAAACCGGCTGAACGGCAGTACGGCTTCCTTGACGCTCACCCACCTCCCCACGGCGCGGGGACGCAGCAGCCGCTCGCCTCGCAGCTGCACCAAGGTCGCCCCTGCCATGAGCCGGGCGGCCACTTTGGCCAGAGGAATGCCGGTCGCCTTGGCCACAAAGGGAACCGTGCGGCTGGCACGCGGGTTGGCCTCGATCACATATCCCACTCCGTCCTTCACCGCGAATTGGACATTCAACAACCCGACGACGCCGAGAGACTCGGCGATCGCGCGTGTATGGCCTTCGAGCCTGGCGACCACGTCCTCCGGAAGGGTCTGCGGCGGCAGCGCGCAGGCGGAGTCACCCGAATGGATGCCTGCCTCCTCGATGTGTTCCATCACGCCCGCCACGAACACCTCACCCGACAGGTCGCGCACGGCGTCGATGTCCACTTCGACGGCGTCCTCGAGAAACCGGTCCACGAGCACGGGGCGCTGCGTCGGCGCGCCTCCCTCGCCCTTCAGTGCGTCCGAGAGCATGAGCAGCACTTGGACGAGGCGCTCGTCGTCGTAGACTATCTCCATCGCTCGGCCACCGAGCACGTAGCTCGGCCTGACGAGCACCGGATAGCCGACCCTCGTCGCCACGGCCAGGGCATCAGCCGCGGTCACAGCTGTGCCGCCTGGAGGCTGGGGGATCCCGAGCTGCCGACAGAGAGAGTTCCACTGCTCACGATCCTCCGCCAGGTCGATCGAAGCGGGCGAGGTGCCGAGCACCAGATCCGGGTCGATGACGTGGGCCAGCTTGAGCGGAGTCTGGCCGCCCAACGACACGATCACCCCGGCGAGCGGTGCCACGTCCATCCCTGAAGCCCGGTGCACGGCCGTGCTCTCGGAGTCGACCACGTTCGCCACGTCCTCGGCGGTGAGCGGTTCGAAGTACAGACGGTCCGACGCGTCGTAGTCGGTAGAGACCGTCTCGGGGTTGCAGTTGATCATCACGGTCTCGTAACCCGCCTCGCGCAAGGCCATCGAGGCGTGTACGCAGCAGTAGTCGAATTCGATCCCCTGACCGATACGGTTGGGCCCGGACCCGAGGATCACGACCCGGGGCCGGTCGCTTGGGCATACTTCGTCCTCGTCCTCGTAAGTGGCGTAGTGGTACGGAGTGCGAGCCGCGAACTCGGCGCTGCAGGTGTCGACGGTTTTGAACGTCGCGCGCACCCCCGCTTTGAGCCGCGCCGCGCGCACCGCGGCCTCGTCCACCTCTCGGCTGCTCGAGGGCGGACCGGCCCGATCGAACAAGTAGGCGATCTGCGCGTCGGAGAACCCGAGACGTTTCGCCTCCCGCCAACTCCGGCGATCAAGACTCCCGACACCCTTGCCGACGCGCGCGAGTGCCTCGAGCCGCTGACGGCCACGGCTGATCCTTCGCAACTGATCGACGAACCAGTGGTCGACTCCGGTGAGTTCCGCAAGTGAATCGGGCGTCGTGCCCCGCCGGAGCGCGGCCTCCATGTGAAAGACGCGTTCGGGGGTCGGCTCGCGCGCCCTGGCTATGAGCTCGTCGTCGTCGAGCGAGTCGTAGGCGGTCTCGGCGGGGTCCGCATTCAATCCCGCCCGGCCTTGCTCCAGTGAGCGAAGCGCCTTTTGCAGGGACTCCGGGAAGGTGCGGCCGATGGCCATCACCTCTCCCACCGACTGCATGCGAGTTCCGAGGCGGTCCACGCTTCCAGGAAGCTTCTCGAACGCCCAACGCGGGACCTTCGTCACCACGTAGTCGATCGTGGGCTCGAAGCTCGCGAGGGTGGCACCTGTGATGTCGTTGGGTATCTCGTCGAGCGTGTATCCCACCGCCAGCCGCGCCGCGATCTTGGCTATCGGAAAGCCGGTCGCCTTAGACGCCAGCGCGGACGAGCGCGAGACGCGCGGGTTCATCTCGATCACGAGGCGGCGACCGTCTGCCGGGTCGACCGCGAACTGGATGTTGGACCCACCAGACTCCACGCCGACGCGCCTGACACATGCGAACGCGTCGTCCCGCATGGCCTGGAACTCGACATCGGAAAGGGTCTGCGCCGGGGCAACTGTGATGGAGTCGCCTGTGTGGACACCCATGGGGTCGAGGTTCTCGATCGAACACACGACGACGCAGTTGTCCACGCGGTCACGCATCACCTCGAGCTCGAACTCCTTCCAACCCGCAACCGAGCGTTCGATCAGGATTCGCGACACGGGGCTGGCGGCGAGCCCTTCGGCCGCGACCCGGGCAAGGGTGTCGCGGTCGTCGGCGGTACCGGTGCCCGCCCCCCCGAGGATGAAGCTGGGACGTACCATGAGCGGGAACCCCACCTGCTCCCCCACCGCCATCGCCTGCTCGAGGGAGGACGCGAACCCCGATGCCGGCACTTCCAGCCCGATCTCGGCCATCGCCCGCTTGAACCGGGCTCGGTCCTCGGCGGTAACGATCGCCTCGGCGTTCGCCCCGATGAGCTCCACCCGGAACTCTTCGAGCACGCCGAGTTCGGTGAGCTCCATCGCCAGGTTCAGGCCCGTCTGGCCACCGACGGTAGGAAGGATCGCGTCGGGTCGTTCGCGTGCGACGATGGCAGTGAGGACCGCTGCGTCAAGAGGCTCCACATAGGTACGGTCGGCCAGGTCGGGATCGGTCATGATCGTTGCCGGGTTCGAGTTGGCTAGTACGACCCGATATCCCTCCGCTGCGAGAACGCGGCACGCCTGGGAGCCTGAGTAGTCGAACTCGCACGCCTGGCCGATCACGATCGGGCCCGAGCCGATCACGAGAACCGTCTCGATGTCACGGCGTCGGGGCATCAGGCGCTGTCTTCCATCAACGCACGGAACTGCTCGAACAGGTAACGGCTGTCGTGTGGGCCCGGGCCTGCCTCCGGGTGGTACTGCACAGCGAACGCCGCCAGACGACGGCAACGGAGGCCCTCGACGACGCCGTCATTCAAGCTGACGTGGGTCACCTCGGCGGCGGTGACCCCACTGTCGGGCAAGGAGGTCTTTTCGATCGCGTAGTTGTGGTTGTGACTTGTGACCTCGACGCGACCCGTGCCCAGCCTACGGACCGGGTGGTTGCCCCCGTGGTGTCCGAAGTGGAGCTTGAAGGTTCGAGCCCCGAGCGCAGCGCCGAGCAACTGGTGGCCGAGACAGACGCCGAACATCGGCACCTTCCCGAGAAGCTCGCCAACCGTGGTTGACAACGCTCCCAACGCAGCGGGGTCGCCGGGGCCGTTCGACAAGAACACACCATCGGGCTCCAGTTCCAAGGTCCTCGCCGCCGGGAAGGAGGCGGGCACGACCGTGACGGTGGCGAACTGACCCAGAAAGCGCAGCGCAGTCTCCTTGACTCCGAAGTCGTAAGCCACAACGCGAAGCCGTCCCGACCCTCGCTCGTACGGCACCCTCGTGGTCACCTCCGAAACGAGGTCGCACCCAGTCGTACCGGTCTCTGCCACGGCGGCGGCGAGTAGCGCGGACTCGTCGGCTGTACCGAAAGCACACCCCATGGCTCCGTCCTCACGCACATGCCTCGTAAGCCTGCGCGTGTCAACACCTGAGATCGCCGGTACCGCGTTTCGGACGAGAAAGTCCTCTAGAGACCCGGTCGCACGCCAGGACGAGGGTCGCTCGGCGAGGTCCCGCACGACGATGCCCCGGCACCACGGGCGGTGGGCCTCGTCGTCGGCCGGGTTGACGCCATAGTTGCCTATGTGGGGATACGTGAAGGCGACGACCTGGCCGGAGTAGCTCGGGTCGGTTATGACCTCCTGGTAGCCGCTGAGCACAGTGTTGAACACGATCTCCCCACGGGCTACGCCACCTGGGGCCGGTGCCCCGACGGCCTCACCTTCGAACACCTCTCCATCGGCGAGAACCAGCAACGCATGGGCGCGTTCCATTTCGGGACGGGTCTCCCGGTCGGCGCCGCTCGTGCGAGTGTCGGGCGCGGCAGTCACCGCTGTGCCTCGGTGGCGACCAACATCCGTCCATCCGGACAGATCGTGTGGCCGAGTCGACCGGTCGGCATCCGGACTGCGGTAGGCGTGTTGTGGCGATGAGCCGCCCTCACAACGGGAACAAAGGCCCACCTCATAGTGCGGTTCAAGGCGGACGGGACAGAGTAGGCGCACACCTCAGAGGTCAGTCCGTGTTGGCTATCGCGATCCAGCCGGCCCAGCGATTCGCTTCCGTTGCAAGGTGGGCGTTGTCCATGCCCATTCCGGTGAGCCATAGATCTGGCGCTTCGAAGCCGTACATGGCGAGATTGCACTTGACGGGTGGGTTCTTCAGTTTCTTGACCAGGACGATCCGCTCAATGGTCTCTGCGCCGTACCCGTACAGGTGCCGCTCGGTGAAATCGGTGGTGCCTCCTCCGTCGACAAGGTCGTCGAGCAAGACGACGTGGCGCCTGGTCAGCACCCTGTAGTCGGGCGGTAGGTCAGTAACGAGGTGCGGCTTGCCTGGCTCACGGCTCGAGCCGTAGCGACTGACGATCATGGACTGAACGTTCGGATGAAAGTGCGGGTCATGATGCTGGATAGCCCGCATCAGCTTGGCGGTGAAGGGCAAGGCGCCATTCAACAAAGCGACAAAGAGCGTGTCGGTGCCTTTGTAGTCGAGGGTGATGTCCATCGCCATCTCCGCAATCCGAGCGTCAACTTCTTCCTCGGTGTAGAGGATTTCCTTGTAAAGGGATGCCTTGGCCGTAGCTGGTTCTTGAACTTCGGGCACATCACTCCTTACGTGTTCGGCGTCGCTCCTGAAGCCGCCCCGATCGAGCTTCCCTCGCTGGTGTCCACCCGTGCGTACGACAGCCTGTCCAGGTGATCCTAGGCAGTCCGTCGGTCCGCTCGCCTCGTCGCGTCGTCTCTCCTGTCAGGCTTGTCCCACTTTCGCGCCAACCGCTGGTGACGAAAGTCACGTCTGAGGCATCATCCCCGCCGGTCCGACCGGGCGGACGGCAAGGGAAGCGCATAGGCGACCTTCAACTGATCTCTCCCAGAGAATCGGTCGTCGTTTCTCTCGGCTGAAGCGCTTCGCATCGGTCATGTGGCGAATTCCCTGCCCTATGGCGCAGCCTTCTCGCACCTTCGTGCTGCGGCGGCGCACCGTCGGGCTCCCACGACGAACCGGTCGTGGGAGCCCGACAACTGTCGGATTGCGAGTCCTGGTCCCGCACCCAGTCCCTGAAGGCTAGGGTTCTCGAGCGCTGTGCGGTATCTCCGGATGGGTGCTCGGAGCCAGCCCGGGATCCGGCGGCAAGCCCTCGTCGAGGCCGGCATGGACGAGGGCCTCTTCCATGACTTCTGCTTCCTCTGCGCTGATCCCTTCCGGGAAAGCCTCCTCGTCGTGGATGGCCAGGTCGCCGACCTCGAGTACCTCGTCGCTGTAACGCGATCCTCGCAGCACGAGTCCGATGAGCTTCATCAGTATGTAGGTCACCAGCGCCGACCAGAAGATCACGAACAGGGCGGCTCGAAACTGCTCCCACAGCTGATGGCCGGAACCGGTGTACATGAGGCCGGCCACCGAGAACGGTACGCAGGCGTCGTGAGCCGCGACGTAGGCCGACTGCGAGGTGTTGACGACCTGTCCGGCGGCGTCCAGGTGACCGCAGCCGTACTCAAGCATCTTCGGGTCGCCGAAGATCCCAAGCAGCATGCCGCCCGTGAAGCCGGCGATGCCGTGCGTGTACACGACCCCCAGGGCATCGTCAACCCTCGAGAAGGGTCTTACCCTGGAAAGGAAGTTCCACGCCACCCACACGATCGCGGTCGCGATGAGGCCGACGAAGATCGCCCCCCGACCGTTGACCCAGCCTGCGCAGGGCGTGATCGCGACCAGGCCGCAGATCATGCCGTTCACGCCGCCGAGGAAAGTGGGTTTCTTCGCCGCTGAAAGCCAGCCGTCAAGGGCCATCCAGGTGAGCACGCCAACTGCTGTTGCGAGGTTGGTGTTGATCACCGCCGCTGCCATGCTCGCCCCCGCGTAATAGGGGTCTCCACCGTTGAAGCCGTTCCAACCGAGCCACAGGATGCCGGCTCCGACGGCCGCCATGACGAGGTTGTTAGGTATGGCGTGGGTTCGGTCCCTCAGTAGTCGGGGGCCGAGAACCCAGGCGGCCACGAAACCCGAGACGCCAGCGGACATGTGAATGACGTACCCACCGGAGAAGTCGAGCGCCCCCTCCTGAGCCAGATAACCGCCTCCCCACAACATGAACGCGTCCACGCCGTAGACAAAGGTCGACCACAGCGGCACGAGGAGACACCAGGCGCTGAACTTGATACGGCCCAGCACGCTTCCGAGGAACAGGAGGGGCGTGATGGCGGCGAAGACGAATTGGAAGTAGGCAAGCGACGAGGTCGGGAAATGGAACGGGACAGCGGTATTGGCCGCTGACACCGCCTGGCCCTGTTCACCGACGCTGTTGGTGATGCCGCCCGGTTTGCCGACGAAGTTCTCGAACAGGTGCTTCAGCCATCCCACGCCGGACAGTTGGGTCTGGATGCCGTTCCTCACCCCTCCGCCGATCGAAGTGGCACCAAAGCCCATCTTGTACGACCAGAGCACCCAGGCGACGAGGACCAGCGAGAAACCGGCGAACATCATGGCCAGCACGTTCACCGCCCACTTCTTCTGCACGGTCGATGCGTAGAGCACCGCCAGGGCGGGCAGGCTCATAAGCCCAACGAAGGTCGCGGCGGTTATCTGCCAGGTGTTGTCGGCCGGATTCAACCAACTCGGATACGGAACAGGAACTGTCGCCAACAACGTGTGCACGGCTCGAGCTCTCCTCTCGTGGTCAATGCTGCGGCCTGTGTCCTCGCCAAATCCGGGGCGTGTCAAAGCACCGGGTACGGCAAGGTGGAGGCTGGTGACGTGCCCCGCCTTTGGGTGCCAAGAATGGAGACCGGCGGTTTCCGTTGTGTCACGCCGGCGTTAACACTGTGTGAACTGGATGGGAAACGAAGGCCGACCCTGGTCGGCGCCGTGATTCTCACCCGCCCGGATGATTGGACCAAAGCAAGCAAACTGCAGGGCCTACAAAAAGACATGGCCGTCCGAGACAGAGGCTCCGCTACGCTCGTCGAATCACGGCGCGGTGAGTGACGAAGGAGTGGCTGGTGAACCAGCGGATTATGGCAGCGAAGCGACAACTCTCAGCGAAGGTGCCTCGGTGAATCCGCGGTGACGACAGGCCGCCTACGGAAGCCAGAAGAGCCCGTCACGATTCTCCGAGGGGCCCACGTGGATGTTGACGTCCGCCGCGTTAGACATGTCATCGTAAGCCTTTGTCTCATGAGTCTCGCCGCCACCGTCATTGTTCTGTTCGTCGCCGGCATTCAGAAGAACGCTCAGATCACGCGACTGCAACAGGACGGAATCGTCGTCAAGGTCACAGTATCCGGGTGTGCCGGCCTGATGGGAGGCAGCGGGAGCAATCTGGCCGGTTACGACTGTACGGGAATGTTCACGCTCACCGGCCATCGCTACAGCGACGTGATACCAGGTAGCGCCCTCTACTCTCCCGGAACGGCGCTTCCAGGAATCGTGGCCCCCGAGGACCCGACGCTCCTCTCCACGCCTCGCGCGATGGCAATGCAACATGCCTCCTGGAAGGTGTTCCTTCTCCCGACGGTCCTGCTTCTCATCCTCGGGCTCCTCCTAGGAGCCACTATTCTCAAACGCCGAAGTGCCCGCGAGGCGTCCGCTCAGGTCCCGCCGATCGCCGCTGCCTAGCGAGGCGAGAGCGGGCCGCTTGGGGGCCTGGCCCGTGATCGGTTCACCTGGAAGCACGCGCCACGTCAGCGCGCACGCTGCTTGCTCTTTGCTTTCGATGCCGGTGACCGCCGACCGGCCCCGGTCGGCGAGGAGTAACGCCCGTTGATCTTGGAGGACGACGTCCGAGGCGTGCCACTGTCTGCCTTCTGGCGGACGCCGGTACGCGACCGGTTGCCTTCGGTCGTCTCGCGCAGATCGCGCTGCAGCCGAAAGGCCCGCACCAAGAGCCAAGCGCTGACGAGGATGAACGGGACCCCGAAACCCCAGTAGTGAAGGTTGAAGATGGCAAGTCCGTAGAGGGCCATCACGATGCCCAGGTACACACGTTTGCGCCACATTGCAGCCACGAGCATCAAGACAGAAAGAGCCAGGATCACGGCGCCGAGGTCGTAGTAGAGCGACAAGCCGACGTGAAGCGTGTCAATCTGACCGTTCTTCAACCGAGCTGGGGGGTCGTTGACGATCAGGGCGCTGATCACGAGAATCCCAATTGCCGCGGCGAAGGGTGCGGCCACAAGCCCTATGAGCCGCTCCTTGTCGTTGGCTGACCTGACGTCGGCCTCCAGCTCGTCGATGGACGGTGGCCGGCTAACCGCCTTGTCCGTGGAGACCTTGTCGACTTCGAGCGGTTTCAGAACGAGGTTGCGCAGGCGGTCGCGCAAGGTCGGCCCTTGCGAGTTTTCGGGTGGGCTGCCTCCGAGCATCCAGGAACGTTAGCGTGACGGTGATCGAGAGGGGGCACACAGCCAGGATCCGGACACGCCGCGGTGGAAAACGAGCTGGTGTTTGAGCCTTATCGGCCTCAGGCGTACGACAGCTGCACGGCCGAGACCTGCTGGCGATCAGTACGTGAGCCGGTCCCGCCGGTGAAACCGACGTACACATACTTGGGCAGCGTCACGGGTCGGGTAAGGACAGAGAAGCCGTCGACCTCAACGGTCATCCGGCCCTGTGACACCGTCACGGTCACCTGAGTCGGACCGGTGCGCAACGCCGGGATCGTGTTGACAACCTTCTGCCACGTGAGGGCTCCGACCCCATTGGTCGAGGTGACCACGCCGATGGCGTTGCTGCTCGGGTTCTGTGAGTTCGGGAACGTCTGCAGTGCTACCGCCACCGCGGCCAACCCGGCAAGACCTAGGCCCGAGCCAGACGCGCCTGCACCGGTGGGGACCGTCTTCGTGGTGGCGAGCGCAAATGTGAGCCCGTCGCCCCCTGTCCCCCCTGCAAGAGTGACTGTGAACGACGCCCGTAGCCCACTGGGTGCGACCGCCGTCTTACAGAACGCCGCCCCAGCCGCGTCAGGGACGGCCGGGGTCAACTGCAGGTACGGACCAGCCAGCGTTGCCTGGCCGCTCAGGCGCCACCCAGGCCGCAGGGGCGAAGGAAGGCTGTGTTCCTTTGCGCCGGTCCCGGTGAAGATTATGGTCTGGATGCCCGAGGTGTCATCGCCGTTGATTACCCATGTCGCCGAGGCTGGCCCAGCTCGGGTGGGCGAGAATCGCACCGTTTCGACCTCTTGGGTGTGTGGCTGGATCACCGTCCCCTCCGGCAAAGACGTGACAGCCCTGAACCCGCGCGCAATGGGGGGTTTGGACTTCGTGATCGTCAGCGGAGTGCCACCCCGGTTTCCGACGGTGAAGCTCACGATGCCGCTTTGACCAATCGCGACGGTGCCGACGTCAAGCTGGAGGGAACTTATGGTGATCTGGGGACTTGGCGCCGCTGACCCCTCCAGCGGAACGGTCGCCTCGCCGGCATCGGTCGTGATCACAAGGTGGTCGTCAAAAGTCTGGACGAAGTCTCCGGAGGTCTTCGGTGGGGTGAAAACCAAGGGCACGCTGAAGGTAGCCTGAGGCGGGATCGCAGGGAGTCGTTCGGGAAGTACGCCTAAGGAAAAAGGCTCCCGTGACCCGGACTCGATGTCGACAGAGTCGACCGTGACCGACGTTGAGGATGCGTTTTGGAACGAGACGGTGGCGTCGACGGCACCGCCTCCGATGGGCCGGATCCCAAAGTTCAGCGATGGCGGCGTCGCGGCGATTGGGACCCCCTCGGGTATCCCGCGGCCGCTGACTGTGACCGAAACAGTCCCTAGGTTGGTGGTCAAAGTCAACGTGCCCTGCTGGCCGCCAACGAGTTGTGGGTCGAAGGTCACGGGCACCGGCAGTTGGCCCCCTGATCTGAGTTGCACAGGTGCGGCCAGGGGCGGCGTAGTGAACGAGCCGGAGGCTCCCAGGGTTGAGGTGCTGATCGATACGCCGGTGACGGTCACGTCTCCCGAAGCCGTGAAGGTGGCCCTCGTCTCGGAGGTCGAGCCGAGGATCGTGTCCTGGGCCTCGACGGCGGCACCGGCAAGCGGCGGGATGCCAACGCGAGGACCGAACGCCAGTACCTGGCCGTCGTAGTTGCCCACATAGATACGCCCGTCGTATGCGAGAGGCGGGTTGAACTTGGTCGAGTTTCCAACGCTGACCTTCCACAGCACTGGGAGGTCCCCCGCTGGGTCGGCGGTTGTGCCGGCCACTGGCACCGCGCCGTAGGCCACCAGGTTTGCTGCGTTGGTCAGGCCAGTGCGCGCGATGTTCCAGACGACCCCGCTTCCGGCCACCGTTCGGTCGGAGGTCACGATCGGCGGGCTTGAGCCGAACGGCATGTTCGGCACGTCACCGACCCAATTGAGCGAGACCTGACCGTTGCTCACGACCCGTTGGTAAATGTCCATCTCTGCGCCGCCACCGCCGCCCTCGGCACCAGCCGGGCTAGACGCCGACGTGATGTACACGTAGCCCCCGTCCCCGGGCCAGACCGCTGGGTGCGACCACACACCACCGAGCGGACCTGTTTCGCTCACGACCTTGTCACCACCGTCCGGGCCTTGATCGAAACCGCCAAGGTTGTCACGGTCCAGCAAGTACACCTCGCCCGACTTCCCGGCCTCCACAAGCAAGTCCGGCTCCTTCGAGGTGCCGAACGACGCGGGCAGCCCGGTAGGCGAGCCGGATCCGAGGTCACCGTCGAATGTGTTGAGGTCGTTCGCGTCCGACGGGCAGAAATAGTCGGCCAGTTTCAGGTGTGCTCCTGAAGTCGACAGCTTGATGACGCACTCACCGAGGCCAGCGGGCTGCGGGACGCCGAGACCCGGGCCCACCGCGGGTACGTTGCCATTGCCGGTCGCCACGTACAAGTTGCCTGCGCTGTCCACAACGATTCCGCCCGGGCCCCAGATGCCGGCACCTTCGCCGCTGCCGGTTTCGTCGACCCACATGTCGTTGAGCACGCCCTTCAAGGTCACACCGGCAATCCAGCCGTACCAGGTCGGCAGGTCGCAGTGCGAGCCAAAGGCCGCGTAAACAACGCCTTTGACCAGGGCGAGACCAGGTCGTTGCATTTGCTGGACCGCGTCGAAACTCTTACCCGGCGCGTTGGTCGCGGGCCCCTGGATCGTGACGGGGAAGTCTGCCACCTCCTGGCCGGTCTGCAGATCGACGGCCTGCATCTGCCACAACGCCCCGCCGGTCGACGGGGTGGTGTCAGTGACGAAGTACGCGACGCCGGTCGCGCTGTCGACGACCGGAGTTCCGGTGATGCCGACGGTAGGAGCGAGGTCTCCGCAGTTGATTGTCGAGGCCCGCCACGCGGGGCCGAAGTTGCGGGACCACACGACTGCTCCGGAGGTGGGATTAACCCCATAGGCGTTGTCATTCTCCGTGACCACGAGCAGTAAGCCGTCGGCCGCGATGGGCTGGGCGTAAATCTGCCCGGCAGTGACGTCATCCACCGAAGGAAGAGCGACATCGAAGAGCTCCCCGAAGTCCCTGGTGTTGACTTGGGTCGGCAAGATACCCGCGTTCGGATACCAGTTCGTGCCTAACTGATCGGCGCCGGCACCCACGACTGACGACCCCCCTACGTCGGACTGCGCAATCACTGCATCAGCCGCGACCCGGGGCAGAACGACAAGCTGCGCGGCCGCCACAAGCGATACGGCGACGCCCACGCAGCGAAAGTGGCGCCACCAGGCGGGCGCGCGCGTACAACTCTCAGTGTTGCGGTCAAATGAGTGTCGCATTTGGTGGGAGCCCCCGCGCCGTCGCGCGCCTTGCCGGTCACTGAGACTATAGATCGTTCATTTCAGCAGATCCTCTCTGGCCCAGGTGACGAACAACCAGGGCCGCTGCCTCGAACGACACACCGAAGCTGAACGCCTCGGCCGCACCCGGGCCCTTCCCGCGCCGTTCGCACGAAAGCCTGCGAGCCCTTGACCTGGTCTCGCCAGGTGCCCCGGCAAAGGGCCTCGGAACCTCGAAAGCTGCTGTCCGCCACTCGGTTCACGGTCTCGTTGACGCTCGAGGCCCGCCCAGGCCAAGAGGAGCCTCTCGCGTGTCGTCGTCAGGCGCCAACATGGTCAGCCGTTACCTCCTGCGCAGTCTGTTCGAAGAGGCCCGAGAAGGACGCCACGAGCGCTCACGATCCCTGGTCAACTTGTGCGGGCGTTGAGGCGGTTCCATCTCTAACCCGACCCGCTTCACGACGCGAGCTTGCTCAGCGGGCGAGGTTCGGTCTCCGCGGAAGGCAGGGGCCCGGTGCAGGACCCCGAGGGGCCACCGGTTCAATCGCTCAGTTCTTGTTCCTCACCAGCCGGCGGCCCCGTGCAACCTTGCCGCGCCAGGGCGGTGAGTCGCTAAGTTGGCGTTCCCTCTGTTCGGCTGACGACAAGGTTGGTCGAAGACAAGACGCGTTGGCGACAACCGAGAGGTCGCGTCCGTCCGCGCCTACGGCGGTGACGAACCTGGCATGCGATCGTTCCGATGAGCGCGAACCGTGGTTTCATTCGCGCGTACCGCGTCGATCCGGGATTGTTCGTCCGACCTCCAAACGGTCAACTCGGGTCAGATCCTCGGCGAAGGTCAGGGGGAAGGAATGATCAGCTGACGATTTCCTCAGTGAGGGAAGGGTTCTCGAGCCATACAGCCTCCACCAAGGACTTGACCTGCGAGTTCCGAATCAGCAGGTCATCCACTTCGCTGGCCTGGAGCCCTTTATTGAAGTAGAAGCCTTGCCCGAGCTGGCATCCCAACGCACGGAGGGCCTCAAGTTGGGGCGCGTGCTCGATGCCTTCAGCGATCGTCTGAAGATTCAGGTTCTTGCCCAGCCGCACGATCGTCTCGGCTAGCGCGCCGTCCTCGGCGGAAACGGCCACGCCGTCCACGAAGGACTTGTCCAGCTTCAAGATGTCTATCGGGAATCGCCTCAGGTAGCTCAGCGACGAATAGCCGGTGCCGAAGTCGTCAATAGCGAAACGGATGCCGAGCGCTTTGAGCTCCAACATCCGCTCTATGACTGACTCGGCCTCCTGGACGAATACTCCCTCGGTGATCTCCAGCACCAAGAACTGGGGATCGAGACCTGACTCCTGCAGTGCCGTCGAGACGTCCTCAACCAGTCCTTCGTCTTGGAAATGCCTCGCGGAGATGTTGACGCTGACCCACAAGCGATGGGCGTCCGAATGACAGAACTGCCACTCGCGCGTGTGGGCGCAGGCCTCTTTGAGCACCCAGCAATCCAGCGGGATGACAAGGCCTGTCTCTTCGGCGAGCGTGATGAACTCCTCTGGAAGAAGCAGCCCATGCTCCGGATGACGCCACCGCACGAGCGCCTCAAGCCCAACTGCATTGCCTCCGCCTAGGCTCACGATGGGCTGGTAGTGCACGACGAACTCCCGGCCCTCTATGGCGCGCTGGAGATCGGCGGTCATGTCCAGGCGCCGCACGATAGCCACCTGAAGGTCCGGCTGATACACCTCGTAACGACCTTTGCCGTGAGTCTTTGCCGCGTACATGGCTAGGTCTGCCGCCTGCATCAACTCGGTCGGGTCCTCTCGGCCCGCCTGGCAGAGGGCAATCCCCACGCTGGCGCACACTTGGACCTCGTGGTCCTCTATCACAAGTGGCGCGCGCAGGGCCGAGATGAGACGCTCGGCGGTCTGACAGGCCTCCTCCGGACCAGTGGTCTCCTCGAGCAAGACCGCGAACTCGTCGCCACCAAAGCGCGCGACCGTGTCACCTCCCCTCAGTGACTCGGAGAGGCGGCCGGCAACCGCCACCAACAAAGCGTCTCCGGCCGCGTGCCCCAGGCTGTCGTTTATCAGCTTGAAGTCGTCCAGGTCGAGGAACAGCACAGCTAGGGAGGACTTCAACCGACTTGCCCGCGCCAAGGCGTGTTCGAGACGGTCCCTGAAGAGGGCGCGATTGGCGAGCCCGCTCAGCGCGTCGTGGAAGGCCTGATGCTTCAGCTCTTCCTCGAGATCTGTGCGCTCACTCACGTCGCGCAGTGTGAGGACGATTCCCTCGAGGGTTGGCTCGTGCAGCAAGTTGGTCGTTGTCACCTCGACGTGGCGCCACGAACCGTCACAGTGCTGGATCCGCCACTTTGCCGAGATCGACGTTCCGGCTCGAAGCACCACGCCCTTGTATGCAGCCAATGCCTGCTCGACGTCATCGGGATGGAGCAAGGTCGTGAACTGTCTGCCCTCGAGCGAGCCGTCGGCATACCCGAGGATTCTGTGAGCGGAAGGAGTCTGATAAGTGATGGTCGTGTCGGGACGAGCGATCAGGATGACGTCCGACGCATTCTGCACAAGAGTCTGGAAGCGAGCTTCACTGCGACGCGAGTGGAAGGCCTCCGTCATTGTTTCGCGAGCGATCACCATTGCCGCCTGAGCCGTCAGAATCTCGATCGAGCTTCGCAGCTCGAAAGGGAAGCTGGAGGCACTTCTGACAACCACTAATCCATGCAGCTGATCTCTGGCCACAAGCGGACACACGAGCTGCTCTGACGGCCTGTGCCCCATAGGACCAGAACGCAAGTTGCCCGTCTCGATTACGTAACTTTCCACGTCACCGTCGCTCAAGCTCGTTTGCGCGGTGTCCCACAAGGCCGTCAATCCCTGTGGCCCCTCAGTCGGCTCGCCGCCTGACCTCATGACGATGGTCGGTCCGCCGTCCGGGTTCGCCACCGCGAACGTGACTTTGAATTCGTCTCCGTCTTGAGGGACTAGTTCCCTGATGCCCGCGACCGTGGCTCTATAGATCGCATCGCGGTCCGAGGCGGCCAACAGGTTGGCAACCGACCTGCGTAGGGCCTGCTCCCGTGCCACAGCTTGCCCGTGCACCTTTACGAGACTTGTCATTCTGCTGATGACGAGAAGGAACATGACCCCTGCGATCCCGGCGATGACTGGGGCGTCGGCGGTATCGCCGCGCAGGGTCTCCGCGAGCAGGACAGCCGGCGCGATGAGCGAGAACCCGGTAAGTAGTCGCGTCCGTGAACGACTGGCGCGCGGTGCGATCGACCTTGGCTCAGACAACAAGCGCATCGACGGGTGCAGTGCCGCCGCGCCCCAGCACGCACAAAAGAGGACCCAGCCGACGTCGACCGCATTGCCGTCGTTCCAGTTCCAACCGGGGTGAAGCTTGGCCAACCCGTACAATGAGTCAGAGACGAGAGCTCCCAATGTCCCTATCGCGAGCAACCGTCCTGCCGTGTGGCGGATACCGCCGGCGCTCCAAAGGCGTACCAGCATCGCCAGGACCAGGACGTCCCCCAGCGGGTGCGCGGCAGCAGTGAACCTCACCAGCAATCCACCGGGTGCACGGACGTTTGGACCGATGAGGAAGACCCACGACAGTAGGCCTACACCGAGTGTGATCGTGAGCCCGTCCAGCAAGCTCGCCCGATCGCCATCGGGAACTTGTGCCCTGGCGAGAATCAGTAACCCGATTGCAAGCACCGGGTACATCGCGAGGTAGATCGCGTCGACGAACGATGGGAAGGGAATGTGTTGCTGACCCACGACCTGGTGCCAGAACTTGTATGTCGTACTTCCCGTGACAAAGAGGAGAACGCCCCCACCAAGGAACCACCAAGCCATTGGAGCATTCGGTCGGTCGCGCTTCACGCCGTAGGCGATCGCGACAACTGCCGACAATCCCAGGAGCGCCCATGCCGGGACTTGGCCTGGCCACTCCATCCAGGGAAGCCAACCGAATATGAAAGGCTTTTCGGGCGGCAGGCCGAAAGGAAAATACGCAAGCGCGAGAACGGCCTCGAGGAGGAGGAACCGCCTCCACGTGCGGGGAGATGTGCTCACGGTGCCAGACCGGGGTCTGGCGACAGCACCCTCATTCGCCGGAAGTGGTGACGGTGACACAGACCCCCTGACCTCGTGTTCTCGTCTGTTCTTTCGGCGCGAGTCCTTGGTCGCTTGAGTAACTTCCCGCCGGTGAGCTGCAGCCCAGACTGCGAGGGGCTGGTCCAACAGTCGGCGATGGCTCCTCGGCACAAACGCTCCGATGTCCGAGGAGCGGCAGCCAAGTTGCCTAACAGAGGCGCCGCGACCCGCTCGGCTCTCTGTCCTGGTTCGCGAACCGCTCGCGGAGCGAGTCGGTTCCGACCTTCACGTTCGCGCCCCGCGCCAGTCCTCGCCGAGACAGACGATGCCGGTGCGGTCCGAAACTACGGTCGGCACAGGGCTCCACACTCATCCGGGGACCACGCGCCAGCTCCCCCGTTTGCACGCCAATTACTGAGAGAATCTAGGTACAGCGGGCCAATTCCTCAATCGTCATAAGAAGCCCGCCGATATCCCGATGGTGCCGCACGTGGACGGAAACCGTGAGCTCGAGTAACCGCCGATTCGGCTCGTCGCCCGGTCCAGGACACGTCTGGGTCTTCCGGTCACGGGACGGAAGGCTCGGACCAAACGATCCTGGCCGAGTACGTGGACTACGTCTTGGCTCTCAGCCTCCATCACTGTCGCCTGACGGTCGAGATCCCCGAGTCCGCACTTGGCGGCGACTCCGACCGGGTTTGACAATGTGTACGCGAGCTGGGTACCCGAGGACTGCGAATCTCGATCGACGACTGCGAGGTGGGCTACTCCTCGATGTCGTAGCCCTTCACACCCTCCAGGCCATTTGCGCAGAGGACGTGCAGGGGTACGTGACCCCGTGCACGCTCAGTTCTCGACGGCTCGACGAGTGCCTTGCCCTACGGCATGGCGTCGGCCGCCTGCTCCCCGGCGTCCCGCGATGTTCTTCGAGGAGAGCACCAACGGCCGGAACGTCTGCGCCACCTCAAGGGCTAGTGGCGGATCGACGTAGCCATCTTGCACCGAGAAGCGTCAACGGCCCGTCGACAGGAAGCGATGTTGATGGACCGGACTAGAAACCCGCAGCGACCAGGGCTACACCCGTACCTGACCGAGGAACCTGTGTCCTCAGGCCCAGATGACCCGTCCGTCGACGACGACGGCCGTACGGACCACAGCTCGTTTCACGTAGTCAACCGGGTGCCTTTCAAGGTCAGGGGATGGAAGATGTTCGTCATTCTCGTCCTGGCACTGGGCCTGACTGTTTCAGCCATAACCTCCTGGGCGTGGTACGCATACACCAGTTCGCAACGCCACCAAGCCGTGGTGTCCTCGCTAGGAAACGTGAGGTCCATCCTGGGCACCGCTTTGGAGCGCGACAACGACCTGGTGGCAGTGGTGAACGCGCTGGTGGCCACTCATCCTCAGCTCACCAACGGCTCGTTGGCTGCCATCTTGTCCAGGCTCGACCCTCCCCAGCGATATCCGGGAAGCATCGCCTTCACTTACGTCGAAAGTGTTAGTCGAAACGGACTATCTAGGTTCGAGGCGGTCACCCGTCGTGATCCTCCCTTGGGGGTGCCAGCAACAAACTCCGTTCCCGTGCTCAGCTCAATCAATGGCCATTCCGGCTACTGCCTCACTCGCCTCGCCGCTGTCGACCTCCTGCCCAACCAAGTGATCCTCAAGGACGTCCTGTTGTCCTGGGTCAGTCGCTACCTCTCGACTGACTTCAACTTCTGTGCGTCGTCGTTCGAAGGTTTGCTCGACACTTCGGCAAAGACAGGCCGCTCCTCGGTGGCATCCGTGATCAGTGTGGTCAAGCCAACTCCGGGTATGCCGGCCATCCCTGCTGTGCTCAACGCCTATCTCGAACAGCTCCCGATCTTCGTCGAGGTCAGCCCCGTCTACACCGCGGCCGAGGTCCCAACCACCACTGAGGCCCGCGCCCGAACGCTGGTCGGCTGGACGATGGGCATCTTCGACGCCAGCAGGATCCTGCGCCCTGCGGAGGCCAACGAGAAGTACGTCTCTTTGGTGCTGACCTATACCCCGTCCGGAGGAAAACCGACAGTACTGGCGCACGCGGGCCAGCCTCAGCCGGGGGTGGCATCCAGAATGCTCACCTTCCCGGCTGATCCGGGATGGGTCATTGACGCGGCGGTCAATCCTCGGGCCAATGGTCCTTCCCCTGCCGCGCAGGGATTGGCGGTGTTCTTCAGCGTATTGGCTCTCACGGTTCTATTGGCCATGTTGTCGAGCCTGCTCGTACGCTCGCGGCGTTCTGCCTTGGAACTGGTCGAGGAGCGGACCGCCGAATTGCGCCACCAGGCTCTCCACGATTCGCTCACAGGGCTACCCAATCGCTTCTTGGTCAACCAGAGAGCTCACGATCTCCTCTGCAGAGCGCGCAGTGAAGACCTACGCATCGCCGTGTTCTTCATCGACCTCGACAACTTCAAGACTGTGAACGACACCTTCGGCCACGGGATCGGCGACGAGCTACTGCGAGCAGTGGCGGCTCGGCTCTCCACGTCGGTGCGGGACTGCGACACCGTGGGAAGGCTCGGAGGCGACGAGTTCGTCGTGTTGTCCGAAGTGCCCGACGAGGGGCTGAACGTCCTGGCCGAGCGGCTCCTGGCGGTTCTGAGGCAGCCTTTCCGGTTGGGCGAGACCAACAAGATCGATCTGGCGACTTCGGCCAGCATCGGCATCGCCACCGGACGGTACGACAGCCCCGAAGACCTGTTGCGGGATGCGGACACCGCAATGTACAAGGCCAAGTCAGCAGGCAAGAACTGCCACGTCATCTTCAGACAGGAGCTGTACCAGGCGGTCAAGAACCAGCTGAGTCTCGATTCCGACCTGGCCGGTGCCTTCGTCGACCACCAATTCTTCCTTGCCTACCAACCGATCGTTGATCTCGAGACTGGCCTGCCGAACAAATTCGAGGCTCTCCTACGCTGGCGCCATCCCCAGCGTGGAGTGATCGGCCCTGTCGAGTTCCTCTCAGTGTTGGAGTCGTCGGATCTGATGATCGACGTCGGGCGCTTCGTTCTGATAGAGGCCTGCCGTCAGGCCAAGGCTTGGCACGACCTCGGGCACCCAGTCGGCTTGTCGGTGAACGTCGGTGCCCGTCAACTTCGCTACGAAGTGCTCGTCGACCACGTCCGCGAAGCTTTGGAGACCACTGGGCTGAACCGGGGCTACCTGACGCTCGAGGTCACAGAGTCGATGTTGATGATCGACCCGAAGACGACTGCTCAACACCTCTCGGCTCTGTCGAGTCTCGGGATCCACATCGCGGTTGACGACTTCGGGACCGGTTACTCGTCGATCTCCTACCTGCGCGAATTCCCCGTGGACACACTGAAGATCGACCCTTCCGTGGTCACACGGGTCGCGTCGGGCGATACCAGCTTCCTGGACGCCCTGATCCAAGTGGGCAAGTCGCTCAACCTGGTCACCATCGCGGAGGGCATCGAGGAGGTGCCACAGCTCAAGCATGTCAAGCATCAGGGCTGTGCGTGGGGCCAGGGTTTCTTGTTCTCCAAGCCGCTGCCACCAGAGGAGATTGAACGGATCATCAAGTACGGCCGCTACTTGGTGGAAGGATTCCAACCTTCTATCGGGGCCGTCTCCTAGGCCGGCATCGCGGGCCCGATACGCCAACTGGAAGTGCTTGGCGGGTCCTTTGCCCGGCGAGCGATGGCCAGGATGGACGCCGTCACCCACTTCGACGATCAGACGCCTTCACCAACTTCATGGTCAACTGCGACGTCAACCTTGCCACCCCCGGAAGGTCCGCCAGGTGGTCGATGAGAAAGGCCTCGTAGGCCACCTGGTCGCTGACGGCCACCCACAGCAGGTAGTCGGGCACGCCGAACATCCGTCGACACTCGACTACTTCGGCCAGCTCACCTACCCGGTTCTCGAAGGCAACGACCGTGGCCCTGTCCTTCAACATCATGTCGATCAAGACCACCACTTCGAATCCCCGACCGGCGGCCATTGGGTCGACGCGGGCGTGGTAACCGGAAATGACCCCGGTGCGTTCGAGGTGGCGCACGCGGCGCAAGCACGGCGACGGCGACAGGCCGACCAAGCCGGCAAGTTCGACGTTGGTCAAACGCCCGTTTCGCTCGAGTTGTTCGATAATTGCTCGATCTACTGAATCCATCAGCATATTCTGCCACATAGTGCCTGATTAAGGGGTGAATTTGGCGCCACAGACCACCCTGTTTTCCCTATCGCTGCACCCATGCCTCGCTCTGCTCTGCGGAACGCCGCCGCAGTGGGATTGGCCACCGGCGCGTACGGGTTTCCTTCGGCGCCTTGTCCACCGTGTCAGGACTGTCGTTGATCCAGACGGTGGTGCTCTCTACAGCCATGTTCACCGGGGCTAGCTGAATTCGCCTTCGTGGCGGTGCTCACCGGCGGAGGCACCGGCGTCGCCGCCCTAGCCACGGCGACACTGCTCGGCTCCCGTAACGCGCTCTACAGCGGCTGACCGACACCTTGGGGGCCAGCCGGTGGCGCCCGATCGCCGCCCACCTGACCATCGACGAGTCCTCGGCGAGGGCTTCCGCTGCCACCGACAAGACGGCGGCACGGACCGCGTTCTGGACTACAGGCGTGGCCGTCTTCGTGTGCTGGAACGTAGAGACGATCGTCGGCCGCTTATCCATTTTCTCGGTCAGCCGACCAGCTTCTGCCTCGACGCGGCGGCACCAGCAGCGTTCGTCGCCCTGCTGTTGCCTCAACTTAGGACTCGACGGTCTTGGGCGGTCCGCCGTATCGCTCGTCCCCTCTGGTACTCCGGTCCTCCTTGCTGCCGGTGTCGCTGGAGTGGCCGGGTGCGCCCTGCACCGGGAGACCCCAGAGGAGGCGCCCTCCTGATGTGGCCGGTCGTCATTGCCGGGTCGATCGGCTGCTACGCCATGAAGTTGCTGAGCTTCAGCGTTCCCAGACGGACACTGGACAACGAGCGAGCAAGAAATATCGCCGACCTGCCCCCCTTAGCGCTGCTCGCAGCCCTGGCACTGACCCAGAGCCTGTCCGGTCACCATCGATGCCGGAGGGGGGCCTGGTAGCCGCCGTCGCCTGCACTGCCCTCAAAGCCCCGTTCCGGACACGGTGACCGTCGCCGTGGCTGGCACCGCCGGCGACGAGCCTGGACCTAGTGCTCCAATGCATCGGCGTCGATCAGACCGGCAGAAAGGCGTTGACCACCAAGGACCGGGTCCGGGCTGTGGCGGGGTGATTCGAACATCGCCTGGCAGAACGGCAGTATCTACGAGGAAGCACCCAGCGGTATCTCCCGAAAGATGTGGACCGGCGCGTAGCGCATCGCCCTTTGATGCCGCTTGCAAGGCTTGCACCTGCTCGACTACATCACCGCGCGGCCTGGGTGGCAGACTCAGAGGTCGTGCATTGAGCGGGCCACAACGCGACAGGCCCAGCGGAGACAATGTGCGATGTCAGCTGACAAATGGAGGCAACATGGATTCGGGTCAAAGCAAGACGGACGGGTCAGAGTTGGTGTCCGAGAAGGACCGCGAAGCGGTGACATTGCCCGGGCCCAGGATCGCTGAACGGATCGCCCGTCTTGGGACAGAGACCGCTTTCGCGGTGTCGGCCGAGGCGGCCGCCTTTGCTGCCCAGGGCCGCAACGTGTATCCGTTCCACCTGGGCGACCTGAACATCCCGACTCCGAGCAACATCGTGGAGGCGTCCTTCAAGGCGATAAGAGATGGCAAGACGGGCTACTGCCCGAACGCGGGCATTCCGGCTCTTCGTGCCGCTTTAGCTGCCGACCTGAGCGCCTCGCACGGCCTCAGCTACAGCGCGGAGAACGTCGCCGTCCAGCCAGGGGGCAAGTCCGTCATCGGCAAGTTCTTGCTGGCACACATGAATCCGGGTGACGAGGTGCTCTACCCGAACCCGGGTTACCCCATCTACGAGTCGCAGATCGAGTTCCACGGCGGTGTCGCCGTTCCCTACGGCTACCTCGAGGATGAGGATGGCTTTGCCCTCGACCTGAACGGTCTCGAGGCCGCTGTCACTCCGCGGACACGCCTCCTCGTCCTGAACGAACCTCAGAACCCCCTGAGCGCCGATTGCTCGGCGGCGGAGCGGGAGCACCTGGCCGATCTCGTCCTACGGCACGACCTCATGGTGCTCTGCGACGAGGCCTACTTCGACATCCGTTATTCGGGCGCCAGCGCCTCTTTGGCCTCGCTACCCGGCATGGCCGAGCGCTGCGTCATCCTCTACACGTTCTCGAAGAAGTTCGCCATGACCGGCTGGCGTCTGGGCGCGGCGATCGGTCCGCGAGAGACGATCGAGGTGATCGCGAAGCTCAACACCAACGACGAGTCCTGTCCCAACCACTTCATCCAGTACGGCGCCCTCGAGGGCCTTACCGGCGACCAGAGCGGTCCCCGCCACATCGTCTCGGTCCTGCGGGAGCGGCGCGACGCGGCGATCCGGATGTTGAACGAGACGCCCGGTGTCCGCTGCTACACGCCGGACTCGGCCTTCTACCTCTTCCTCAATGTCACCGGCGCCATGTACGACAAAGGCTTCGACGACGTGGAGGAGTTCCGGCGCGCGGTGCTCGAGGAGACCGGTGTGGCGGCGTGCTCACGAGTGCATTTCGGCCGCCCGCAGCCGGGTGAGAAAGAGCAGTACCTGCGGCTCGCCTACTCGGGCATCGACACCGAGCAGATCGTCGAGGGACTCGGGCGCCTGAAGGGATATCTCGCATGAGGGCCCCAGTGATGTCCCGGCGCGCTATCTACGTGCCTGCAACCGAGACGGTGCCACAGGGCGACGGCCCGCTCGCGAAAGACGAGCTCGCAGCCTTCGAGACCTTCGACATGCTCTACCGCTCGCTGTGCGCGCTGCTCTACAACTACGTACCGACCTCGGGCCATCCCGGAGGTTCGATCTCGTCGGGGCGCTGCGTGGCCGGCATCGTGTTCGACGGCCTCGACTACGACCTCGCTGCTCCCGACCGCCAAGACGCCGACGTCATGTCGTATGCGGCCGGGCACAAGGCGATGGGCCTGTACGCGATGTGGGCGTTGCGCGACGAGGTCGCGCGCCTGGCCGCGCCCGAGCTGCTGCCCAAGAACGAGCGTGATCGGCTGCGTCTCGAGGACTTGCTCGGATTTCGCCGCAACCCCAATACCGCAATGCCCCTGTTCGCGGCATTGCACGCGCGGGCCCTGGACGGTCACCCCACGCCGGCGACTCCCTTCGTGCGCCTTGCGAGCGGAGCTTCGGGTGTCGGTTTGGCGAGCTCCATCGGCCTCGCCATCGCGGCGCGCGACCACTTCGGCGCGAACTGCCCCCGCGTCCACATCGAAGAGGGTGAGGGCGGGCTCACGCCGGGACGCGCGAGCGAGGCTCTGGCCGCGGCAGGCACGGCGTCGCTTGGCAACGTTGTGGTGCACCTCGATTTCAACCAGGCCTCGATCGACAGCGACCGCGTCTGCCGCGAGGGCGACGTGCCCGGCGACTATGTCCAGTGGGAACCTGGCGAGCTTTTCTACCTGCACGACTGGAACGTCGTGCAGGTCTCGGACGGCCACGACTTCCAGCAGATCGTGACCGCTCAGCGCCGCGCGCTGGCCATCGACAACGGTCAGCCCACCGCGGTGATCTACCGCACCCGCAAGGGTTGGAAGTACGGAGTCGAAGGCCGCGCCTCGCACGGCGCGGGGCACAAGCTCTGCTCTGCCGGCTTCCATGAGGCACTCGGCGAGCTGATCGACCAAGCCGAGGCAACGCTGCCGACCTGTGACCTCACCAACCCACGCTGTGCCGGGCCGGGTGGCGACCAGGTCCGCGAGGAATGCTTCTTCGAGGCGCTGAAGATCGTTCGCCGCCGCCTCGAGGAGGACCCACCCGTACTGGAGGTCCTGGCCGCGAGGCTCACTGCCGCCCGCGAGCGTCTGGAACGGCACGGCCGAGCCCCGCGTCAAGGCGCGGCGCGCGTCGAGACCGTCTACGAGCTCGCCGCCCGGGCGACGGCCGGCACACCCGAGGGGCTGGTCTTCGAGCCTGGTGCGACGACGACATTGCGCGAGGCCCTCGGCCGCTCGCTGCAGCACTTCAACAACGCCTCGCGGGGCTCGCTGTTTACGGCATCGGCCGACCTGCTCGGCTCGACCAGCGTGGCGACGATCGCGGCAGGCTTCGCCCCCGGGTACTGGAACGCCATGACGAACCCTGAGGCACGGCTGCTGTCGATCGGCGGCATCTGCGAGGACGCCATCGCCGGCGTGCTCTCCGGCATCGCGGCCTACGGCAACGCCATCGGCGTGGGCTCTTCGTATGCGGCGTTCATGGCACCACTCGGTCATATCGCTGCCCGACTGCACGCCATCGGCGCCCAGGCGCGGCTTGCTGTCGGTGGAGAGCCCTATAGGTCGCTGATCCTGATATGCGCCCATGCCGGGCTGGCGACCGGCGAGGACGGACCGACTCATGCCGACCCGCAGGCGTTGCAACTCCTCCAGGAGAACTTCCCACCCGGGGCGGCAGTCACCCTCACGCCCTGGGAACCACAAGAGATCTGGCCCCTCTTGGCGATGGCCCTTGCACGCCGGTCGGTGCTCATCGCGCCGTTCGTCACCCGGCCGGAAGTGAAGGTCCTGGACCGCGGCGCTCTCGGCCTCGCGGCACCCGAGGAGGCGACGACCGGGGTCTACCTGCTGCGGCGCCCGGGCGGGACTGGTGACGTGACGGTAGTGCTGCAAGAGAGCGCCGTGACCTACGCCTTCGTGACCCAGGCGCTGCCCCTGCTCGAGAACGAAGGGATCGACGCCCGGGTCTACTACGTGGCCAGTGCCGAGTTGTTCGACGCGCTGCCGCTCGAGCGTCGCCATGCCCTCTTTCCCGAGGCGCACGCCCTCGAGGCCATCGGCATCACGGGTTTCACGCTGCCGACACTGTATCGCTGGGTACTTTCCGACGCCGGCAAAGAGGCGACACTGCATCCCTACCGCTTTGGCAAGTATCTCGGCAGCGGCAGGGCCGAGGCCGTGCTCGCGGAGGCCGGTCTTGACGGCGCCAGCCAGTTCACCGCTATCAAGAAGTACTTGGACGCCAAGGTGCGCTCGAAGACCTGACCTGCGCTACCAGGTACCAGCGTGCGTTAGTTACCTCCTCGAGAGACGGAGTCTCCACAAGGATCAGACGGCCGACCCGCTGGGCTGGCACCGGGAGCGTTCCTTTCACGGAACCAGCGATAGGTAGCGAACTTGCTCACACCTACCTGGTCAGCACAGTCCGAAAGGCTCACGGTTCCAGTATGGAACACACGTACGCCATCTAGAGACTACTCAGAGCGGAGCAGTTGACAGCCCCCTCGTCAGCCGCCTAGTGCGCTCATCACGTGCTTGAGACGGGTGTAGTTCTCGAGACCGAGCAATGACAGGTCGGTCCCGTCGCCGGAATGCTTGAAACCGGCGTTCGGCATCTCGGCAGGATTGATCAGGTGGCAAACGCCATCTTTTTCACCGTAGGCGGGTGCGTCCCTACCATGGCCGACGCGGGGAGGGACGAGCTCATCCGCTCGCTCGAGGAATTGCCGGTGGCAGCGATTCTCACCGAGCTCAGTACTCACACGTTCGTCGCAGCGAACGACGCGGCGGCAGTCGTTTTCGGCTCGCCAGCGGCGAAGCTACGGGGAACCGACGTGCTGGAGCGTATCGAGCCGCACGATCGCGAAGCAGCCAAGGCTGCGTACAAGGCCCTCGCCGACAAGGTGGTCGACGGCTACCACGTTGTGCGCCGGATCGTCACACCGGACGGGAAGGTTGTCGGCGTCGACTTCTGGGGCCGCCGTGTCGAAGGTGCCGGCAAGCTCTACGGACTGTGGCTTCTCTCGCCCACTCTGGGGTCCACGACCGGCCTCGACGTGATCACGTTGGGGTCGTCACCCGTCGTCCTGGCGGTGACCGACCACGACTGGCAGATCGAGTACATGAGCTCCGACGCCCACCTGCTCTGTTCCAAGGGCTCAGAGCTTCGGGGCTTCCCCCTCCGCGGCGAGCGCGTTCCCGGCGGCTGCCTCTCGAACCGCAACCGACCATGTCGCAGTCACGGTGTTTACCCGCATTCGCAACGGGCCCGGCCGGTGGGAAAACCGCTACTGCTTGATATAACTGTCTCACAACTCCACGCACCCTGTTATCGGCACTTTCGGCATATCCCGCACATCAGTGGCGAATCTACCACGGACGGTGGTCATGTCCTCGATCGGGCACTGCGGGGACTGGACGGTTCCGGGTGCGGAAAGACGAAAAGGTGATCCGTTCTGTGAAAAGTCGTGTCGCATCCGGCAGAAATCGGGCGCCACCGGGACCCGATTTCTGACGGAGGGGTCACGGGTTTTGCCGTTTCGAATCATGTTTGCGTGTTTTGGTTCTCTGGAGACTGTTTGAGAGGCCGTCAGGTCGTGCGAGAGCACGTGAGGGCGCCCTGTGTGGTCCGCCAGGTCGTCCGGAGGTCTGGAGGTGTCCTCCAGTAGTGATCTTTCGTCCAGGACGGTTCTGGAGGCGTCTGGCGGGGTGTTACGTGTGACTCTCACCACTGTCCACCCTCCTCGGTGCGCTTCTGATCTGTACGTGTGGTCGTAAGGAACAATGCGGCCCGGTCGAGTACCTCGGTCTGCATCGGCTCGAGGTAGCTGCGCATCGTCGTTGCCGGGTCCGAGTGACCTAGCACTTTCTGGATGTCCAAGAGGTCGAAGTGATGCGCTCCGTGTCCGTCCGTGGCTCTGTGCAAGATCCCGGCGGCGGTCCGTCGTAGGTCGTGCGGTGCGACGTGTCCGAGGCTCGCCTCGGCGGCCCGGTTTGTGATGAGATCCCAGAGCGTTTGGTAGGCCATCTTCTTTCCCCAGGCCAGGCGGGGCTGGCGTCCCTGGCGGTGTCCGCCTCGCATCTGTGGGCAGATCAGTGGCAGGTCGGGGGACATTTCTTTTACGTGCTGGCGGTAGCGGTCTAGGTAGAGGGTGAGAGCTGCTACCAGGGATGCTCCGGGGGTTGCCTGCCGTGGCTTTCGTCCCTTGCCCGTCCATGTGATGCTGTTCGACTTGTCCGGTCGGAAGTCGCTGCTTTTTTCCCAGGTACGTTCTCCCCTAAGCAGTGCTGTCGGCTCTTTTTCGTTTTCTAGTGTCAAAGGGCGACTGAGCCGTTGCTGTATCTCTGAGCATTGTTTTAAGTTGGCGAGCGTCAGGTTCGTTATCTCGCTGGCTCGCATCCCCATGAGTCCCAGTCCGATGGCGATCTCGTCCCGTAGTCCGATGTCGGTTCCGTCTCGGCATTGTCCGATCAGGGCGCCGTAGGCTTCCTGGTGGGTGAGCCAGCGTCCGGGGTTCTGAGCCTGGACTTTTCCGTATGTGCGGCGGTAGGTTCTGAGCGGGCTATTGAAGTCTGAGAGATGGTCGCTGACGTTGTGGTCTGCGTAGTCGTTCCGCTGGCACCATTTGAGGAAGGTACGGGCCTTCGATAGCCTGTCGTAGACCGTGTTGTTGGCGGGGTCGCCATGTGTCGCCCATGTGAGCAGGTCGGCTTCTGTGAGCTGGTTCGGGTGCGAGCGCCCGGCGTGGCGGAAGAGCTCTTGGATGAGGCGTCGGTGCGCTCGTGCGGTCCTCGGGTTCGGGTAGCGTCCGGCGAAGGCCTCGATCAGCTCGTGGAGCTCCGCCTGGTCGTCGTTGAGGAAGAGGACCACGGGCGGGCAATCCGGAGATACTGCTTGATGGTTCCGATTTGCGAGCACCAGCCGCCGCGGCTTGGGGTCGTCATCAGCGCAAGCCCGTCGGCATCGGCGACGGTCGACCCACCAAACACGCTCGACGAACAGGTTCGCCATTGTGCGGTCGAAGCGCGAGCGGCTGGTGTTCTCTCGATTCTTCCCGCCCTCACTCGTCTCCCAGGGGGCAGCGAACTATCGGCCCGACAGTCCGAAATTGTCGTCCGTCTCGTAGCTGGCGAGCGCGTTCCCGACATCGCTCGCTCGATGTTCCTGAGCGCCGCAACGGTCCGGAACCATTTATCCGCAATCTACCGAAAGTTCCGCGTGCACTCCCAGGCTGAACTGCTTGCCGTTCTCCTTCGATCCGCGACGTGTCGTCCTTGATGAGAGATCAGGGTCGTGGCCTTGTGAGATGTAGGGAGGTTCGTGCGGGCCAGGGTAGGGTTTCCGGATGCCGCCCTTAGGCCCGCGCGGTTGTCACGGGCCATTGGTTGCGAAGTTGCCTTGACAAAGTGACGACAAGGTGGCCCCGGGGAAACCTCGCAGCCGTCGCTTCCCACTGGCCCCGACGCTCAGATGCCCTGGCCACACCCCTCCACCGGACCAGTGCTGTTCCCCGCATCTCCACAGGGAATAAGGGATATCACCGCGAAGCTGCCGAAGACACTTAGGTCAGCTGAGCCGCTTCGGGCCTCGCTGGGGCCACCAGCCGCCATCCTTGCAATACGGTGAAGTCAAGTGAATCCATCGAATAAGACATGATAGTGTCTGATCACAACGGCGTTCGCCCGATCGAATGGATCTAGTGCCGAGGCGTCCGCCCGATGGCATCGGCGTCGAAAAAAGGAGGGATCGTGACCAGGTTTCGCGTTCCGCTCGTTGGTGACGGGATGCTCGTGCCCTGCGTCGACGGCCGTGAACGCCCATATGTCGCGCTCGACACAGCGGCCTCGACAGGTGTGCTCGAGTCCGTGCTCCGCCGCGTCGAGGAGTTCCTCCCGTCGTACTCGGGCGTCCATCGCGGCTCTGGCTACAAGTCTCACCTTTCGACCGACGCGTACGAGAGCGCACGTGACGCGGCACTTTCGTTCGCTGGACGCGACGGTCGCGACGATATCGCGATCATCTGCCGAAATACGACCGAAGCCATAAACCATCTTGCTTACCGCCTGCGCCTGCGGTTCGACGACGTCGTGGTCACCTCCGTTGTCGAACACCACTCCAACCTTCTGCCGTGGTCTCGCGCAGCCGCCTGCCGCTTCGTCGAGTGCGGACCCGACGGGACATTCGCGACAGCCGATGTCGTTGCTGAACTGGACCGAGTTCCAAGGGCCCGGCTGCTTGCCATCACCGGCGCTTCGAACATCACCGGATGGCTGCCACCGATCGAGGAGATCGTCGACGCCGCACACAGCCGCGAGATCCGCGTGGTTGTCGACTGCGCCCAGCTCGCGCCTCATCGTCCGCTCCCTAAAGAGGCCGATTTTGTCGTTTGGAGCGGCCACAAGATGTATGCGCCGTTCGGGGCGGGCGTACTGATCGGACCGCGCGCCGTTTTCGCGGAAGGTGACCCCTTTCTGGTCGGCGGCGGCGCGATCAACCTCGTTGAACTTGACGACGTCGTCTGGAACGACCCTCCCGACCGCGAAGAGGCCGGCTCTCCGAACGTTGTCGGCGCAGTGGCACTGCACGCTGCGATCGACGCTCTCACCGAGATTGGCTGGCCGGCGATTATCGCCCACGACTGCCATGTCGGCCACCTATTGCGGGATGAACTCGCGAGAATCCCAGGGGTGCGCGTCCTCGGGCCAGATCTTCGCATCGACACCCTGCCTGTCGCGACCTTCACCGTGGAAGGTCTCCCGCACGGCCTTGTGGCAGCCCGGCTGTCGGCGGAGGAGGGGATCGGCGTCCGGCACGGCTGTTTTTGCGCGCATCCCTATATGATGCGGCTCCTGGGTCTCGCCGAAGACGAGGTTGTCGATTTCCGTAACGAGATGCGCCGAGGTGACCGCACCCGAATGCCGGGGGCAGTGCGGGCCAGCGCCGGCATCAACACAACTGAAGCCGACATCAGTCGCTTGGTATCCGCAGTCGCTCGCATTGCGCGCGGAGAGCCTGCGCGAGCCTCCTACCTCCAGGACCCACGAAGCGGTGACTACGTCCCCTGTCGCGACGCTGAGCCACGCTTCGCAGACATCCAATTCGCTAACTCTTGTGCTGGCTCGACTGTCACGCCCACGCGTTTGTGACCTCGCCGACATCTTTCACACAACAATCCCGAAGAGTCGCACACTTCGAGCTTCGGCCAGACTGCCGCGGAGGAATTGATCCCTACCCCAGGGCATCGCTCGGGTCAGGATTCCAGCAGGTTGGGCGGTGGAACCCAGGATTACGCACGCACCGATGGATTTGCCCGCGCCACATGCACGCATATGCGGTAGAAGTCGCAAGAGTTGGCGGTCTAACAAGTCACGTGAGCGGCGCGTGACTTCAAGAACCATCTGAACGGCAAGTGACGACGCCGGCGTACGAACAGCGCACGACTGTGTATGCCTCGAAGCTCACAAGATCAGTCGCAGTGGGCCCCATGGCCATTTCTTAAAGGGTTTGGGTCCGGCGCTATGCCGTGATTGTCAGATGAAGAGCTGGATATCGGCCTTGGCGGCCATGTCGATGAAGCTGGCAGCGCCGAGAGTGGGCTGGAGCCCGTCGATGAAGTCGGACGTCGACAGCCCGTACAGATCCATAGTCATCTGGCATGGGTGCAACCGCACGCCGACATCGATGGCCATCTCCATCAACTCGCTGACGCTAGCGACGTTGTGTTGCTTGGCCAGCAGCTTGATCATCGAAGTGCCCATCCCTGCAAAGTGCACTTTGCTCAGCTTGAGGTGCTCGCTGCCGCCACGGTCGAACAGCGATTCTCCCTTTTGCATCCAGTTCGTTCCTGTGACCCGCTTGTCGTTCTTCTGTAACACGCGTAGCCCCCAAAACGTGAAGAAGACGTCCACCTCCAGGCCAGATGCAGCGCCCGTCGTGGCCAGGATCATCACAGGCCATACCCGGTCGAGATCGTTGCTCCAGCAGATGATGGCCATCCGCTTTGGCTCGTCCTTGTGGGAGGCGGCTGCCGAAGCGATCAGTGCGGTGTCCGTATTGTCCATGTCACTTCTCTCCTAACTCGGCCGAGACGGCTTAAGCGGGTTGGCGCGTTGCGTGCTGCGGTTGGGTCGCGAGAGCAAGATCAGCCCATCCATAAACCATCTTCCAGCTAGTTTACATAGCTAATATGTATTTAGCTTGTGGCTTTCGTTTCCCCCGGCTGGCATTCCACTCAGGGGCGTAAGCCTCAGGCCCTCTCGCATCACCCGCAGGTGATCCCCTGGGCGTCGAGGAACTGTCGGTAGAGCTCGATGCCCTCCGGCCCGGTGACGAGGTCGGCGACATCGCTTTCCCAGTCGGACGGGCGCAACCGGGCGACCCATCCGGCACCATAGGGATCGGAGTTGACCAGGCTCGGCGAGGCGACGAGAGCGTCGTTGACCGCCACGATCTCGCCGCTTATCGGCGCAGAGACCGGACCGACCCACTTGCCGCTCTCCACTGTCGCGAGGTTCCGTCCTTTCTGGACCAGTTTGCCCACGGCCTTCGGTGTCACCGCGACGATGGTTTTTGCCATGTTCTGCGCGACGTCGGTCATCCCGACTGTCACCAGGTCCCCCTCACGGCGCGCCCACACGTGCTTGCCCACCACGTAGTACAAGTCGTCGGGAAGGTTGCATTCGTTGACAATGGTCATCGCTTCGTCTCCAGTCCGGTTCCGACACTGTTGCGATCGTGGCCAGCCATCACAGCGTCTCTCCCGCGCCGCCGGGCTCCACACGCCTGGCGATCGCCTCCTGGACCAGCGACGTGATGTCCCGCACGACAAGCCGATCATCTGCCCGGACGGTCTTGACCGCATCGGAGAACATGGTCAGGTCCTTCGGGCATGCAACGACGAACTGGCCCACGTCCAAGCGGAGCGCCTCGCTGATCCGGTTCTCGCTCGGCCGCTCGGCGAGGGAGCCGTCGTCCATCCAGATCCGGCCGCCGCCCGCGCCACAGCAGAAGGTGTCCGCGCCGTTGCGGGGCATCTCGACCAGCTCGCAGCCGAGCGCGCGCAGGATCCGCCGCGGTGCCTCGACCAATCTGTTGTAACGGGCCAGGTAGCACGGATCGTGGTAGGTGACCCGGTAGTCCAGCGGTCGGAAGCGGATCGCGCCGTCCTCCAACAACTGCGCCAGCAACTCGGTGTAGTGCCATACCGGGTAGCTCACCCCCAACGCGGGGTACTCGTTGCGCAGCGCGTTGAGCGTGTGTGGGTCGGTAGTGAAGATCTCCTCGAACCGGGCCCCGCGCAGGACCTCGACATTGTGCTCTGCGAGGACCTCGAACAGGCCCTCTTCGCCGACCCGGCGCACGTCATTGCCAGCGTTGCGCTCCGCCTCGTACAACAGGCCGAAATCGACGCCGGCGTCATGCAAGATCCTGGCGAGAATCCGGGAAGTCTCCTGCAGCCGCTCGTCGAAGCTGGCGAAGTCGCCGACGAACCACAGGTACTTCACCGGCTGCTTGCGGGCATCGGGTACCGCGAAGTCCAGTTCGCGGGTCCAGCGACCACGGATTCGGGCCGACTTCCCGAACGAATTGCCCTGCGTGGCCAGGTTCTGCAGCGCCTGCTGCAAGGTGGCGTCCATCGTCCCTGCGTCGACCAGGCTGCGCCGTAATTGGACGATAGTGGGCACATGCTCGACGCCCACCGGGCAGATGTCCACGCAATGCATGCACGTCGTGCACGACCACAGCGCAGCGGCATCGATCACGTCGCCGGCGATCCTGACTCCATCAGCTTTCGCGAGCGGGCCGGTGCGCTCGGGTCTCCGCTCGCGATCCAGCAGCGTGATCCCCCCTGTCGAGGTGTCCACCCACTGGCGCAGGTCGAGGATCAAGTCGCGCGGCGAGAGCGGTGCTCCGCCGGCGCGTGCCGGACAGACCTCATGGCAGCGGCCGCATCTCGTGCACGCGTCAAGGTCGAGCAGCTCCTTCCAGGTGAAGTCGGAGATCTCCTGATAGCCCGGGTGACTCACCGCAGGCGCGGGCAGCGCAAGTGTCGCCGACCGGTCCGTAGCGACCAGGTTCACCCCGTCGACCAGCATGTGCACGGCCTTGGAATACGGGATGTAGGCGATGAAGCTCAGCGCGAGACCGGCGTGCACCCACCACATGACGGTATGAACGCTGACAGCCTGGCGCGCCGTCATGCCAAGGCCGGAGAACGCCTCGGCGAAAACCCTGCCAAAAGGGCTGAACACGGTGAACCAGGGCATGTGCTGACCGAGGATCCGCAGGCCCGTCAGAACATAGGCGGTAACCAGGATGGCCAGGAGCAGCCCTAAGAAGAGCCAGTCTCCCTCCACCATGGCCCTCCGCGAGTAGCCGCCGGCAGGTGCGCCCGCCCGGCTGTAGCCGAGCCGCCAGGGTCTGCGCACGCCTCGGCGCACGACCATGTAGACCAAGGCGAGGAGAAACGCGAATCCCAACGTGTCCACCGCGAACGTGTAGACGATGAAGAACGTGCCGTGAAAGAAGCTGTCTTCGTGTCCGGCGATAAGCCGGGAGACATTCCGGACCACGTCGGTGTCGATCGTGAGGATGACTGTCGCCAAGAAAGCAACCAGGAACCCCCAGAAGATGAAGAAGTGCGCGACGCCGGTCGCGCGGTTGCCCTCGGCCACCGACGCGCCCTCGCCGATGGAGCGCAGCCGACTGCCGAGGGCAGCCCGGATCGTCGGCCCACGTCCAGCCGCACGGCCGGTCCGGTATTTCCGCACGCGGCACCAGACCCCCCAGGCAAAAATGGCCGTCGACACGGCGGCCAGCGCGTAAAAGACCGCCTTTCCGAGCGGGCCGACTCCCTCGAAGACTGGCCGTGTCACTTCCATGCCCAACAGGCCTGTCCGGCCTGTCATGTCAGCCGCGGACCTTGCCCACGAGCTCCGGTACCAGATCGAAAAGATCGACGGTCGTGCCGTAGTGGGCGACGCCGAAGATCGGCGCTCCAGGGTCGGTGTTGCAAGCCAGGATCAGCTCGGCGTTGCGCATGCCCTCCAGGTGCTCGGGAGCTCCGGAGATGCCGAGAGCGAGATAGACCCTGGGCTTGACCTTCAAGCCGGATTGGCCCACCTGTCGGGTCTTCGGCAACCATCCTGCGTCCACGACAGGCCGAGACGCCGAGAGCGGGACTCCAAGCGCGTTGGCTAGCTCGGCCACGATCTCCATGTTGTCCTGCGACTCGATACCCCGGCCCACCGAGACGAGCATGTCGGCCGAGCTGATGTCGAGATCTCCCGAATCGGCCTCCACGACCCGTCGAAGCGACATCCGCAGCGCGTCGAGCCCGGCCGGCGGCGCGACGTGGACGACCTCGGCGGCGAGGGAGCTCTGCGGTGTCTCGGTGCCGAAGGCGCCGCCCAGCACGGTGGCGATCCCGCGCCCGCCGGGCAGCTCTACACGGACGAGTACCTTCCCACCGAGGATCTGGGCAGTGGCGGTCACGACGACCTCGTCGATCTCCAACGCGCTGACACAGGTGGCCAGTGGCGCGTCCCACCGCACCGAGAGCGCTGCCGCCAGGTCGAGGCCGATGGTCCCATTCGACATCAGCAGCAGCCGCGGGGATCGCTGTGCCAACACTTCCAACATCGCCAACTCGCACGCCTCCGGCAAGTACTCGACCAGGGCCGGGTGATCGACGGTGACCACGATGTCGGCGCCGGGGAGCTGACCGGACAAGTCGGTTTGCCCGAGCAGGGCCACCTCGGTGAGGCCGCCTAGCTCGGACGCCAGCTCGCGCGCCTTTCGGATCAGCTCGTGGGTCTCGTCGGAGACCTGCCCGCCGGTGTGTTCGGCGAGCACCATCACATTCCTGCTCACTTGTCGTTCACCCTTTCACCAGACCCCGCGCGCGAAGCAAACTCACGATCTGATCCGCCACATCGCCGGCGCTTCCCGTGAGCATCTCGGCCTGGCCGCTCGTCTCCGGTCGTTGCATCCGGCGCACGACCGCGCCTCTTCCTGTCGCTCGCGGCGACACGGCCCATTCGGTCAGCTCACCTGTCTGCATGGCCTGTTTGATCCGGGTGATCGGGGCATAGCGGGGAGCCTGGCGGGCGGACTGGACACCGATCACGGCAGGCATTCGTACCTGTAGCTCATGTGAGCGGCCGCCAGCGAACTCCTGGCGAACGATGACCGAGCCGCCGTCGACCTCGACGCTGACGGCCACCGACACATGCGGGAAATCGAGCAGTGCAGCAAGCGTGGGCGGCAGTTGGCCGTCCAGGTCGTCGGCGGCCTGCACGCCAGAGATCACGAGATCGGCTGGCTGGGCCTCGAGGTACCCTGCCAACAGCGCGGTCCGGTCCGCGAGCCTGATCCCGGCCGGTCCGGGCGACACCGTGCCGCTCGCGTCGGTGAGCTTCACGGCCTCGTCCGCGCCTTTGGCCAGCGCGGCATAGAGGATCTGGTCGATCTCGGGGTCGTCAGCGAGGCCGACGGCCACGACCTCGGCCCCGCCGGCATCCTTGATCAGCAGCGCCTCTTCCAAGGCCTGGGCGTCCCACTCGCCGAGCACGAACGTCAGGTATTCACGGTCGATGCCGGTCTGGTCCGCGTTGAGATCGATCTCCTCGACGAGATCGGGCACCGCCTTCAGTGCCACGACGATCCGCACCTCAGCCCACCTCTCTGTTCATTCGACGACATCCTCTAGCCGTAGCTGGCGGCGGATTTCCTCGAGATCGCCCGCCACCGGCAGAAACGGGTAGTCACGAAAGGGCTCCGCGGGCCGGTACGAACCGTAGGGCCGTGTGCATCCGGGTTCACCGTTCTCGCTTGGGCAGCCGTTGGTCATGAACGCCCTGCCGTCCGCTACGACTGCCTCAATGGCCGAGCGGTCCGCCTGAACGCGGACGATCCCGCCACCACTGTCGAAACTGAACTGCTCCAATCCGTAGCCTTCGGCCTCGACGAGGTGCCTCGCCAGCTGTACCCGGCGCCAGCGCCGAAGCGATGGCTGCGGCTGGGCGGCCATGCGCGAACCCGGCTCCGGATTGAAGCAGAACAGGTAGGAAGAGATCTGCCGGTCCCGCAACGCCACGAATAGCGAGACCAGCTCCTGATCCGACTCACCGAGTCCGACAAGAGTGTGCACGTTGACCTTCCAGGGCCCGAAGATCTCGCGGGCGTCGGTGAGTACATCCCAGTACTTCTCCCACTTGAGGCCACCTGCCGGCACGTCGGTGCGGACGCTCTTGAACAACGCCTCGGTGACGGCGTCGAGCCCGATCCCGAGCATGTCGACTCCGATCGACTTGAGCTTCTTCACGCGCTCGCCCGTGAGCGTTGGCGGCGCCACGAGAACTGATATCGGAGTCCGAACCCGTTCGGTGATGCTTCGCGCGATATCGCACGTATCTCGGTATGCGCGGCCGTGGGTGACCATCGAGATGCAGAGCCGGGTCAGCGCCGGCTCGAACCGGGTCATCCGCTCCACGAGATCGTCAGTTCGCACTAGTGGCCACTCGACCCTTATGAACGATTTGTCCTCGTAACTGCCCGGGCGGGTGCGGGCCAGCCCGCAGTAACCGCAGTCGGATCGGCAGCCCTGCGCGTAGCTGAGCAACAGGTTGATGCCACCGAACCTGAAGTCCCGGCTGAAGCGACCCGAGCGCATCCGCAGTGCGATCGCGCTCGCCATGGAGATGCGCACGTACTCAGGGCTGTCCTTGGTAGGGATGTCTGCCAAAGGCGGCAGCGAAAGCCCGCGAGCGACCATGGTGTCTCCTAACAGCTCGGCTCGGGGAAACTGCACGGATCCGCGACGACAGCGGGCTCAGACGAGAAACGGTCGTCCGCGGTCCGGAGCACCTCGGCCTCCTCCTGTTCGGTTGCACGACGGCCTGCCTCCATCACGGCCGCGGCAAGCAGCTCGGGCGCGACCCCGAGCGCCTCGGCTGCCCCCGAGCGGGCGATAACCGCGCGGATGGCATCGTGCTCCAGGCGCCGCCAGCGCAGCCCGGACTCCATCGCCACCAGAGCGGCTGGCAGCTCGTTGAAGTCCCCGGCGAACATCACACTCTTGACCAGGTCACCTCGGGTGGCTAGATAGATCCTGGCCAGCCCTGCCGGCGTCTTCAACAGTGACGACCCGTTGGCATCTGCGGCAACGCTCCGTTCGCTCAGCCAAGACTGCGACCGGTACCTGTCGGTAGCAAGCGCAACAGCGTGAGCCTGCTCTTGCGGATCAGGCATCGCGGACTCCAGGGTCACTCCAAAGGCCGTCGCGAAACCGTCGGCGATGTACGGTCGGAGCGTCGCGGCGTCGTGGGGGACACCGGTCTCGACGGAGACGGTCGTGATCCGCTCGCCCACCGCGGCGGCGGCCCTGTCAGCCAGTTTCGCAGCGGGGATCCGCAGCATTTGAAGCATAAACGCGACATCGAGATCGGCCAGGACGCTCGCGTGGAAAAGCATCGCTCCGGCCGAGTCGACATGCAGCCCGAGGCCCGCAATCTTCCGGCTACCGACCTCCAGGTCGTTCTTGCCACCGAAGCTCGCACGGATGCCCAGCCGAGCGCAACCGGCTACGAGCGCGGCCGAGAGCTCCTCGATGGTCTCCCGCGGACGCTCGCCGACCCGTGCCCGGTCCACGTAGGCGATTCCCAGCTGGCCGGATCCCATTACGATCGCGCCACCGCCCGTTAGCCGCCGGCTGACCTCGGTGCCGGTACGGTCGCAGGCGGCCAGATCGACCTCGGCTTCCAGGTTCTGGTACCGGCCGATCAAGGCGCAGTGATCGCGATAGCTGTACAGCCGAAGTGTCGGCGGGCGGTCCGGCTCGCCCCGTGCGTACCGGCTCATGAGTGCTTCGTCCAGTGCGAGTCCCTCGGCCGCCCCGACGCCGTCGTCGGCCAGTAGTCGCCAAGTCTCGCTCACCTGGTCACCTGCAAGCCGGCAAGGCGGCTCTCCTGTGCCTCACTCCAGGTGAGTGAGCAGCAGTACTCGAACAGCCGAGGTGTAAGGCCGCGCGACCTCGCGTACTCGATGGTGCCTTCCGCCGGATAGGCGATGCCGTTCAGTCCGAGGTCGATCGCCACCTGGTCCAGCTCTCCCTTGAGCGGGCCAAGGGGACGGGCACAGCCGAGATTGATCGTCGTCGAAGGAGCAGCCAGTCGCGCGGCCGCGAAGAACTCCGCCACCTGATCGGCCGGAGGTGGCGGCACAAGCGCCATCGGGGTGCCGACGAGCGGCACGAGCACCAACAGGATCAGTGTCGAGACCGGGTAACGAGTGAGCATGTCAAGGGCCCGGTGCTCGCCCAGGAAGTGGCCGTAGTGCAAACCGAGCACGATGTGCGGAATAACCCGCAGCGCGCGCTCGGACAGCAGCTGCAGCGAACGGTCCACGTCAGCGACAGTCAGGTCCAGGTGGCAGACGTCGCGCAGGGTCTCGTCAGCTCCAATGACGTCGAGCATGACGCCGTCCACACCCGAAGCCGCCAGGCCAGCCGCGAGCTCTGGCGACACCAGGCCCGAGTGCACGATGACCTTCATCCCGAGCTCCTCGCGGATCCGGCGGATGTGGCGCAGGTGCGCCAGCAACGGCACCGCGCCGCCACGGGTGGATCCGCCGGACACCAGCAGTCCCTCGCTCCCCTGCTCGCGGAGGCGCGCTGCGAGAGCAAAAAGATCCTGGCCGGCCCGGACCGAAATCATGCCGTCAAGCACCTTCGCCTGACAGTGATCGCACGACAGGGCGCACGCCGAACCGGTGACAGATACGGACAAGAACCTGCGGGGACTGGACGGGACCCACTCCGCGGTCTGCCAGCGCTTCAGGCCGGGCGCATAGAAGTCCATCACGTCACCGAAGTTCGCCCTCCGCACCTCGGCGGGGCGCGACGGAGATGGCACGGTGGTCATTGCGCGATCAGCCCATTCAGCCGGTAGTGAGCAATCCTGGCGGCAAACCAGGCGGTTATCTCTGCCGGCTCGGCGAGAAGCCCCGATGGCTCGCTGTCGACTTCGCTCACTCTCGCCTCGATCAGCCAGCCCGCCCCGTACGGGTCCCGCTCAGCCAGGCCCGGGTCCCTGGCGACTTCTTCGTTCACGGTCAGCACCGCGCCGGAGACCGGGCTGATCAGCGGACCGACGAACTTGGCCGCCTCCAACTGGCCGAACGGCCGTCCCGCGGTGAGCTCGGTCCCCGCCGGTAAGAAGGACAGCTGAGCCAGGGTTCCGCTCGTCTCGATGCCGAGTGGGTCCATCCCGATCCTCACCCGGCCAGGTCCGGTCTCCAGCACCCACATGTGGGTCTCGGCTTGATAGCGCCGGTCGAGGGCGAGCGGGAAGCCGGCCACCATGACGAGCGGAGCTTCTCCCATCACAATCTCGCAGGATCGGCCGTCGCGAAGGCCAAAGCTAGCCGGCGCCCTGGATCACCGAAGCCGGCCAGCACCAGGGCGACCGATTGCAACGGGATGCCGATGAGGGCCTGTTCCGCCCGATCCCTGGACCCGTTCAACGCGCGGTCGTGCAGCCGCACCAGGTCGATCGTCCCCCGGACCACACTGGCGGCGACACGCGCACCGTCGTATGACGCTCCGAACGTCCACACGCCGGCTCGCACCTTGACCTGGCGAACGCTCGGTCCACAGGCTCTTGCCATCCCAGGCCGGACCGGTCCGGCAAGCCAGGTATCGCTGGTGAATCTTTCGTCCAAGCTGGCAAGCGCCGTGCGCTCGGTCCCGGTCAGTCCGCCGACTTCCGGATCGAGCCCGAGTGCGGCGGCGTACGCATCGACCATGGCGGCTTGGAAGGCAGCCGGGTCGAGTGGGGTCGGGGCCACGAAGCGGCGCATCAGCGTGAGCGTCTGGTCCCGTTGGGAAGGATCGGCCAAGGCGAGCACCCGGGCCGCCCGCTCGTGGTCGAACCGCTCGATCAGGTTGCCGCAGACCACGACAGCATCCTCAATCTGGGCCGCCCCGTGCCCGCAGATCTTGCGGTCGCCGGCGCAGATCTCAAGCTCGTCATCGAGTACGGCCGGTACCCCGACCGCGCGGAAGGCGGTCACGACCGGCTCGAGCAGCACGCGCAGGGCCTGGCAGCGGGCCGCCGGCATGGTCCGGACCGGCAAGCAGATCTGGAAGAACAGCTGGTCCGAGTCCAGGTAGACGGGACCGCCGCCCACCATACGCCGCAGCAGCGGAAGCCCGTTCTCCAGACAGTAGTCACGGTCCACCTCTTCGATTCCCCGGTGGTAGCCGAGGCATACGTACGGGGCGGCCGGGCGAGTGAAGGACAGAGTCACCCGTTCACTGGCTGACACCCCGTAGGCGATCGCATGCCACAAGGTCTGAGAGCGCAGCGGTGAGCTGCGACCGAAATCGACGATTCGCAGCGACTCAACCACGTTGCGCCTCGTTCTGCATTGCCTCGTCCATCAGTTCGACGACGTCGCAAACACGTAGGTTCTCGTGGCCGGTCGCCTTGGCGGCGTCGGTGAACCTGGACACCTCATAAGGACAGCACACCACCAGCACGTCGGCCCCGGTCTGGGCGGCCTCGCGCACCCGGCGCTCGGAAAGGCGCTCTGTCGTGTGGTCTCTGGTGAACCCGTCAAGCCACATGCCGCCGCCCCCACCGCCGCAGCAGTAGGCATTCTCCCGGCAGCGGTCCATCTCGACAAGTTGGACGCCGGGAATTGCCTCGAGCAGCCTCCGGGGAGCGTCGTACTCACCGTTCTGCCTTCCCAGGTAGCACGGATCGTGGAATGTCACGCGCAGGTTCAGCTCCCTCGCCCAGTCGATCTGATCGACGAGCGGCGCGAGGAACTGCGTGTAGTGAAGCGCATCGAAAGTGTGCCCGCGCTTCGGGTACTCCTTGACCAGGGCGTTGAAGGCGTGCGGGTCAGGCGTCACGATTCGGGCGAACTCGTATTTCGCCAGGACCGTCGCGACATCTTCGACGAGGGCGTCAAACAGACCCTTCTCGCCCGCGAGACGCTGTGAGTCGCCAAGCGTCTTCTCCTCCGGGCCAAGGATCGCCCAGTCGATGCCAAGCGCCGAGGTCACCCTGGCGAACGCGCGGGCCGCGTCCTGGCCGCGGGGGTGGAAACTCCAGTAATCCTCCACGTAGAACAGCACATCGACCGGTGAGGGATCCTTCGCCAGGATCCGCACCGGAACCCCGGCGCCGTCTGCCCACTGCGCGCGGCGTCGCTGATTCTGGCCGAGCGCATTGCCGTGCCGAAAGGTCTTCTCGAAGACGTCCTGGAGCTCGGCGGGCACCTTCGCATCGGTCAGCGCAGCCTCGCGGACCGCCGGCATGACGGCAATCATGTCTACCTGTTTCGGGCAGACCCGCAGGCAGTTCGCACACGTCGTGCACAACCACAGGTCCGCATCGGCCAACAGCTGAGTTCCGGTCTGGACTTTGCGGTGGATCTTGCGCGGGCCGTAGTCGCCCACCATGTCGACCGGGCAGACCGGCACGCACTTGCCGCAGCCATAACACCATTCGAGCGACTCGCCGCCCGGCAGCGCCGAGATCGCGGCAAATCCGTCCGGGCCATAGTTTGTCAGGACCCGTGGCTCGAACATCCGGTTCCACCCGCCAGGGAGCTCCACCTCGCGCCCAGAGATGGGGGAGGAAACGGTCGCCTCCTCCACTTCCACGGCGATCGGCGGGATCTTCCGGCCACCAACAGGCACGGTCCTAGCCCTCCAGGTGGTAGACGCCGAGCAATCGGCGGACGAGGTCGGGCAGCGGCGGGATCACCCGGTTGAACTCCCTGGTCAAGCGCATCTGCAGAACCGTGTGCATGTAGACGCCGTATACGGCGGCCAACAGAACGTCGACCCCGAACAGACCAGGACCTGCCGCGGTGAAGCCGGCTGCCTTGCCGGTCTCGTCGACAAAGGCCATCGCGCGCCCGATTGTGATGTACATAGAGCCCTTTGATGCGCCCGCGCTCAGATCCAAAGCCTCGGTCGTGACGAGCCCAAGCGCACCGGTGCGAGCCTCGGGATCCCAAATCCACCTTGTCCACAACCAGTAGCGATCGGGTTCGGTGAAGTGCAGCAGTTCCGACGAAAGATCGAACCCGAAACCCACCAGCGCGGACTGCGCTGCGTGCCCGCTGAGCGAGTCCTCGAAACGGTCGATCCGCTCCGATACCGCCGCTCCTGTCGTGAGAAGCCCGGCGATGGCAGCTGCCAGCCGCTTTGGGCCGATCGAGTCGATGATCTGGTCGGCACGCCTCCGGGTCGCGAACACCCAGCGCAGCACGTTGCGCAAAGCCGCTCGGTTCAGCTGGGCCGGATCTTCCGACAAAAGGCCTCGCAACGCCTGGGACTTGCGGTCCAGATCAGCGGCGATGGCCTGCAGCTCCGCTTCGCTGATCCGGTCCATGATCTCGCGCTGGAACTCCTGCGCGCTCGACGTGTCGACTACTGGTCCGGTGACCACCAAGACATCGCCTTACTTCGGTGTCGCGACCGGGCGCGACCGGAGGTAGCTGACGGCTTTCACGGCTGCAGCGGAGGCCGAGGAAACGGTGTCCTCCAGGTCAGCGGGTCCGAGGGCGGCACCGCAAGCGAAGATCCCCTCCCGGTCGGTGCTGACCGGGTCGAGCGGTTTGGCGACCGCCTCAATGAACCCGTACTTGTTCTGCTTGACTCCGAGCAGCTTCGCGAGTTCCCGGGTGCCCTGTGACGGTTCCATACCGACCGACAGCACGACGAGGTCCATCAGGATTTCCATCGGCCTGCCCATCGTGGTGTCCTCGCCGCGGACGAGCAGGCGATCCCCTTTCGGAAGCACTTCGGTGATCAGCCCCTTGACGTACTGGACGTGGTGCTGCTCTTGGGCCGGCCAGTAGATCTCGTTCTCCCAATAGCCGTACATTCGCATATCGATGTAGAAGATCAGGACCTTCGAGCCCGGCAGCAGTTCCCGGATCTCGATGGCTTCTTTGGAGGCCACGCCGCAGCACACCTTCGAGCAGTACTCGTTGCCGATTTGGCGGTCGCGGCTGCCCACGCACTGGACGAAGCAGATCCACTCCGGCGGCTGTCCATTGGACGGACGAAACACCCGGCCCTCGGAGAGCATCGCCTCGAGATCAGGCTGGGTGATGACGTCGGGAAACTCGTAGTACCCGTACATCTGGGTCGCTCGGCCCGGGTCGAAGTGGCCGAACCCTGTGGCAATGATGATTGCGCCGCACTCGATCGTCTCGTCTCCATCCATCTCAGTTTCCGCCTTCTCGGCGCGACGCAGTGTGAGTGTGAAGGCACCGGGTCCCCCCGCGACTCCGGCGATCTCGGTACCAAGCCGGACCTCGGTGAGCGGGTTGGCCGTAACCAGGTCGATCATCTGACGGATCTGCGGTTGCGCGGGCTCGCCGCGTGGCGTCAGACCGCAGTAGTTCTCCGCGACAGGCGTTCCGCCGAGGAACTCGCGCTGCTCTATCAGTACGGCTGTGCCGCCGATCTCAGCAATGCTTTGCGCAGCACGCAGCCCACCTGGTCCCCCGCCGATGACCACTACCGTCTCAGAGGACATCTCACACCTCAATCGTCGTCTTCGTGCCTGGCAGGAGCTACCTGGGGCCGTTCGTTGTCGTGCGCGCCATTGGCGTCCTCCCAGTCGAGGTAAGGCTTCTCGCCGCTCTCGAGCCGACGCAGATCACCCTGAAACTCAGCCCATGCCTTCTCCCAGTCGATGCCCATCTTCTCGAGCAGCGGCCTGTAGTCGGCCGAATGCCAGTGCAACTGGCACACGCGGTAAGGATGCGCTCCCATGGCGAGTGCCGCGAACTGGGCCTCGCTGAGCACCGCGAGTCCGACGTTGCGCCCCTGCGCTCTGGCCGCGAACTGACTCTTGTCGAGGGTTGTGACGCACCCGGTGTCGTGGGTCAGCACAACGTCGGGATCGGCCTCCTCCTTCATCACTTCGATCTTGCGCAGCGTGGCGAATGAGCGGGTGAAGTCCCTCTGCACCAGGATGTGGCGGAAGCCGAACCCGCAACAGTCGAACCAAGTCGAGTAGTTGCGCACCTCGGCACCAAGCGCTTCGGCGAGGCCCGTCACGACGGCGGTCCGCTGACCTCCGTAGATGTCCGGGTCGTAGATCGCGTCGCCCGAAACGATCTTGTAGTAATGGCACGCCGGATGGACGGTCACCACAATTCCCGATACGTCGCGGACCTGCTTGGCAGCGATCTCGTGGCGCAGCGCGTGGAACCACTCCGAATAGTGCACGATCTCTTCGGGCAGCACCAAGGGCTTACCGAGCTTGGCCATGATCTTGCGGACCTGCTCTCGCAGCTCCGGGTGTCGTATCAGCTGCTCGCGCACCTCTTTGTAGTGACCGTAGGAGGTGCCGCAATGAATTAGAGGAAAGTAACCCGTCTCGTACGCGGCGGCGAAGTTGCGCACAGCCACGGCCGCCTGGGCCGCCGTGTTGGAGGTCGCACTCGCGTAATAGTTCCAGGCCGTGCACGAGGTCTGGTCATGCGGATCGTGGTAGTCGTAGCCGAGCGTGCGCATCACCCAGAAGATCGACGTGGAGTAGCCCGGGATGTGGCCGCACTGCCCACAGGACTTGTGGTGCCACAGGTGCGCCTTCTGGATCCGCTTTTCGCGTCCGTACTTCGTAGCCACGCTGATTGCTTCCCTGTCGATCTTCTGCACGATCAACTCGCCCTGACGCTCGAGCTCGAGCAGCTCTGCACGGGGATCCTCGAGCGACCGCCGGTCGACAACGGGCTCGGCGGCTGAGACGACACGTCGACGCGCGTCGACGGGGGCCCTTATAGGAATTGTCACAGCTCGATGCCTTCTTCCTCGAGGCGATCCTCCATCAGCTCCTGCAGGATCGAGTGCAGGCCAGGATCAACCTGGGCGATCATGTCGAGGGCGCCGGTCTCGAACCAGATGAGGTACAGCTCGATCAGCGTTCTGTCGGCGACGGACCAGCCCGTGGATGTCGTGTGCATGGTCTCGGGCGGCAGGGCGCGGCGCCACAGATCAAGGTTGTCCGCCACATCGGCCGTCTCGGGCCCCCAGTCCGGGAAGGCGTCCGGCCTCAACATGTCCGGTGAAACCTGGGTTCCGGTGGACATGATCTTGTAGATGATCCGGGAGTAACCGACCAAGGCCTCCTTGGCCGAGGCCAGCCCGTTGCGGACGGCTACTTCCCTCATGATCGTGATGAGCCCGCCGGGGTTGTTGCCGCGCGGGCAGCGCAAGCAGGAGAAGCACTGGGAACACTCCCAGATGTCCTCCTGCATTTGCTGGTAGATGAGCTCCACGTCCTCACGTGCAGCCGCCTGTGCGATCCGGCGCGGGCTGAAGTCGTAGAACTTGGCTGACGGGCAAACACCAACGCAGATACCGCACTCGTAACAGCCATACAGGTAATCGCCGAAGCGAATATCTTCCTTGACTTGCTCGAACAGCCCCACCTTCGTCTGGTAGGGCACTCCGGTGTAGCCGGCGACGTCGGCGACTTTGTAGTGGGCGTCCGTCTTGGCCTGCGGGAGGGCTGTGACGCTCATCGCGCAGACCTAGAAACTGATCACGGCATCGCTTGAAGCCGCGAGGTCATTGAAGGCTGCGCCGCCGATCACCTCGACCCCGTCGATCAGGTCTTCGAGACTCAGATCGTTGAGCTCGAGCGACGGCTGGCAGACCAGTAACCGCACGCCCAGGCTGGTTGCCTGCTCGACGAAATAGCGCAACGGCTGGCCCTGGTCCCCCTTCGGGCCGATCTTGTCCACGACGTCTTTGCGCAACAGGGTGGGTCCGTACATCGTGAAATAGATCATGACCTCGAACTCCATCGCGGCCGCGGATGCCGCAAGGTAGAACGGCGTCGCGCTGCGACCCGGGTCGTCCGCCCCGTGCGTCTGCACGTACAGGATCTTCGTCTCAGAGTCACCGGCCCACATCGAAGCCCTCTCTCAATTCACCCGGCGGATCAGGATGCGAAAGACGTCATCCTGCTTGGTGATGCCCAGAAGGTCATTTCCCGTGCGACTGCTCCAAGCCCGCATGTCCGGCTCGACACCGGGGTCGGTGGCGAGGAGCTCGAGAACCTGTCCTGGAACGAGGTTCTTGATCGCCTGAGCAGTCTTCACGACCGGCAACGGGCACGCCAACCCTGTGCAGTCGAGAACCTGGTCGGCGGCTGGAGCCGAGGGCTCGGACACAACATCCTCCTTCTTGTCTCAGATCGAAAAGTCTTCCCCGGACCACACGCCCGATTCGGACGGGCGCACGTCGTGGCCGTGTGCGTGACCCTCGACCACCATCTCGAGCTCGTCGACGCGCTCCAAGAGCGAGTGCAGGCTGGCGCCGAGGAGGTCCGG
>JBEKBX010000001.1:0-324728 GCA_050015175.1 Acidimicrobiales bacterium | reverse complement strand
ATCACTATGTTGACTGCACGTCGTGCAGGTCCGAGCTTGTAGGTCTTCGGCACCCCTCCATCCTGCCCGATGGCGGTTGGACCTGCCGCGTCCAAGCGAGCCGTCGGCCCGGCCCGGTTCGAGCTGCCTTGGCGGCCGGTGAGTTTCGTACTCGACAAGGGTCTACCGAGCCTGGACGGCAGGGCTAGCGGGGGAGTGCAGCCACCGTCGGTCTGGAACCTCCGAAATCGGAGCCAGACGCCATTAGTAGGGCAGGTTGATTTCGTCTCCGTCGAGGTCTAGCCGTCCATCGGGCGGGACCTGCAGTGCCTCCAGCTCCTCGCAGGTGAGCAGCGCCTCGGCCCCCGCGTTCGTGGTCGCGACGATGGTGGAGTCGAAGTCAATCTCGGTCGCGACCACCCAAGCCCGGTCCTCTGGCCACCACAATTGTGGAGTCAATCCGAGCGTTTGCCAGGAGTCGGGGGCTAGCGGCTGGCGGTCTAGTTCACCAGCGACGCCAATCGGTCCGCGGCCAAGCAGGTAGCTCCGGCCAGGGTGTTCGAAGCGCGGCAGCCGAGCTACTTCTTCTTGCCAGGCCGCGACCTCAGCATCGAGAGCACGCAGCCGAGCTACCTCCTCGTGCCAGGCCGTGTCCTCGCCATCACCGATGCCGGGCCGCTCAACGGCGTGGCCTACCGCCCTGAGACGAGACCGACGATTCCACCAACCACGAGACGGGCGACTCAGCCAGCCAAGGGGGCGGCGGCTACTGAACCGGGCACTGGACCGGCCACCAACCAGGATGCCCGCGCCGTCCCAGATGGCGAAATGGCAGAAGGCTGGGGTTTCGGTCAACCCCGCCAGTTGTCGAACGAGCACGTCGCAGAGCGCTGGTGTGAGGTCTCCCTGGAAAGGGGCTTGGTCAAAGGGAGGGGGTCCCGGATTGGGCCTCATCGGTATCGACATCCGCTCGAACTGGGCCAGCGGATGGAAGACGCACCCGCTCCAATCAGCGACCTCTTGCCAGGTGACGGTTTCAGCCGGGGCCGGAGCACCGACGGTGTGAAAGACACGAACGTAGGCGTCGTAGCCGACGGGCACGATGCTGGTGACCGGTGTGCCCGTACCACTTCCCCAGGGCAGGAGCCGGGGACGTAGCCATTCCGCAGGGCTGAGGTCGTGGCATGGCTCGAAGTCAGGAGGCCACATGGCAGGCATGGTACGGCGGCGCGGTAACCGACGTTCCGGGACGGACTAAGAGGCAGGTCCGCTGACAGATGGGGCCTGCTCGAAGTCCGCGAAAAGTCCGCGTTGCCGGTGACAAACGCGGTCAAATCCGGGCAAGGGCAGAAAGCGAAATAGCAATCCACCTGGGCCCCAGGTCACGACATACCCCTGTACATCCCTCTCAAGGTGGAGGCACGGGTTCGAATCCCGTTGGGGCTGCTCAGAACTCACAGCTGCCAGGCGCTGAGCAGGTCCGCGGCATCGAGCACAAGGTCGGCTCCCACACCTGAGGCAGCGCCGCGCGGCGAGACGGCGACGAGGCGAGCCCCGGCTGCTTTCGGTATCACTGCACGCCCTTCCGCAAGTTCGGCGAGGTCATTCGCGTCGAACGTTGCCTTATCCCTCCACTTGATTGAGCCGATCGCCACCGGAGTGCTGCCGCGCGCGGACCCGACGATGTCGTACTCATGTTCACCGCGCCGGTCCCACCAGCCACCGACCGATTCGATCGAATCAAACGGCGTGTCAAGGTGTGGGGCGAGGCGCAGCACGCCGTCGCGGACGATCGGCTCAATAGCCTTGCCCCTCCAAGTGCTCCAGCCGCTAGAGAAGGCCGTGAGCGCCAGATCCGAGCGACCGACATCAATATTGCGGAGCTGGGGTTCCACAAAGCGGAACCAGAAGCGCAGGTACGGATCGGCCACTCGGTAACGCTTGAGGCGGCTGCCCCTGTCCCCGGCGGGGATGTCGACGGCGAGGATGCGCTTGGTGTCGGTGAGGATGTCAGTTGCCCGGCTCACCGCCGTCTTTGCCGCGATACCACCTCCAAGGTCCGCGGCAATGCGCGAGAAGTTGACTACGCCGATCTCGTCGGCTCCGATCGCCTCGAGAACGAGGCGCGCGTTGGCACCGTCCGCGAGCTCACCGGCAAGGTTGATCTGGGCGATGTCCGCGAGCAGTGTGTGGGGACGAGAAAGAGCGTCCTCGACGAGGGCCCCGACGGATTTGAACTTTCGCGCATGCGCGACGAGCTCGGGGAAACCTCCCGTGACGAGCTGTGTGTCGAAGACCTCGACCGCGGCGCGCGACCCTCCGAGAGCCTGCGCTGTTTCCGTCGGGTTGAAAGGCTCGACGACGAGATTGCCGTTGAGGCGACCGAATAGCGGACGGTCGTGCGCGAACAGTCGATCCATCATCGCCTCGTCGGAGCCGATAAGAAGGACAAGGACCGGTCGTCTGACGAACGTGAGGTCCCACAGCGACTGGAGGAGCCCATCGAGACCAGGGTTCGCATCATTTGCCCAAGGGAACTCGTCGATCACGAGGATCGCGGGATCGTCATCCAGCACGAACTGCATCCGAGAGAGCAGGTCATACCAGTTCCCTGACGGGAGAGCCATGCCGGCCTCGACGGCAGGCAGCGGCCGCGTCGAGGAGCGGAGCGTCTCGGCGGCCCGCCGCATCTGCACGTCTACTGGCGTACCCTTCATGCCGGCAACGACGCCGTACGCGACGCCACTTCGCTCGGCGAAGTGCTCGACCAGTCGTGACTTGCCGACCTGACGGCGTCCGCGAACGGCTATCAGGCGTCCCGCACCGGATGCGCTCGCATTTCGGAGCTCGGCGTCAAGCGCGGCTAGTTCTCGCTCTCGACCGAAGAAGCCAGTCTTAGGCATTGACGTAGCATACACAGATGTAACATACGTATCAGCATTCGTTTGTTGTGGAAGCTCCTGGACTTCCGCCAACATTTCGCCAACCGACTTTCAGCCGCAGGCGTCTGCAGGGGTTGCAGCGGATATCTAGGAGCACCGAAAGCCCAGCTCGGCGTCTCTTGGCGGTAATCCAGCCACTCTCTCAAGGTGGAGACGCGGGTTCCAATCCCGTTGGGGCTGCCGCCACGAACCCTCCTCTGGTGTCGTTTGGGGACGCATGGCAAACTCAAAAGCCGATGTCGGGCCCCGAATCCCGCTTGGGGTATTGCTCCCGATCTCGGCCGAGGGAGCGCTCTTGTTGCCGCCAGTTCCCCAACTCAGTGGCTAGTCTCGGCAGGTCCCGTCTCAACGTCTCCCAGAGGATCCCGTAGTCGATGCGGTGATAGATGTGGGCGACGAGGACGCGATTCGCCCGGATCTCCTCCCAGGGAACGCTTGGCATCGACGCTTGAACGTTGTCGGGCAACTTGCTGGCGGCGTCCCCGATCCGACTGATGACGGCTTCGCCGGCGAGCCTCAGGATTCGATCGTCATTCCAAGCATCCCGACCGCGAACCACGATCTCGGCTGCTGCGGCAGCCGCGTCGAGCAGGTCAGCGCGGTCTTGTCGATGGCGCGACGATCGTTCGGTTGGCTCACAGCGCTAGCGCGTCAGCTCTGATGTCGTCGTCGCGCTCGGTGAGACCTCCAGCGCTGATGACGTCGACACCCGTGCCAAGCAGTGCCTCGAGATCTCGCCAGAGACGCACATGGTCGACGAGTGTGCGTCCGGATTGGAAGTCGACCAGCAGGTCCACGTCGCTCGTAGGTGTTGCCGTCCCTCTGGCAACCGAGCCAAATACCCGGACATTCGATGCGCCGTGGGCTTTCGCCACCCGAAGGATGTCGGATTTGTGCGAGCGCAGCATGGCCAAGCTCGGAACCCTGGGCTCTTTTGCAGCAGCCCGTTGCATGCCCACGCTCACAATCCTAGGTGCTAGCTGGGATGGGCTTGCCGAGTCCCGCGCGACGGACCCTCCTGTCTTACGAAGGCCCGGCGTAGGCGGCTCCGGCAGAACGGCCAGCTCTTGCCCGTCTCGCCAACATTTCGCCAACCGACTTTCAGCCGCAGGCGTCCGCAGGCGCTGCAACGGGAGCTCTAGGAGCACCGAAAGGCCAGCTCGTCCCTTGGCGGTAATCCAGTCACTCTCTCAAGGTGGAGACACGGGTTCGAATCCCGTTGGGGCTGCCAGCCATCCAGAGAGCGGTCTGTGCCAGGAGTTCGCCCGCGAGAGCTACACGGTGACGACGTCGACGAGTTTCTCGAGTCCCCGAAAGTCATCGGGGTTCCGTGTGTACAGAGGCAACTCGGCGGCACACGCCGTCGCCGCGATCAGGAGGTCTACAGCGCGAGCACCGCGAGCCTTGCGCCCTTTGGCGACGACGGCCGCATAGATCCGCCCGTACGCGCGGGCCGCTTCACCATCGAAGGGGAGAGGGTGGAATGCCGCTTCGGCACGCTGAAGCCGATCTTGTCGCCGCGCTCGTTCCTCGGCGTCGGAGGTGGCGTGGGGTCCGGCAGCCAGTTCGGCCATTGTGATGGCGCTGATGGCAACTTCGATCGGAAGCGAGGTCACTTCAATCTGCTCGAGTTCCACGACAACCGAGGTGTCGAGGAGACCGCGGGGAGGGCGCGCGTCAGGCACGGGGGCGAGCGCTCTGCGAAGCGACTTCATCAAGATCGGCACGGAGCTTGACGAGGTCGACGGCAGGTGCACCCTGGAACAGGGCGCGCGCCGCCTCCGCAGTCACAAATCGACGCCTCCTCAAGGGCGCGAGCTCTCCGACTGGGGTTCCGTTTCGAGTCACGACGAACGTCTCACCCTTGTCCAGGCGACGCATGATCTCGCCGCTCTCGTTGCGCAGTTCTCGCTGGGAGATTTCTCTCGTCACGCTGCCAGTGTAGCACGCCGTGCTACGGAGAGCTCGTTTCGGGAACGGCCTCTCCAGTGCCACTGCTTGAGGTCTGTCCCGCCAACATTTGGCCAACCGACTTTCCGCCGCAGGTCTCAGCAGCAACCGCAGAATGGCCTGAGAGTGCGCGGAAAGCACGCAGGTCATCAGCTCTCAGCGGAGATCCAGCCACCCTCTCAAGGTGGAGACACGGGTTCGAATCCTGTCGGGGCTGCTTCTTCAGGATTCTTGCTTATCAGCGCAGGTCAGATGGCAATGTTCACTTATCAGCTCGCTGCCCTTCAGTACCACCGGTGCCCGTGTTTGCCCGATGCTTAATGCACGGATAGTGCACGACCGCAGTCGCCACGTGATCGGTCAAAGGCACCGTACGGCCGCCCGCGAGTCCACGCCTCTGCTCTCGCCGGTAGGGAGAAACCACCAATGACATCAATTGCGCTGAAGTCGAAGGAAGGGACACAGGACTGTCATCCTGCATCAGGATGCGTACGCGTTAGCTCGCACCCAGTACAGGCGGCGGCGGTGGGGCAGGAAGCGAAGCGATCGAAGGCATCGAATCGACGACACTCGAGCCGAGGTAGACGGTCCAGGAGAAAACAGTGCCTACCGGATAACCGAGACCTGATCCCGAAGCGACGACAGTCTCGTCCTCTCCGAGGAGCATGCTCGTAGCCGGGTCGAATATCAGGTCGGTGCGCAGTCCGTCGGTGATGAAGCCGAGGCCGATGCCGGATCTCCCGTCGTGGTCGCTGACAGTGCCGAGCGCTACGACACCGGGGATAGTCGCGGCGTACTCGAACAGCGCCGCCCGGACTGCTGGCGGGGCGTCCGACTCTCGCAGTAGGTCACGGACCTGGACGAAGTCCTCCGCAGGGCCTGGAGGGCCGCTTTCGATGCTGCGGCTTGAGATCCGCTTGCCGAGCGCCACCGGGTCGGTCGGCAGGGTGGGGATGACCGAGTAGAGGGGATCGGGTCCGAGCTTGGAGGCCGAGGTTCCGGTCGGTATCGAGGGGCTGCCGTCCGCTACCCACGCAGCAGTGTCCGCTGGGCTGAGGAAGGTCGGCGGGCCGAGGTTCTCGATCCACTCTCCATCGCGACTCGAACTCGCCCACACCTGCTCACGGTCGATCTGGAAGTAGGTGTAGCTCTCCGGTAAGCCGCCGGGCGGGCTGGTGCCGAAACCGGCCGTGGCGACCTTGTGCAGATAGCTGCTCTCGTACTGCACGTAGAGGTACTGGCCGGACCCGGGTACAGCGGCCGGGGACTGGACCGAAGCGACTCGCGCGAGGTGACGCAGTACCGACGCAGCAGCAGAGGAGGAGCTGCTTAGCAGGTTGCTCGTCACACCGATGGCCGCGGCAGCTAGGACCACCACCACGGCGACGCCTACGAGTACGCGATTGTGCCAGCGCGATCTCGGTGACTTCTCCGCTGCCTCGTCGCCTGCCACTGGTGCCGATACACGGGCGATCTCCGCTTCCAGCATCGCAGTGGCGCGAAGCAGTACTGCTTCATCTGGCGGCTCAACTGCTCCGAGATGTTCGAGCAGCTCCAGGTTGTCCATCTCAGCTCTCCTTCAACAGCTTGTCTTTGGCGAGCAAGCCCTCTGCACCGAGCTGGCCGCGCATGGCGGTTCGGGCGCGGTGCAGGCGGCTGCGAACCGTTCCAGCCGGCACACCGAGCACGAACGCGATCTCGGCCTGACTCAGTTGTTCCCAGGTAACGAGGAGGAGAACCTCGCGCTCGTCGTCGGTGAGACCTTCAAGGGCCCGTTTCAGCTCCGGCCGGCGTGCCTTGGCATCGAGCTGCTCATCGACGCTGGGCCACGGATCGCTTACAGCAGTCGGGATTCGAGGTGCTGGCCGCGCGGTGGCACGCCAGTGAGCGCGGAGGACGTTGCGAGCTATGCCGTAGAGCCAGGGTCGTGCGTCGGGCCAGGCGTGGTCGTAGGTGGCGCGCGACCTGAAGGCCTGGACCCACACCTCGCCAAGTAGGTCGTCGGCCTGAGCGCGCCCCGCCCGGCGGCTCAGGTAGCGGTGTATGGCAGCGCCATGGCGCCAGGTGAGCTCGATGAATGCGCTCGAGTCGCCGATAGTCGACCAGCTGAGGATCTGCTCGTCCGTCTCTTCCATCGGTTGCCTCCTGACCACTCCCACTTGCTTATTGCGCTTCTCGGTGGAATGTGTTCGCCGGCGGCGGACATCAGACTCGACGTCGCAAGGGTTCGCAAGCACGAATCGATGTCGAAGTGCCGCCCAAGCCCGGTGCCGCTCAGGGCCGAGCACTAATCGAGCTCTCGGAGGCCTTGTGGACACTAATAGGTGTGCGCTCCTACAGCGAGGCTAGTGACAGAGACCTGGTCTCCATGGCCGCTAAGGTCCCGAGGCGATTGGCCAGCTCTTCAAGCGCCATTCGCGAGCCGTGTACGCCTACTGCGCCAGGCGGACGGGCGATCTCAATCTGGCAGAGGATCTGACCAGCGTCGTGTCCCTGGAAGCATTCCGCCGTCGCCGCAAGTTGCAACTATCGAACACGAGCGCCTTGCTCTGGCTGCTCGGCGTGGCGGACAACGTCACTCGAAACGCGGAGCGCTCTCTGTATCGGTATCGATCCGCACTCGCTCGAGTCCCCCCTCCTTCGGATCGGGCGAGCCCTGAAGACGATGCGATCAATCACATCGACGCCCAGGAGGCTCTGGCCCGAGCAATCGAAGCGCTTCGACCCCTAAGCCAGGCCGAACGAGACGTGGTGCTGCTCGTGCTGTGGAGTGAACTCTCCTATGCCGACGCGGCTGCCTCCCTCGGCATACCCATCGGTACCGTCCGGTCCCGGCTCGCCAGCGCGCGCCAGAAGTTCGCGGCAATAACGATCAAACCCACGTTGTCAGAGTAGTACTGGTGAGCGACCTGGAAGCCCCCACGATCCCCTATCTGAGGCGATGACCGCCTCTTTGTCCGCGAGGGCCACCTCGTGCAGGAGATCACAGCTCATCGCTCGCATCGCCAACGACGAGGGTTCGCGCTCAGTAGCGCCGGTCTGGTGACGAGCGGCGTCATTACTGCCCTAGTCGTGTTCCTCGGCGCTGGTGCTCCTTCGGCGTTCGCGGCCTGGACCGCGACACCAACGACACCGGCACTGGGCCAAATCACAGCCGCCGAGACCGCATGGTCAGTCGGGCCCACCAATCCGTCACCGGGCGCGCCCGCGCTGCCCACCGAGGTAACCCTCGCCGACACCCGCGGACCCTTCGCCTTGCTTCCCTTCGGGACCAAAACCAGTACTCCAGGAGCCCTCATGTGCATGAGCGGTCCGGACAGCACCCAGTTCAGCATCGCAGAAGGCAATCAGCCTGCGCTGCCCGCGGCCGGGCAGATAACCCTCGATCGCCTCCAAGCCGAGTCCGCCAACGGTCAGCCCTACACGGTCGCTGAGGGCTCAGTCGCTTCGGGAGTGTACGCAGCCACCTTGGCGTTGGGCGACGGCTCTCAGGTGGTCACCACCGTCGGCAATGGCCTCTTTCTGGCCTGGTGGCCCGGAATCGCGACCGTCACGTCCGCCTTGGTGACCACCCCTTCAGGCACGACGACGCAGACGATCAACTCCCCGACAGTGGATACAGGTGGCTCAGGCACGAACGCAGCTGGCGGGATGAACTCGGGGAACGGCACTGGGCCACATATCGCGCAACAGAGAGCAGAGCTCCAGCGCTTCTGCGCACGATTGAAGGCCGAGGGTGTCCGCAGACCTAACGGCCGACCGATCGGACCGTGCGCGATGCTCGCTCCCTGACTCATTTGCTGTCGCAGTCGTGAACACCCGATCAGCGAACGCTGGAGGGCGGGCGACGGCATGAGCTCCGACCGCGGCGCGAGCACAGATCAGGACCTTCTGCGTGACCTGTGACTCAACTACCGCGAAGACGTGTGGCGCCCTAATCGATCTGTTCTGACCGCGCGTTAGTGAGAGCGTGCGATTGCGATCCTCAGTCAGCTCGTGCGGGCATTGAGGGAGCTGCGGCGGCGCTAGTCCTCGGACAGCTCTGACACGGTGCGCCGGAACTTCTCGACGAGCGGCTCGGCGTCATCCGGAGCCAGCCACGAAGATGTGCATCTAGGGGCGCGACAACGATACGCGTACTTGCCCTCTTCGGGCTTCATGGGAGGATGGCAACAGTGAGATGGCGCGCCCTCGCGATGGTGGTCAGTGCGCTGGCCCTCACCGCGTGCACGAGTCCGCAGACCCTTGTGCCAACTACCACGACGGTCTTTCTCAATACTCAACCGCTCAAGACTTGGCTCCCAGTTGTAGACCTCTCGGTTACACCGGCGGGATGGGTGCCGGTAGCGTACGGCGGTGGCCAGGTTTCGGTGCCGCCAGACTTCCCCGTCGCCTATCCGGGCCAGAGCTTTTCTTGCAAAGGGGCTTCGGCTTCTGGGCCAGGTGGGCTTTTGGTCGAAGCACCACCAGGTTTCACGCTCCACTGTGTTGCCGAGCGTCACCCCACCATGGTCTTCTTGGTCTCGGTCCGTGAACCACCGCCTGATGCATTCGTACAGAAGAAGTCCACGATGCTCAACGGAGTACGCGTCTACCGTCTCCTGACCGCAGTCACCTACGCCGGTTACTACGCTCCGTCGCTCGGGGTGGAACTGATAGCGCAGGGTCCGCTGGCAAAGCGCATCCTCGCCACGCTCACAGGTTCACCCCGCGCCGTGGCCCTTGAGCCCGGTTCCACGCCACCAGTCCAATCGGACTGGAAGACACTTACATTCCAAGGGCTGGCCTTCGCTGTGCCCGCATGGTGGCCGGTCACTCGGACGCTTTACAACTACGGCGTCGAAACGCCCTGCGCCTCGTCGCCGGGTGTGGGCTTTGTCGATGGCGGAGTGGGCGGAGGAGAGGTAGTTCTGAGCACTGACCGGGTCTTGGCAGCTTTCCCGTGCCCAGCGTGGGGAAACCCGGGACCCGTCTACCCAGGAGACGGAGTCGAAGTTGACGCCGGGTCCAAGACGCTCAGTGAACTCGCCATGGAGGGCCTGCACCTGGCGTTCTCGAAGCATTGCCTTGACTTTCATGGCCTGACCGTTTGCCCGGCAACATCGCCCGCGTACTCCATTCTCGTGCTCCGGGTCAGGGTGCCGGGACACAAGCAGTCGGTATTCGTCTCTATCGGGTTGGCAGCGAACGGCATGGTCGCGCGGACCATTCTGTACTCGCTGCGGACCGCATCTCCAAGCATGTATCACGGTGAATAGTGGTCAGGACACCTGGTGTCTGATGCGCGACGGGCGTCTTGCCACCTTCACAGATGTCGGCTACATCGCCTTCCTCTGGCGCAGGTACCAGCTGGTCAGTGAGGAAGCGACCGCCCCGGCGGCGGACTTCACCCTCTCAGGAGTCCCGAAGGAGCCTTACATACTGCCGATGCCGTAGTTCGGCTGACCAGCCGTCCTTGTGGTCGCTATGGCGGCGCAAGTAAGGCCACAGCGAAACCAGGACGAAAACTGCGGGGACCATCACGTACATCAGGCACCCGAAGCAGCCAGCACCCCCGACGCGGGCAGTGCGGTACGCGACGCGCCGCTGCCTCAGAGTGCAAGACGGCGATCAGGTGGGGGAGGGCGCGACTGTTGAGCGGGAAGCGGTGCACTGGCGATGTGGACACATGCGCCGCAGTTCTGGTGGTGCCCATAATGAGGTCTTCGGTAACGTGGTGCGCGTGTCCAAGGCGATCGGGTTGGGACTGAGCGGCGTGATCATCGTCGTGCTCGGACGTATGGCGGCGACGGGGCGCCTACCGCGGAATATCTTTGCCGGCATCCGTATCCCGTCGACCTTGCGCAGCGATGAAGCGTGGTACGCCGGGCATCAGGCTGCTGCTTCGGCGTTGACGGTCGCGGGGTGCGGTCCCGTCGTGGTCGCGGTCGCCATTGCGGCCAGGAGTCCCAGTGACGAGGCGCGGACTTTGTTGTCCCGTATCGCCAACGGTTGGCTCCTCGGCTGGCTTGGCCTCGCGACGATCCAGGCGAGCCGCGCCGCTCGGGCGGCGGCAGTCGTCAGCTGAAGTCGACGGCACATGATTGTGGCGGTCGCCAGTGCCGATCGTCACGGGGAACGCTATTGCGCTTCGGCTGAAGGGCGGAATCGTCCGCCCGGGTAGGCCAAACGCGGCCGGCTTGCGTTGCCGCCCGCTTCCTGCGGACCGGTCAGGTCACGTGCCTCGAAGCCCCAAGGCAACCGCGCCGGTCATTTGTGGTTCGTCCAGAACTGACCGGCATAGGCGTAGGTATCACCCGTCGTGAGGTCGATCAGGTAGGCGCAGATACCATGCTTGCCGAGGTGGTCCGCGCCAAATTCCTCGACGATCGAGTAGTTGTGAGAGACGCTCCGATTCTCGAACAGCGTCAAGCCGTAGGTGTCGGGCAGGAACGTGCGTGTGCTCTCTGCCGCGTAAGTGGTCGCGCACCCTTCCTGTGGATAGAACTGTTCCCACGCGACCACGTAGTCAGCAGGGCTGAGGGCGGTGCCCGAGATCGTGTATTTGAAGGCCGAGCCCATCTTGTTCGACGTCGGCCCGCTTAGCCTGAGCGAACTGCCGGCGAAATTTGAAGCCTGTACCGTCGCCCCCGACGCGACGCAAGGCACGGCGGCCAGCACGCTGGCAGCGGCCGCGATCAAGACCCCGCGACGAAGCCTCCCCAACCCCATTTCTCTCCCCCTGTTCGCGCGGACCATCTTCGATCGATGGATACGAGCGGTTTCGGCCGCGACAATCCCCGCTGTGTTTTACCACGCAGCCGTGAGTTTCGGTAGGGCTAGTCCTGCTGGTTCCGTGGTCGGGAAGACCATCCGGGTTGCCTGACCGACCTCGCGGAGCCGAGCCGTGCTCGAGGCAGCGACCACGAGACAAGACGCCCGGCAAGGAAACCGACGCGGGTCTGGCTTTCGCCAACAGGCAACTGCCGGACTGTGTCCGGGCGCGCTGTTCCGAGTTCGTCCTGACTTTACGGGCCTGGTGCACGACGAGTCGGGAGCGCACGCGCATTCGGGTCCCAGTCAGTAGTGGTTCGATCGTGATCTCACCATGGTGGCGCTCGACGGCCACTCTCGTCCGAACATGGATCGCCACACGCGGCAGGCAACCGGCGGGCTTCTCGGGCGTGGTGAAGGCACGCGACAATTTGCTCAGTCGCCGATTCCCGTCTTGTCAACCGATCGGGACCTGCAACGCCGCGACTAGCGACCACACGCGCAAATGGCCGTCGGGAGACCCGGGAACTGGGCGGTTCTCGGCGACCCTCTGCCGTCGGCACAGCAGGCGGTAGTTTCGGTTGCGCAACGCGCTGTCCGTGTCTGCTCGCGAGCAGAAGTGGCGTGATGGCTGACAAACGACGACCCCGGCCCGAACCTTGCTAGAAGCGCGGTTCCAGATCCGCGGTTGCCCCGATACTTGAGCTGTTTGTTGGCGGATGGCTGCGCCGCTGCTTACCTGGCGCCCCGAATGGATCTGTGTAGGACGCGCGACTTGGTCCACGAGTCGCGACGCCAAGGGCCGTGCCGCTCGCAGAGCTCGAGGTGGAGCTGCAACACTGTGGCCATGCCAGACCGTTGCATGCTACGAGCAGCATGTCCGCGCGCGCGGTTGACTAGGTCCGAATGCGAACGTGAGCCGAGTGGCGCCAGATCACGATCACAGCGAGGTTCGTCGCTCCTGGTGGGCGAGGTGAGCACGACGACGTTTTGTTTTCCGCGTGAGCGGTGGACGTGACAGGCGCCCCTGGATCCCTCCCGTTGTTGCGGGAGCGCTGCAGGGTCGAGCAGCTGCCTTACTCGAGACCAGCCTTCGCACACGCGGAATTCGGCCAGCTGGGCGCGCCGGAATCGCGGGGAAGTCGCGAGCCCGGTGAACGGCCGCTGTTCAGATGCACAAGACTCGCGAAAGACCAACCAATCCTGACAGCCAGCCGAACACCGGAGTCGATCTGGTGACAGGCGTGCACGCACGATCCCGCAGGCATGTAGCCAGCTGGTGGGCGCGCCGCCGTGGCGACGTGTTCGGCGTCTCGGCCATCGTCGGCTTTGTCCTCGCCTACCTGTCGCCTGCAGTCAAAGACGGCTGGAGCTTCGGCGCCTTCGACGCCGTCCTCGGCTTCACCTCACTAGGTCAGAGCGCCCACCCCGGCATACCGCACAACTGGCTGAACGGCGATTCGGTCAGCGAGATGGTGCCTTTCAACACCTTTGACTGGACAGCGATCCACCATCTCCAGTTCCCGCTTTGGAACGACCTGAGCCTGCTCGGATTGAACCAGTTCCTCAACTTCCAGTCGGCCGTGCTGAGCCTGCCCGATCTCGTCAGCTATCTCGTCCCGCTCCGGTTCGCGTTCCTCGTCGTCGTGGCGATGAAGCTCCTCATCGCAGGAACCGGTGCGTACGTCCTCTGTCGCGTGCTCGGCCTGCGACCTTTAGCCTCGGCGTTCGGCGGGGTCATCTTCATGCTCTCGGGCGCTTTCTCCGCTTGGCTTGCCTGGCCGTTGTCAGGTGTCGTGGCCTGGCTCGGTTGGATCATGGCGCTCGTGATCCTCGCGTACCGCTGGAAAGGGAAGCGCTCTTATGTCATCCTCTTGGCGCTGTCGGTCGCCTTCTGCGTATTCGCGGGGTTTCCCGAGGCGTACTTCTTCGTCGCGGCGGCGCTCCTGACCTTCTTTGTCGTGCTGGCAGTCCTGGCACTTCTCTCCAGGCGCGGGCTCTCGCTCTCGGGCGTCATCCGCGTCGCCGTCGGAATCGTCGCGGGAGCTGTGCTCTCTTCGCCGTTGTGGTTCCCGGGACTGCAGATCGTGAAGGGCAGCCATCGCGCAACGGGCGCGGGGGGCGTGCGTGGCGTCGATGTGAACTCCCTCGGCCTCCTCGTCGCTCCTGGGTACGACGGGCTGCCGATCAAGGGAAGCACCTGGTTCTACGCGCACGGCGACTACTACGAGACGGTCGTCTACGTCGGGGTGATCGCGCTCGTCCTGGCCGGCGCCGCCGTGTTGCGCTGGTGGCGGCACCCGACGGTCGTCGCCATGGTCGCGTTGGTCGTGGTCACAATGGTCATCTCCTACCAGGCCAAGTCGTTCCACGCCGTGTCGGACCTCGTGAGCCACTCGAGCCTGCATGGCGTGGCGATCAAGCGGATGCGCACGGTCATCGGCCTGCCCGTCGGCGTGCTCTCCGCTCTGGGACTCGAGACCCTCATCCGCGCCCGCGGCGAGCGTCGCATGCTGACCGCGTACTGGGGCCTGACCGCGATTGTCGCCGTGTTCGTGGAGCTTCTGTGGCGCGGGGCAGTCGAGAACGACCTCCCGACGTTGGAGCACCAACTGAGGCTCGACAGCCTCTGGTGGCCGATCGGGCTCGTCGCCGCATGCGTTCTAGCCGGCATGTTGTTCCTTCCCGTGCGCAGGCTTGCCCACCGTCGCTCCGCCCGAGCTGCGGTCATGGGGGCGGTGGCGCTGCTCTTTGGGGCGGAGGCCGCCTTCCTCGTGTTCTCAGGAGTGGGGATCAACTCCTACAGCAAGAGCTTTTTCGTCGTCACGCCGGCGACCGCACGGCTGGAGGCGGTCGTGGGATCGGGTCTCGTCGGGATAGACACGGGAACGCCTTGGCAGTCGCGGAAGATCGCGCACGCCGGTATCTACCCGGAAGCCAACCTCGGCTACGGGCTCGCCGAGTTCGCTGGCTACGACCCCTTGATCCCGCAGGCGTACTTCATACTCCAGAGCGGAGCGCCCTATGTCGAACCGGACATCGACTCGGCCGTTCTCGCTCGTAAGTACGGGATCCAGTGGATCCTGCAGCCGACGCGGCTTGACGTGCCGCCACCATCGGATACGCGCTATGTCGGGTCGTTCGCGGGCGAGCGCCTCTACGCGGTTCCCGGCGCGGCACGATTCTCTTTGGCCGCAAAGGTCGGCTCGGGCGCGTCGGGTCCGGTGTCTTCCGTGAAGCATCCCGTGACGAGCAGCTGGACCTTCACCATCGACGCCTCGACGCCAAGCCGGCTCGTGATGCGTGTGACCGACTTCCCAGGGTGGCACGCCACCATCGACGGCCGCGCACTGCCTCTGTCGCTCTACGAGGGCGTCATGTTGGAGGCGCCGGTCCCGGCCGGCCGTTTCGTCGTCCATCTCTGGTACATGCCGAAGCGGCTGGTCATCGCCACATGGCTCGCTCTGGCAGTCGTCGCTGCATTTCTCGCGTGGGCGGCCTGGCCACTTGTGCGGCGTAGGCCGCGGCCGGGCCTGATGCGTGCAGACGCCGGCGGGTCGCTCGCCCCAGCGCTCGAGAAGGCCGAGATTGCCAGCCGCGCAACAAGCGCCAGGGCGAGGTCAGGGGCCTAGTTCTGTGACCGCGGTCGACATCGACGGTGCGGCTCCCGAGTCACGAGCTGGATGGGCAAGGCGATCCCGCCCTCGACTCGCCGCGGTCTCGGCGGCCATAGTCGGTGCCTTCTCTGGTCTTCTCGCGCTCCTTTACGCCGCGTCGGTCCATGCCGGCGCCTCCGACTCGGACAAGGCGACCACGATCCTCGTGGGCCAGGCAATGGGCGACGGTCACCTCTTGCTTCATGGCTGGATCCTGGCGCCAGGCAGTTACTGGACAAGCGACGCGCTTTTCTATGCTCTCGCGGTCCGGCTCGTCGGGCTTCGCCCAGGGCTGCTCTACGCAGAGCCCGCCGTCGTGGCCGCGCTGACAATTGCGGTCGGAATTCTCCTCACGTTCGAGGGTCACGGTGTCCCCGCGGGCTTTGTCGGCGCCGTCGCCGTCGTGGCCCTTCTCGCCTTTGCCACTCCCGCCATGGATTTCTGGTTCGTCGGGAAAGGCTTCCATGTCGCCACGGCTCTGTACGCGCTCGTCGCATTCGGGGCACTACGACGGGGGCGTTTCGGCTGGGGCTGGGCGCTGGCGGTTGTCTTGCTCGCTTTCGGGATGCTGGGCGACCTGATGATCGTCGCGTTTGCAGTAGCACCACTGTTCGTTGCCGGCCTCGTGACGATGCTGCGCGAGCGGAGGTGGCAAAGCGGCATCGCGCAGGTCACAGCCGCCGTCGCCAGTGGCGGGATCGGCGAGATCGCGCTCCGGTTCGCCGACACGCTCGGCAAGTTCAAACTCGGCGCGACCCTACGGATCGCCGACTTGGGCCAGATGCTCACCAACGTGGGGCACCTCTTCACCTACGGGGCCCATCTCGTTGGTTGGACGAACGGCCCCCGCGCCATTGGCGGGGTCCCCGTCGGACTGCTCGCCGTGCACGCTGTCGGCGCGGCTTGCATGTTGGCTTGCTTGTTCGTCGCCCTCGTGAGCCTCGTCGCGGGTGTCATCCGCGGGCGTTCACCGAATGCACCTCCGTCGAGCGGGACCGAGCTCTGGCGCCTTGACGACATGCTCCTCTTCGCAACGCTCGGCTCCTCGGTGATGTTCGTGATCCTCGCGGGGGCCAACGGGGTCGGGGTCCACTTCCTCGTTGTGCCGATCGTGTTCGCCAGCGTCCTGACCGGGCGCATGGTCGCACGGGCGTGGTCGAAGGTCCCGGCCGGGTGGACCGCTCGCGCGCTCGCGACCGCAGGACTGGCCGTGTCGTTGAGTTTCGCGGCGGGACTCGGTTACGCGTTGTCTCGCCCTGCCCCGACACAGCCCGCCAGTTCTTTGGCGGCCTGGCTCGAAGCTCACGATCTCACAAGCGGGCTCGGCGGCTACTGGTCTGCCGCCATCACGACCGTCGAGAGCAATGGTGCGGTCATGGTAAGGCCCGTGACGATCGAAGCGGACCGTGTGGAGCGCATGATGTCCCAGTCGTCCGCCAGCTGGTACGCCGGTCAGCGGTTCCAGTTCTTCGTATACGCCATGTCAACGAGGAGGTCGAGTAATCGCTACTTCAGGGCCGCGACCATGACCTGGGGCACACCGGCTCATGTCTACAGGCCTGGCCGGTACCACGTCCTTGTCTGGGACCACACCTTGAGCGTCGCTTCCTTCCCGCATACCTGACACCCGCGGTCTTCGATCGTGCCCGCGAACCCGACCTGTCGAGGTTGCCGAGCCTCACGAGTTCGGCGGCGCCGCTCTCAGGCGTAGTGCGGCGGGAGCCGCAGCGGGGACGACGGGGTCGTGAGGCTCGACCGGGTCGATTCGCCGGTACGGATCGCCCAGTGGGGCGCGTCGGTCCGGCTCGCCCTTGTTCGGCCACAGCGCCATCGCCCGTTCGGCTTGTGCGGTGATCGTGAGCGACGGGTTGACACCGAGGTTGGCAGAGACCGAGGCACCGTCCACGACGTGGAGACCGGGATGGCCGTAGACACGGTGGTACGGGTCGATCACCCCGTTCTCGGGGGAGTCCCCGATCACGGCACCGCCGAGGAGGTGCGCCGTCATCGGGATGTTGAAGACGTCGTTCCAGCCGCCTGCGGGGAAGCCACCGATGCGCCTGGCTATGCGCCGGACGGCGTCATGCCCGATCGGGATCCAAGTCGGGTTCGGCTCACCGTGGCCCTGCCTGGATGTGAGCCGTCGCCCGAAGAGCCCCTCCTTCGTGTAGCACGTCATGGAGTTCTCGTGTGTCTGCATGACGAGTGTTGCGATGGTCTGCTCCGACCACCGGTGCATGCTGAGGTTTTGCGCCATCATCAGCGGGTGGCGCAGCATCTCGCGCGCCCATGTCAGCACGCGGGACCGGCCGTCGCCATCGGCAAGCGCCGTGGTCAGCAGCCCCATGGCGTTGCTGCCCCGCCCGTAGCGGACGGGCTCGATGTGCGTCTGGCCGTCCGGATAGAACGACGACGTGATGGCGACACCCTTGGAGAAGTCGACGTCGCGGCGGAACGTGCGCGCTCCGATGATCGCTTCGGAGTTCGAGCGCGTGAGCTCGCCGAGCCTCGGGGAGAGCTTGGGAAGGCTGCCTTCGTCTCGCATGGACTGCAGCAGCTTCTGGGTGCCCATCGTTCCTGCCGCCATCACGACGTCTGTCGCGACGTAGGTTCTCCCGTGCTTGCGTGCCCACGCACCGGTGCGTTCCGTCGCGACCTCGTACCGGCCGTCGGCCCGCGGCCGTATGCCGGTGACGGTCGTAAGCGGATGCACGTCGGCGCCTCCGCGTTCGGCGAGGTACAGGTAGTTCTTCAGCAGCGTGTTCTTGGCGCCATGGCGACAGCCGGTCATGCATTCACCGCACTGGGTGCATCCACGGCGGGCCGGACCGGCTCCGCCGAAGTACGGGTCGTCGACCTCGAGGCCGGGCTCGCCGAAGAACACCCCAACCGGCGTGGGGCCAAAGGTCTCCGCGACCCCCATTTCCTCGGCAACCGCCCGCATCACGTCATCTGCCGCGGTCATGGTCGGGTTCGCGACGACGCCGAGCATGCGCTTGGCCTGGTCGAAGAACGGTGCCAGCTCCGCGCGCCAGTCGGTGATGTGGCTCCATCGGGCGTCCGCGAAAAAAGCCGGGAAAGGCTCGTAGAGCGTGTTTCCGTAGACTAGGGAACCTCCGCCCACACCGGCACCCGACAGCACCATCACGTTCCTCAATAGGGACAGCCGCTGGATGCCGAACAGGCCGAGCTTCGGCGCAAAGAAGAACGAGCGCAGTCGCCATGAGGTCTTCGGGAGCGTCGTCTCGTCGAAGCGGCGGCCCGACTCCAAGACAGCGACGCGATATCCCTTCTCGGTCAGACGCAGAGCCGCCGTGCTACCCCCGAAACCGCTACCGACCACCACGACGTCATAGTCTGCGTACTCCACCCGGCGATCATAGAAGTCGAGGCGCCTCCGGGCCCCAGGTGTACCCGTGTCCAGGGGGTATCGGGGCTGTCGAGGTCTGTCAGCTCAGCGCACCGTCGGCAGGAGCTCGGCGTCGATGTCAAGTTCGGCATTCGTGAATGTGACCTCGCCGCCTATGCGCAGGTCGATATCAACTTTGCCGGGAAACCAGTGGGCGAGCTCGGAAGGGACCGTTATGGCTCGCCACACGCGGTCCAAGGTGTGCCCGAGGTGCCGCTTGAAACGCAGGACATATAGGCCTTCCTCGTACGACAGCGATCCGGCCACGGTTCAGTCCCTTCTCTCGAGGTGGGCTTCCAAAGCGTCAAGTCGTCCCGACCAGAAGCGCCGGTAGGGTTCGATCCACGTGTCGAGCTCGGCGAGTGGCTCAGGCCGTAGCTGGTACAGGCGGCGTTGAGCGTCGACGCGCACGTTGACAAGCCCTGCCTCGCGCAGCACGCGGAGGTGCTTGGAGACGCCGGGCTGGCTCAGCCGCAGGTCCAGTACAAGCTCCCCGACCGAGCGTTCCCGTTCTCGCAGCAGGTCGAGGATCCGCCGCCGAGCAGGCTCGGCCAACACGGCAAACGTCATCCGACAAATATGCCAATACAGTTATATATCTGTCAAGGAATATCTCACAGCCGGGACCGTGTGGGGAACCTGGTGGGAGGACCGGCGCGCCGCTAACGCTGTCGGGGTCTGCGTCCGGAGACCTCCGCCACCGCTCGGGCCAGCCATGGTTCGCTTGCGGCCAGTCGCTCCGGCGTCCAGTGCTCCGGGCTGTGCTCGATGATCGAGGCCAGATCCCAGTACAAGTCGTATTGCGCTCCGGTGAGACGCTCGTAAGCGGCCAGGAAAGTGTCGGCGGCGTCTTGACCCGCCAGCGCGACGAGATTCGCCCTGCACTGCGCGATGTCGCAATCCCGCGGGCCCCTGCAAGCGTTGGCCCAGTCGACGATGCCACACACGCGGCTCCGAGACCAGAGCACATTGCCGGGATGGAAGTCGCGATGGATGAACGTCGGGCGATACGACGGCATGGCACTGGCGCGGAGGGCGATCGCCTCCTCCCACAGTGCGCGTCGACGCGTCGCCAAAGGAGGCTCCGAGACGGTTTCCTCGTACCACGGGAAGTAGTCGTGACCGAATTGGCCGGGTTCGGTCTCGTGAATGGCCGCGGCCACCTCGGCCAGGAGGGAGAGGTCCGGGACCGAGACCGCCCGGCCGGGAACGAACGTCATCAGGATTGCCGGAGCCCCGTCGCCGACCTCTTGGCCCGTCACGTCCGCCGACACGACTCTGGGCGCCGGGAGGGCCTTCGCTTCGGCGAACAGCAACGCGTCAAGTTCGCGACGCGGCGCAATCGGCTCTTCTCGGAGGAAGCCGGGCCACACGTACCTGCGCAACACGAGCCGCCTGTTGTCGTCGAAGTAGATGGCGTGCACGGCTGTCGACGATGCGCCCGGCAGTCGCCGCACCCGCACGATCCCGGCGCGAACCTGCCGCTCGACCCACTCCCGCACGCACGCAGGGACGGTCGTCCTTCGCAGCTCGGTCGGCAGCCAATCGCGTGCTCGCTGGTTCGGGTGCCGCCAGTGCGTCGCCACGCCCGAGATTGTCTCGCGCCCTGACCGAGATCCCAGCGCCACGGCCGATCGACCCGCTCATGTCACCGTGGCATCGGTACCCTCAGGACATGTTCTTGTTCCCGGGGGAGGTCTCATGACTGCAGGAGACGACGCCGAGCGCTGGAAGGTCCTGTCACGCGTGGTCGAAGTCCGATCGCACTTCTTGACGATGATCGGTGAGCGGTTGCAGGACACAGCTGGACATGAGATCGAGTACTGGCGCGTGGAGAAGTCTGACTCGCTCTTGGTGATCACCATCCAGAACGGCCGAATGATCCTGCCCGCACGCTCGTACCGGCCCGGCGTGGGCAGGGCGACCCTCGACTTCGCCGGCGGCAGGCTCGAGGATCCAGCCAAGATCCCAGAGACGGCCCGGGCGATCGTGCGAAGGGAGCTCGAACTGGACGGGAGCGACCCTTTCGTTTCCCTGCAGGAGCTGAACCGTAACGGCTGGGACGTCGACAGCTCGTCGTCGAGCCAGCGCGTCTACGGTGTCGTCGCAGAGCTGGCTGCGGACCTGGTCGTTCCCGATCACGTCATTGGCGTTTGCTATCCGGCGACGCCGTTTGGAGCAGAGGAGCTGCTAGGCGACCTCGTCTGTGTCCAGTGTCGTGCGGCGCTGTACGACTGGCTCCAGCAGAATCGCTAGTGGTGCACAAATCGACGAGGGCGCACAGGGTCGAATTCGTGTGACCCTGTGCAGAGCCTCCGCGAGACGACACAACGCGAGCGCGTCTCGCCTGGTTCGCGCCGAGCTGTCCTGAGGGAGACGACTACGAGGCGCGGGGCGCACTAGCTTTGCCGCCGAATGCGTCCGGCAAAGATGGCGACAGACGCACTGGCCGTTCTCGTTTTCGTGGCGATCGGCCGGGCTGTTCACGCCCACGGTCTCAGCGTCGTCGGGCTGGTGTCGACTGGGTGGCCGTTCCTTTCGGGCCTGGCCGCAGGTTGGGTCACGGTTGCAGTCCGACGGCGCGATGGGGCCTCCCTCTTGGACGGCGGGACGGTCCTGGTCTCGACTGTGGGGCTCGGGATGATCCTCCGAGTGGTCGCCGGCCAGGGGACAGCCGTGGCCTTCGTCTTTGTGACATTGGGCTTTCTCGGGGTCGCGATGTTGGGGTGGCGGCTCGCGCTGACGGGCCTGCGGTCGCGTCGCGCTGGCGCCGGCGACGCTCATGTCCCGCCATCGCGATCCGCCGACAGCGCGTGAAGCCCGAGCCGGGATCCCGTGTCCTGGTTGTGCCGGTCACGGTGTCGCTTTCCACCCTCGAACCGGCCACGATCGGGACCGTTCCAGGCCCCGGCTGCTCAGATCTCGGATTTGATGAGTCTCGCCATTGCTTGGGCCCCCACTCCGCCGATCGGCATGTGAACGCCGTCCGAGTAGAACCACTGCGGGTTCTCGTCCGCCAGCTTGTTGAAGTCAGCGAGGCGGTCCCGTGGGTATTTCGGGACGCTTTGCTCCAAGGTGGCGTTTACTGAGTTCGCCCACGAGTAGTGCGGGGGAAGATGCACCGTGACGAACACGACCCGGGAGGCGCCGGAGAGGACCTTCATCATGTCGATGAACTGCTGCGTGCTCACCGGGCCGTTGGTGCCCAGGTCGATCACGACGATCGCCCCGAGGCGGTCTTCGCTCTTGAGTTGTTGCGCGAGCGCGACGCCCGCATCCCATTGGCGGCTGACGGCCGCTTCGACGTCTATGCCCGGGATGTCCGCCTCGAGGGCGGGCTGGGCATCGAGCATCACCGAGTCACCGATCGCCGTGACGTGGCCGGCAAGAAAGCCCGCCCCAGGTGCCGGGAGCCCCACGGGTGGCGGGGTCGACGCCAGCAGCCAGTAGCCTCTGCCGTCGGGTGTGGCCGCCATTGCCACGATGTAGTCGTTGCCGAGCTCACCGGACGCCGAGCCGTAGGACTGGGCGTCGCCGTAGTGGAAGACGCGCCCGCCTGACGCGACCAGCCAGTAGCCCTTGGCGTCGGGAGTGGCCGCCATGGCCACGATGTGGTCGCTGCCGAGCTCACCGGCGGCCGATCCGTAGGAGTCGGCGTCGCCGAAATGGAAGACGCGCCCGCCTGACGCGACCAGCCAGTAGCCCTTGGCGTCGGGAGTGGCCGCCATGGCCACGATGTGGTCACCATGGAGCTCAGGGGTCGCCGAACCGTAAACGTCGGCGTCGCCGTAACCGAAGACTCGGCCGCCCGAGGCCGCGAGCCAGTAGCCCTTGCCGTCTGGGGTGGCCGCCATGGCGACGATCGGAGTGCTGAGCTGGCCGCCGGGTGAGCCGTGGAACCTGGCGTCACCGAAGCTGAAGATTTGACCACTGTCGCACGCCAGCCAGTAGCCGCCTCCGTTGCCGGTCGCGGTGATCGCGACGACATGAGCTTTGTGCCAGGCGGCGACCGAGCCGTGGAACCTGGCGTCACCGAAGCCAAACACACCGCCACTGCCAGTCACGAGCAAGTAGCCGAGCCCGCTCTGGCTGGCGGCCATGGCGACCACTGCGGAGCTCGAGTTCTGTTGCGCGATCGTGCCGAAATACTGTGCCGCTCCGAAGGGGATCGGTGCGCCAGCAACGTCTTGCAGGCTGTGTGACGCGTGAATGTACCGAGGTGCACCGGATCGTGCGACCAAGGCCTCGCTGAGCCCGGTGATCGGCCGCCCGCCGGCCGCCGTTGCGCTCGCCGCGAATCCGGCGACGACGAGGCCGAAGGCGACGACTCGCCCGGACCGGGCACGACCGCGCGTCGGCTGCGTCCTGTGCTTGGGCATCGAGCGAGACGATAGTCACCGGGTCGGCGGAGCGACGCTCATCCTTCGGCGTAGAGCTCGGCGATCACATCCGCGTGGTGCTGGTACACGATGCTTCGCTTGACCTTCATCGTCGGGGTCAGTTCTCCGTCCTCGGCGGTCAGGACATGGGCGAGCACGCGGAACTTGCGGATGCTCTCGGCGTGTGACCGCTTGGTGTTGGCCTGATCGATCGCGGCCTGGATCTCGGTGAGCAAATCCGGGTCGGCGGCGAGAGCTTCGAGATCGCCGAGCTTGATGTGGCGTCGCGCCCAGCGCGTGAGCGCATCCGGGTCAAGGGTGACAAGGGCGGCGAGGTATCGGCGTCCCTCTCCGACGACAACCGCTTCGGAGATGAGCGGGTGGTTCGTGAGGTCGACCTCGATCGCCTCTGGTGCGATGTTCTCACCCGCCGCGGTGATGATGATGTCCTTCTTCCGGCCGAGGATGCGCAGGGACCCGTCAGCATCGAGAGCTCCGGTGTCGCCGGTGTGCATCCAGCAGTCGTCGTCGATGAGCTCGGCTGTCGCCTCGGGGTCGTTCAGGTAGCCGAGGCAGACGTTGCCGCCTTTCACGAGGATCTCGTCGTCGTCGGCGATCTTGACGCTCATTCCGGGTAGCGCGGTGCCTACTGTGCCGATGCGCACGCGACCGGTCCGATTGGCGGCTGTCGGCCCGCAACCCTCCGTCTGGCCGTACAGCTGGAGCAGAGGCAGCCCGACGGCGTGGAACCAACTGATGAGCTCGGGATGCGCAGGCGCCGCCGTCGTGATCAGGACCCGGGCACGGTCGAGGCCGAGCAGCTGACGCAGTGTGGCCCCGACTGTCAGGTCCAGGGTTCGGTAGAGGGCGAGCGCAGATCTGTTGATCGGAGAGCCTTCCTGTTCGAAGGCGACATTGCGCAGGCCGAGGTCTATGTAGCGCTGCACAGCGGCGCGAACAGGCAGCACTTGGGCGCGCAAATGGCTTTCCACCGTTTCGCGGAGCTTTTCCCAGATCCGCGGCACCGCCAGGAACACCGTCGGCCGGCACGCCGGGAGATCCTCGGCAACGGTGGCGAGGTTGCGGGCGAACCAGGTCTCACCGGATACGGCTATCGGCAGGAAATCACTCATCATCCGCTCGGCTATGTGGCTGAGAGGCAGGAAGGACAGGAGGCGGTCGCTCTCGCCGATGTCATAGACAGGCGTGACGTTGCGCAGCACCCACATGATGTTCGAGTGACTGAGCATCGCTCCCCTGGGAGGACCAGTCGTGCCGCTCGTGTACACGATCGTCGCGAGATCCTCAGGCCGTATCAGGCAGGACCGCTCCTCAATAGCCCTCGGATCGCGCCTCAGCCGGTCCGCGCCCGCGCCCCGGAGCCCGTCAAAGCTGACGACGAAGGCGTCACCGGCGCGCCGGGCGCCGTCTGCGATGACCACGCGCCTCAGCGAAGGTAACTGGTCCCGAATCCCAAGGACCTTGGCCAGCTGGGCGCGCGTGTCCACCAGGCACACCTCGACTTGTGCATGCCCGAGGATGTAGGCGACCTGGGCTGGCGCGCTGGTCGGGTAGACGGGAACGGTCACGCTCCCGTTGAGAAGGGTTCCAAGGTCTGTGAGGTGCCATTCCACGCGGTTGGTCGACAAGATCGCGACCCGCCCACCGCGCTCGACGCCGAGTTCGGCCAGACCCCCGGCGATCTGACGAGCTGCCAGCAAGTACTCGCCCCAGGTCAGTGCTTTCCAGTCCCCCTCGGTCGGTTCTTCGGCCGTGCGTTGGAGCATTGCCGGACGGTCGGGAATCCGCCGTCCGTTCGCGATCAACGCGTCGACGATCGTGGCGCCCTGCTCAGCCGGTACCCCGATCGACCTGCCCGCCGTTGTCGTGGGGAGGCCACGGGTGAGTCGGAGGGGCACCTTGCGTGTCCACCCATCGCGGCGGTCGGGTTGGTCGTCGTGGCGCCGGGACGGCATTCTCAACCGCCGAAGGGAACCCTGCCTCCTTGGTGGTGCTGTCATGTCGCTCCGATGGCTGCGAGTAGGCGCTCACCCGTCGTGGGGCCGTCGCATGGTCAGTGGTAGTTGCTGCACTCCGTGGCCGGTGTGCACTCGGAATAGTCCCCGGCCACGACCGCATTGACGTCGTGGACGATGGTCGCGTCCGTCGTGATGACGCCTAGCTCCCGGTTGTCGTCCATCGAGGCCCGAGAGAAGTTGATGCTCCCGACGTAGATCCTCTGATCGCTGAAGCCGGCGTCGGCGATCGTCGTCTTGGCATGGATGTACAGGTCCGAGGAGCCGTCGCTGTAGAGATGCACGTGACCCCCTGCACTGACGATCGCGTCCCAGTCACTGTCGTAAGAGCTGTCCTCGGTCATCGTGACCTCGACGTTCACTCCGCGCCTCGAAGCGGCCACGATCGCGTCCGTGATCGTCGAGTCGCCCATCTCCTCGTTCTCGATCGAGAGGGTGTGGCCGGCGCCGTTGATCACCGCGAGCATCTGGGCCTGCGAGCCTGGGCTCCAGACGAGGTCAGATCCGTCCGAAGGACTGACGGGTTCGTGCGCGAAGTCCGCGTCGAAGACCGCCTCGATAGCCGCGACATCCTTGGGATTGGAGTCGAAGACACCGAAATCACGGGTCGTCGCGTAGTACTCGGCGGTGAGGTTCGCCGACAGGATCAGCGACTCGGCACCATCGACCGTTATGGTCTTTTGGTGCGTCGCCTCGTAGCTGGTGTCAGCCCACACGACATTGACGCCGCCCGCCCGGAGGGCCTGGAAAGCGGGCCCGTTACGGCTCGCCTCGCGGTTTGTGTCGAGGATGACGCGCACTTTCACGTGGCGCCTCTGGTCTGCGACGAGGTCGCTCACCATGGTCGGGTCGACAAGCTCGTACATGGTCATGTCGACCGACTTCCTCGCCGACAGGACGAAGTCGTAGACCGGTGTCATCCCGGTGGTGGAACCGAGCCTAGAGGGTTCCACGATCACTGCGACGAGATCCGGTCCGGCTCGTGCTCGAGCGTGGCCGGCCAGCGCCGGCACGACGGCTCCGGCTGCTGTCACCAATGTCAAGACAGCCGAGATGACCAAAGCAAACAGACCGGTCCGTCCCCACAAAGCCTTGCCGGACATTCGCGACCAACCCTCAGTTGACTGCTTACTCGCGGTCACCAGCATGACCGATCAATCACCCACCGCGCCGTCTATGCACTCGCGGATCAAGTCGGCGTGGCCGTTGTGCCGCGCGTACTCCTCGATCATGTGTACGTAGATCCAGCGGATGTTGCGCACCTGTTCGGGACGATGGCCGCGGCTCTGCACCAGGTCCCCGAGATCCTTGTCGCGCACGGCGGCGCGTGCCGCCTCGACTTCCCGCCGGAAGGTCGCGAGGTCAGCTGCCGCATCGGCGTCGTCGAGATCGTCGAAGTCAGCGCTGTCTCTGTCGTCGATGCAGTATTCGAAGCCGATCTGTTCGTTGCCGGCGTGCATGCGGAACCACCAGCGCTCGACTTCGACCATATGGCGGACCAGGCCGAGCAACGACAGCCCCGAGGGTGGGACCGGGCGTGCCTTCAGTTGCTCGGAGCTGAGGCCGGCGCACTTCATGAGGAGCGTCTCGCGATGGAAGTCAAGCCATTGCTCGAGTGATTCGCGGTCGTCCGCGGTGCGAGAGGGCTCTGTCCGCGCGACTGTCGGAGCTGTCCACGGGGTTGTCATGCCGTCGGACGCTAACGGCCTGCGCGGCCGGTGCCGGACGGGCCACCATCCCAACTGGCTGTCGCGAGAGGCGTTGCTGCGGCATCATTCTGAGCGACACAGGAGGAGAGATGCCCAACGACCTAGACCACGTCCGCAGCCTCGCGAGACAGGACTCCCTGGCCGTGGTCGCCACGACCCGGTCCGACGGGACGATCCACGCATCTGTCGTGAGGGCGGGTGTCCTCGAGTTCCCGGACGTCGGGGACACGTGCGTCGGCTTCGTCGCTGCCGGTGGCGCTCGCAAGCTTCAGCACATGCGCCAAAGCGGCCGGGCGACGGCCGTGTTCCGCCACGGCGCGGACTGGGTTGCAGTGGAGGGCCCGGTCCGGCTCGTAGGACCGGAGGACCGGCTTGAGGACCTCGGCCCTGCGCAGCTTGCAAGGTTGCTCCGGCGTGTCTTCGTCGCCGCCGGTGGCACTCACCAGGACTGGGACGAATTCGACCGGGTCATGGAAGCCGAAGGGCGGACCGCAGTGTTCGTGACGCCCGAAAGGGTCAGCGGAAACAGCTGACGGACTCAGGTCGCGGGTGTCTTCAGCGATCGCCAGCGACGGATGTGAGCCCTTTCGACCCACACCGAGAGAGCACCGCCCACAAGGAGCACGACGGCCGAAGCCGCTTCGATGACGATCGACGTCCTCGCCCAGGGAGCGCTCAGGTCGGTGTGATAACCGAAGAGCCCCACATGGACCGATACGAGCAGTGCCGCGATCGTCCCCGCGTCGAACAGGGCTCCCAGCACCGCGACGAACACGCGCCTGACGAGAGCGATCACCACCGAGAGCAGGATGCCGACGCCACCCTGCGCGAAGAAGAGCGGTCCGATCGTCGCCTTGTACCGGTAGCCGTTCGCCCAAAGGTTCAGGTGGATCGCAGCGGAGGTGAGGAGCAAAGCGGCACCGGCGATTATCACAATGCTGGCGATGGGTCCCGTCGGCCGGCGTCCCGCACCGACGGCTCGCCCGGTTCGAACTTCACGGTCAAAGCTCACGCTGCTCCCACGGGTCATCCAGGTGATTATGTGCTCAGATCGTACCCGTGTCGCAACCAGAATGTGCACGGATAGTGTCCGGACGGCCCCGGTGCGTGATGAGCTGTCGGTTGCGGACTGGCTGACCCTGTGGTCACTTGGACCGGGCACGCCGCCTTTGACGTCGCTGCGGCCGGTAGTCTCGTTTCAGAGGGGCGACGACGGTCTCTCCCTCGCGCGCTTGTTTGGAGGAGGAACAGCCATGTGTCTGGGGATCCCCGGTGAGGTTGTCGAGCTTCTCGACTCGAACCGGCACTTGGCCAAAGTCGATGTCGCCGGCGTACGGCGCAACGTCAACATCGACCTGCTGGAGGATGAGAACGTGGTGCCGGGCGACTGGGTTCTCATCCATGTCGGTTTCGCCTTGGCCAAGATCGACGAGGAGGAGGCGCAACGAGCGCTCGAGAGCCTGCAGCTGATGGGCCAGGCCTACGACGACGAGGTCCAAGCAGTCATCGAATCGCAGATCGCGTAGCGACGACCGGACAGGCGTAGGGGCGACTGCGGCCACCGGATCGTGGTGGTCTTCAGGATGACGGGACTTCGCCTGCGGGCGGGGGAGGAGCTTCATGCGATTCGTCGATGAATACAGGGACCCGGCAGCGGCGCGTGCCCTGGTCGCCCGCATCACAGAACTGGCAGCCGATGGGCACTACAAGTTCATGGAGGTGTGTGGAGGCCACACCCACACGATCTACCGTCACGGCATCGAACATCTTCTCCCGACATCGGTGGAGCTGGTGCACGGCCCTGGTTGCCCGGTGTGCGTCATCCCCATGGGCCGAATCGACGACGCCGTCGCGGTGGCACAGGTACCCGGCGTCATCTTCACCTCCTTCGGCGACATGATGCGCGTTCCCGGCTCGAAAGGCAGCTTGCTGGGCGCAAAGGCACAGGGAGCCGATATCCGGGTCGTCTACTCGCCCCTTGACGCCCTGCGGATCGCCGCCGAGAACCCTGAGCGGCCGGTCGTGTTCTTCGCCGTGGGCTTTGAGACCACGGCTCCTTCGACGGCTGCAACTGTCCTGAAGGCAAGGCAGGACGCGGTCGTGAACTTCAGCATCTTCTCGAACCACGTGACGATCGTGCCTCCGATCAGGGCCATCCTCGAGTCCCGCGACCTCCGCCTCGACGGGTTCATCGGGCCGGGTCACGTGTCGACGGTTGTCGGCCAGCGTCTGTATCGCTTTGTTCCAGAGGAGTACGGCAAGCCCTTCGTGACGGCCGGTTTCGAGCCGCTCGACATCCTCCAGGCGATCGCGATGCTGCTAACCCAGTTCAGCGAACGCCGGTGCTGTGTCGAAAACCAGTACACGCGCTGTGTGAGCGAGGCCGGCAACCCTCGGGCGCTTGCCATGATGAAAGAGGTCTTCGAGGTCCGGCCGCAGTTCGAGTGGCGCGGTCTGGGCTTCATCCCAGAGAGCGCCCTCAAGCTGCGGCCGGAGTTCGCCAAGTGGGATGCGGAGCTTCGTTTCGACGTGCCGGGCGTGCGCGTCGAGGACCCGAAAGCCTGTCAGTGCGGCGAAGTGCTGAAGGGCGCCATCAAACCGTGGGAGTGCAAGGTGTTCGGCACCGCGTGCACACCGGAGACCCCTATCGGCACCTGCATGGTCTCCTCCGAAGGCGCGTGCGCCGCCTATTACAACTTCGGCCGCCTGCACAGGCAGGTCGCTGCCACGATGGGCGGCGGTCCCCGCTAGCACTGCGAGTTGGACCGGTCAGTCCGGGCGCGTGCCGACCGCAGCGATCGCCGCTTGCCCGACGCTGATCCCGCCGTCGTTCGGAGGCAGCGACTCGTGGACGAGAACGGTGAGCCCTTCCGCGACAAGAGCGTCTTCGACGATGTCGCTGAAGCGCACGTTCTGGAACACTCCTCCACTGAGAGCGACGGTGTCGAGGCCGTGTCTGCGGGCCAGTCGCGCGCCGAGAGCGGCTGTGGCGCGCCCGAGGCCCTCGTGAAAGCCGGCGGCGACCGCCGCGCGGTCGGCCCCCTCTTCGACCTCCCTCAACACGGCGGCGACGAGAGGCGACGGATCGAGCACGTCGAGGCCGCCGGGGCTCGCAGCCTCCGCGATCTCGGTCGGGTAGCCCCGAGCCGACGCCCGAGGCACCGAGCGCGCGAGCGCTTCGAGCTCGATCGCGGCCTGACCCTCGTAGGTGACCCGTGAGCGCAGGCCCATGAGGGCGGCGACGGCGTCGAACAGCCGGCCGACACTGGTGGTGACGATCGAGCGCTGCTGATCGCCGCCCGCGACCGCGAGAGGAAGGACCTGGCTCCAGCGTGGATCGAGCGCCGCGCCAAGCCGAGCGGCTGCGTCCGCGCCCGCGGCATGCGCGGTCCAGGCGAGCGCCATCCGCCATGGCTCGCGGACCGCTGCCACGCCTCCCGGCAACGGGACGGGCTGCAGGTGTGCGACCCGTTCGAAGCCGTTGAAGTCGGCCACAAGGAATTCACCGCCCCACATGGTCCCGTCAGTGCCGTAGCCGAGACCGTCGAAGGCGATCCCGAGCACGGCGTCGGTGCGCCCGTGCTCGGCCATGCAGGCGGCAATGTGAGCGTGGTGATGCTGCACGGGCCACGGCTCGAGATCGAGGTCGAGCGCGTACTTGGTCGAGAGGTACTCCGGGTGCAGGTCGTGGGCGACCACTTCAGGCTCGATCCCGAACAACTCGCACAAGTGAGCCGTCGCCTGAAGGAACGCCTGATAGGTGGCGAGGTGCTCGAGGTCGCCGACGTGCTGGCTGCACACGAGGAAGGACTCCTTGGCCACCGAGACCGTGCTCTTGAGCTCGGCGCCCACGGCGAGCACCTGGCGGGCCGCCTCGCGCGGAAGAGGCAGGGCTTCTGGCACATAGCCGCGGGATCGCCTCACCATCTGCAGGCGACGCCCTGACGCACGCACGACCGAGTCGTCGCACCGGATGTGAATCCTGCGGTCGTGTGCCAGGACGCCGTCGACCATCGGCCCGAGGCGGGCGAACGCGTCCTCGTTCGTGTGGGCGATCGGGTCGTCGGACTGGTTGCCGCTGCTCAACACGAGTGGTCGTGCCACCTTGGCCATGAGCAGGTGATGCAAGGGGCTGTAAGGCAGCATCAGTCCCAGGTCGGGCATCCCGGCCGCCACCGGGCTCGCGATCGTGGAGCCCGGTCTGCGGCGGGCGAGCACGATAGGGCGCGCGACCGAGCAGAGCGCGGACTCGGCTTGCGGATCGAGCACGCACAAGGACCTCGCAATCTCCAGGTCGGGCACCATGATGGCGAACGGCTTGTCGTCCCTCGACTTACGACGGCGGAGCTCGGCCACCGCCTCGTGATCGCTCGCGTCGCATGCCAGGTGATAGCCGCCGATCCCCTTCACGGCGGCGATCCGGCCTGCGCAGAGGGCCTCTGCCAGCGCATCCAGCGCGGCGTCCGCTTCGGCCAGAAGTCGGCCCGTCGGGTCGTAGAAGGCGATCCGCGGGCCGCAGTTGGCACATGCGTTCGGCTGGGCGTGGAACCGCCTGTTCGCCGGGTCGTCGTACTCCGCCTGGCACTCGGCGCACATCTTGAAGCCGGCCATGGTCGTGGCGGGCCGGTCGTAGGGGACGGAGAGCACGATGGTGTAGCGGGGCCCGCAGTTGGTGCAGTTGGTGAAGGGATAACCGTGCCGGCGGTCATGAGGGTCGTCCACCTCGCGCAGGCAGTCGTCGCACGTGGCGCTGTCGACGCTGACCGCCACGTTCGGGACTCGGTCAGCGGTGCTGTCGACGATGCGGAAGCTGTCGAAGGTTCCCTCACTGGGCAGCGTGGCCCAGTCGACCGACGTGACCCGGGCGAGAGGCGGCGGGGCTTCGCTCAGCAGCCTGCACAGCTCTGCCACGTCGGCTTCGTCACCCTCGACCTCGATGAGCACACCGGAGGAGTCGTTCAGAACGAAGCCGACGAGCCCGAGCGACACGGCGTGGCGGAACACGAACGGGCGAAAACCGACGCCCTGCACCGTCCCGGTGACCCTCACGCGCCGGCGTTCAGTGAGCCGAGGCAACTCGCTCACAAGGCGCTAGCAGATCCGCGGCAACGGGTCGCCGACCAGCATGTCTACGATCCGGGTTCCCCCGAACGAGGTGCGCAGCACGACGATGCCCTGAGGCTCTGCGCGGATGTCGCCGATCAGCACGGCGCCGGCGCCGAGCGGATGACTGCGCAGCGCCTCGACGGCCGCGTCGGCCTCCTTGGCGGCAACGACCGCCAGGAGCTTGCCTTCGTTGGCGACGTACAGAGGATCTATTCCGAGCAGGTCGCAGGCCCCGCCGACCGCCGGATCGATCGGCAGGGCGGGCTCGTCCAAGACGACGGCGAGCCCGGTGTCGTGGGCCAGCTCGTTGCAGACCGTCCCGACGCCGCCACGGGTCGGGTCCCGCAGCCAGCGAGTCGAGGGGGCGGCGGCGAACAACAGCTCGACGAGCGCGGCTATCGGGGCGGTGTCGGACTTGAGCTCCGCCTCGAGAGCCAGATCGCCTCTCGCCAACATGACCGCCATCCCGTGGTCGGCGATGGTGCCGGAGATGAGGACACGGTCGCCGCGCTCGACAAGGTCTGCACCGAGCCTGCGGCCTGGAGGGACGATGCCGATACCAGTCGTTGTTATGTACAACCCGTCGGCCGCGCCCCGGCCGACGACCTTGGTGTCACCTGTGACGATCGTCACGCCGGACGCCACAGCCGCCTCGGACATGTCGGCGACGACCCTGCGGAGCTCGTTGATCGCGAAACCCTCCTCGAGGACGAACGCGGCCGAGAGCCAGTGGGGACGTGCTCCCATCACCGCGAGGTCGTTGACCGTCCCGTGGACCGCGAGGTGACCGATGGATCCGCCAGGGAAACGGAGCGGTTTCACCACGAACGAATCGGTGGTGAACGCGAGCATCTCACCGTGCGCGAGCGCGATGAGAGCGGCATCGGTCAGGGGCGGGCGCTCGAGACCCTGGAAAGCATCCAAGAAAACGGCGTCGATCAACGCAGCCGACGCCTTGCCCCCGGCACCGTGCGCCAAGGTGACGAAGTCGTCCCGGAACCGAGGCCGCCGTCGCCGGAAGGCTTCGATGCGCTCGAGCACCGCTGCTTCGCGCCCGCTCAAGGTCTCGCCCGGAGCCGCGGGTGCCGATGCGGCGGTCTCCGACTCGCTACGGCCCGGATCCTCGCCGCTCAAAGTGCCTCCTCGGGTTCGAGCAGTTCCTGCCTCGCAGCCGGTTGCTGGGGCCAAGCGACTCGTCGCTTACCTTCTGGCCTCAGCTCTTGCTGCACCATCGCCCAGAGGCGACAGCTCAGTGCCGCCTGGGCCTCCTCGATCCGATGCACGCTGTGCGACGGCACGGCGAAGCAGTGGTCGATCACACCGCATGCCGCCATGGGGCCATCCGCGCGACCGGCGAAGCCAACGGTCAGAATGCCTCGGCGTGCGGCCTCCTCGAAGGCCCGGATGACGTTGTCCGCGTTTGGACCAGTCGAGTAACCCATCGTGACGTCGCCGGCTCGCGCGAAGGTGGCCAGTTGTCGCGAGAAGGTGAGTTCGTAGCCGAGATTGTTGCCGATCGCGGTCAGCACGGCTTGGTCGTCGACGAGACACCGGGCCGGCAGTGCGATGCCGCCCGGTGACCGGCTGAACAGTGGCGCGACGCAGGCGGCGCTGCTCGAGCCCGCACCGTTGCCGAAGGTGTAAATGAAGCCGCCCGCAATGAGGCGCTGCGCTATTGCTCGGGCAGCCCGCTCCAGCTCACTGCCGAGAGTTTCGAGGCTCGACTTTCGCAGGCGACAGCTCATTTCAGCCTCCGCTGCGGCCCTTGCCGTGAGGTCATCCAGCAGCTCGCCGGAGTCTTGTCGACCCACGAGTTGGAACCCGGTGCTCTCCCGGCTCATCTGGGCGCTCCCTCGACGAGCGTCAGCGCGGCGCCGGCGTGGATCAGAACGAGGTCACCCGGACGGGCACTTTCGATCAAGCTCGTGTCCACGGTCTCGAGGCCGGCCGGCGTACGGACCTGTGCGCACCCGTCAGCCCCGATCGCGACCACCTCGCCGAGGCGTCCCTCGTCCGAGCACGTGATGCAGACCTCGTCTCCGCACAGCACCGGCTCGGGAGCGAGAAGATCAGGACGCTCGAGACAGACGTAGGTCAGCTCGGAGAGAAGATGGAACAGGAGGGCGAAATGCCCGCCGCACGAGGCGACCGTCTCGTCGCCCTTCACCCAGAGGACGTAATCGGCCGATCCAGGCTCCGGCCTCGGACCCGCGCCGATCCACACGGTGAGCACTCCCCATGCCCTGGACCGTTGCCTCAGCCCGGCGACCGACGGGTCGTCGGTCCTCGAGACGACGAGCAGCATGTCACCGGCACGTGCGAGTGGCCGCAGGCTCTCCCACAAAGGGCCATCCGGGACCGTCACGGCGGGCAGGGGGCGCTCGCCGGGTTGCACGGGCTGAACGAACTCGGCGGCCACGTGCCGGGCGTGCCAAGGCCACGAGGGTGCCGCGCACCAGAGCGTTGCACCCGAGGCGAACCGGCGCGCCATCGACAGCGCCGCCGCCGCGAGGTCTGCTGCGTCGGGGCCCGGCAGGTCCTGGCCCGGCGCGTCATCAGTCGCCGACAGCGCGTCTGTGCTCACTCGCTCCGGCTCTCGCGCCTCAAAGGTGTCGGCACGTGCCACGGGACGATCGGGTCCGTCAAACAACCCGAAGTCGTGTCATCCATTGCCGCTCCTTCAAGAGACCTGTCACATGCAGTCTACGCCCGGACCTTTGCGACATCCCCTGGCGTCGTCTGTGCCCACAGCATCTTTCGACAAGGCCTTGGAAAGCACCGAGGCCGCGCGGGATCAGGTGCTCGCCCAGGTTGTCGCTTGGCGGAGCGCCGTTGCCATGATCGTGAGGGTCGGGTTGTGCCCTCCCGAGGTCGGGAAGACCGCGCCGTCCGCCACGAAGACGTTGTCGAGGTGGTGGTGGCGTCCATCACGGTCTGTGACGCTGGTCTTGGCGTCTTCCCCCATCGGCATTCCCCCCATCACGTGCTCGGTCGCCGGCACCTGGTCCTGGGCGATGGGGAACCGGGAGGAGGGGAGCTCTGGAATCGCGATCGCCACGTCTGCACCGGCCGCCTTCAGCAGCTTGACCAACCAGGGCATGTAGAAGGCTTGGGCGGCGATCTCCGAAGGACCCGGGCCGTAGGTGACGCGTGCGACAGGGATACCCCGCCAGTCGCGCACGTTGGGGTCGAGATCGACACGGTTCGTCGCGTACGGGAGGTCCTCGCCGATCAGCTCGATGCCACAGAGTCGGTCTCTCAGCAGGCTCGAGCGCATCAACTGCTTGAATTCCGCCCCGAAGGGCTTCTGCGGCGCGAGCAGGCGCAGCACCTCCTGGTAGCTGCTCGCTTCGTCGAGGGGCAGCTGGGTTCCGCCGAGCTCGACCTTGCCGCCGCGGAAGTAAGGCAGGCCGGCGGCTTTCGCTGCTTTCCTGGCACCAGGGAATTCCGGGTCCGCGAAGTCGTCGATGTCATGGGTGTGGTCGCGGCCGCGGTAGTTGTGGAGCCGTTCCGACAAGAAGATGCCCGATCCCTCGGAGAACCAGTGGAACATGACTCGGCGGCCGGTGAGGTCGTAGGGGTCGGGCAGCCCGGACAGCAGTGCCAACCGGGCGGTCTCGATGGCGTTGGCCGCCAGCACGATGAGGTCGCCGGATTCGGTGTGGCGGTTGTTGCGATCGTCGAGCCAGCTCAGGCCGGTCGCCTTGCGACCGGCCGTTTCGACCTCGACGACCATCGAGCCGTCACGCAGCTCCGCGCCGGACCGCAGCGCCTCACGCAAAGGCGCGATAGCACCCACCCGGGCGAGGATGGGGCATCCGTAGCCAGAGCAAAACCCACAGTTGTCGCATCGGGGGCGCCCCTGGTACGTGCGGCTGTTTATCGCCATGGGGGCCAGGAACGGATGTAGCCCGACTCGGCTGCAGCCTTCGGAGACGAGGAGGGACGAGTACTCGGGTGGGCCCGCCGGCATCGGCAGCGCCTTGGAACGCGGGGCATGCGCGAGGGTCGGCTCTCTGGGGAACTGGTCGATGTCGCCCGCAACTCCAATCAGCTCCTCGACCTGCTCGTAGTACGGCGAGATATCTGCGTAGTCGAAGGGCCAGTCGGCGATGTCCGCGTTCGGGACGGGGCCCAGCATCGAGAGCTTCTTGAAGTCGATGTCCCAGGGCCGGGGCGTCTTCGCGTCCCAGTGGACCGTGCCTCCGCCGACGGTCTGAGGCAAGGATTGGACCGCGCCGGTGATCGGCTGGGCCTGCGGCGACGAGCGGTACACGCGCGGTTCGGAGGTCGGGTCGGGCAGGGAGAAAGCACGGCTCATCTTCAGCTCGTCATTCGAGAACACGGTGCCGGGCTGGTCGGAGCTGAGGTCAGTGAAGTAGTTCGCGCCTTTCTCGAAGATCGTGACGTCCCAACCGGCCCGCGCGAGCACCATCGCCGCAACGGACCCGCCGGGCCCGCTACCGACCACGAGAGCGCGCTTTCTCGTCACGGTGACGTGGCCAGCAACTGGAGCAGTTGAGCGCCGATGCCCTTGGGCGCATAGACGTCCAGCCCGTCGGAGAGTGCCACCTCTGCGTCGGTGTAGCCGCGAGGCTGGCGATCGCCGGGCCAGACGATGTCCTTCCATCCGACGAGACCCGCATTACCGCCGTACTCGGGGGCTGAGTACATGCCCTCGATAGCGTGTGCGAACAAGAGAGTCATGAAGCCGCCCGGATCCTGGGCGAGGATCTCGTCCATCTCGGCCGTGCTCACGGATGCGAAGTCTCCGCCCGCCATCTTGTCGAGCGTCTCGACGCCCTCCCGGTACCGAGCTCGTAGGCTCGCCAGGCGGCTCGTCCAGCCGCTCGCCTGAGCCGGGGTGAGGCGAAGGAACTTCGCCATGTCGTCGACCGGCCATCCGGCCCGGTTGCTGAACGGTCCACCGGCGAAGATCCTGGGCGGGCGGAGCGTGAGCGCGCCGAGCAAGGTGTCGATGTATCGCGTTACGTTCGCTTCGCGCGCTCCAGGGTGTCCCGCCTCCGACGCTTCGTCGTGAGGACCGGGGATCAGCCGAGCGGTCGCTTCCTCGACGACCTTGGCTTGGTGCTTGTCGAATACCAGGTACGAACGGTCGACCGCACCTTGCGACGAGGGCGAGGACGGCGTGCTGCAACCGGTGAGCAGCTCGGGGGGGACCAGCACGGCGAGGCCGGCGAACCCCGCGGCCTTGAGAACCTGGCGCCGGTGGAAGACTGCCATGGCCGAGAATCCTTCCATCACCGGTGGGGAACGTCGAGCGGTATCGGACGGCGGGTCAGTTTCACTCGTCGTGGGCCGTGATCCGCGACGCTCCGGGTGCAGGTAGGGTCCCGCTCATGAGCGCCGGCATCGGACAGGAGCGCCCGGTTGGCTCCGGGTCCGGTCTGGCCTGCTCATCTTGGGCCCGCGAGCAGAATCTCGATCCGATCGGTACGGCGGGCTGTTATCGGGGTTATTTGTTGCTCGAATGGCCGCTTCCCTGGCCGCGTGACCTGGGAGACGATCCGGCGCTCGCGCCTGTGATGGCACTCGTCCGAAGCGCCGGGATGCGCCTTCAAGGACTGGTGCCCGCCCCGACGGGCGGCTCGAGTCATGTCATCGCGTACCGGTGGCCTGTCGGCGGGGGTGCACGCTTCGAGCGGACCGAGCTCGTGGTCGGTCCCGACGAGGTCATCGAGGCCGCGTTGGGGATCCTCGACGAGGCGCCGGTCGCAGACGGGATCACCGACGTCCTCGTCTGCACCCATGGAAGGCGTGACCGATGTTGCGGGTCGCTCGGGACGGCGCTTGCCCAGGAGCTCCTGGCTGACCCTACTCAACTCGGGGAGCACGTCAGGGTGTGGAGGACGAGTCACACAGGCGGTCATCGGTTCGCGGCGACGGCGCTGGTGCTGCCGCAGGGCACCGCATGGGCGTTCTGCGACAAGGCGGCGCTGGTCAGGGTCGTGCAGGGGAACGGATCGATGGAAGACCTCCTGCCCCGTTACCGGGGATGCGGGGGGTTGGCCTCGCCGACGGTGCAGGCGCTCGAGCGTGCTGTGCTCGGCGAGATCGGGTGGTCGCTTTTCGACATGACTCGGCGCGGCTCGGAGCTTGGAGAGGGCCGGACCCAGCTCGTCGTGGAAGACACGGACGGGGAGCGGGCGGTCTGGGAAGCGGTCGTGCGCGTCGGCAAGGAGGTGCCGTCGCCGAGTTGCGGCATGGCGATCGAGCTTGTGACCAAGACCGAGCCACAGCTTGTCGTGGAGTGCCTGCTGCGCCGCTAGAGGTTCCTCGGCGCGAGGATCCGTTTGTTCATTCGCGGCGGACCAACTGTGGGCGTTGCTTTAGGCTCACAGCCGTGCCGTTGTCGATCGCTCAAGGAGCTGAGATATGAGGCTCGCCACCGTCAGGACCGGAGACGGCACCCGCGCCGCCCGGCTCGAGGGCGATCGCCTGTTGCTGCTGCGGGCCAGCGACGTCGGCGCCCTGCTCGCTTCGACGGACTTGGGCTCGCGCGTGGATGCCATACAGGCTCTCGAGACCACCGGCGAGATCGTCTTCGGGGAAGCGTCCTTTGCTCCACTCGTGCCGCACCCGGAGAAGATCTTCTGCGTCGGGTTGAACTATCGGGCCCACATACTCGAGATGTCAAGGGCTCTGCCCGGCTACCCGACGCTCTTCGCCAAATTCGCCTCGGGTCTCATCGGGGCGCACGACGACCTCGTGCTGCCGTCGGTGAGCAACGCCGTCGACTGGGAGGTGGAGCTCGGCGTGGTCATCGGCCGTGGGATCCGGCGCGCGACGATCGAAGAGGCGCGGGACGCGATCGCCGGATTCACCGTCGTCAACGACATCTCGATGCGCGATTGGCAAGCCAGGACGACCCAATACCTGCAGGGCAAGGCCTTCGACGCCTCGACTCCGGTCGGCCCGGTCCTCGTGACGGGCGACGAGATCGGTGATGCCGCCGATCTCCAAGTGCGCTGCGAGGTCGACGGCGTCGTGATGCAGCGCGGGCGCACCTCGGACCTCCTGTTCGGGCCGGCTGCGATCGTGAGCTACATCAGCCAGTTCGCCACGCTTTGCCCGGGCGACCTGATATCGACGGGAACCCCCGGAGGGGTTGGGGCCGGACGCGACCCTAAGGTGTTCCTCCGACCCGGCCAGGTGCTCACGACGGCGATAGAGGCGATAGGCAGTTGCGTGAACCGCTGTGTTGCCGAGGCGGGCTGATCCGGGTCCGAGAGCGGCTTTTTGCCTGGCGCACGGGTCGAGCGCTCGGAGTGCCACAACCAGTAGTCGTGATGCACACTGGTAGCGTCGAGATATGCGTCCTCGCCCCCTCTTCGTCATGTTGACTGCCGCGATCGCGTTCGCGGCCGGCTGCGGCAGCTCCTCGGCCGGGTCGAACGCGTCCAACGGCGTCCAGCTGAAGTCGGGAGCACAGATAGTCGCGGCTGCCGTCACGGCGACCAAGCGAGAGAGCTCGTTTCATTTCGAGGAGTCGGCGACCTCGGGGAACAGCGGAGTGAGCGTCGTCGCCGACGTGGGCACCGCCGGCGGCGAGCAGCACATCACGATCCACCAGGGAACCCACGTCGGGCATGTCACCGTCCTGCTCGCCAGCGGGACGGCCTACTTCGAGGGCGACGCGTCCGGCCTGGAGGGCCTTACCGGAATGGGCGCGAAGGTGGCGGACGAGTTCGCCGGCAAGTGGATCTCGGTCCCTGCCTCGAGCTCGAGCTTTTCCGCCCTTGCCGGTTCACTGGCGGTCAAGACGGCCGCCGGTCAACTCGTGCAGCTCACAGGCACACTTACGAAGGGCAAGACGTCCACGAAGCTCGGCCGTCTCGCTGTGGCAGTCAAGGCGACAGAGAGCACGAAGACCGCGAGCCTGGACCTCACCATGTACGTGAGGACAACGGGAGCGGCGCTCCCGATATCGGTCGAGGGGACCTCGAAGGAAAGTGGGAGTGCCGCCCACTTGATCTCTGCGAGCTTCAGCGATTGGGACGAGGTTCTACACCTGAAAGCTCCGACCGGCGCGGTTCCCATCGCCAACGTGCAGGCACTCGCGGGCTGAGCGTCCGAGTGCTCAGCGAGTTCGTAAGGGGCGCTGACCGCACAAATGGCCTCTGGAGCGACCGGGATGAGCCCAGCTGACGAGCCCGGCACCGGTGGGAGCTATCCCGCCGAGCTTGAATGTGACGTCCTGCTGTCGGACGGCCGCACGGCCCGGCTGCGAGCCATTCGGCCCGTCGACGGCCCGGCGCTTCGCGCTTTCGGGTCAAGGCTTTCGAGAGAAACGGTGTACTTCCGTTTCTTCGCGCCGCGCCGGGAGATAAGCGACGAGGAGATCACGCACCTCGTGACTGTCGACTATCAAGACCGGTTGGCGCTGGTTGCCGTGGTTGACGGAGAGCTCGTGGCGGTGGCCCGTTACGACCGTTTGCCCACGGCGGCGGGGGAGGTCCCGCCCGGCTTCGCAACGGGCACGCCGCCCAGGTCCGACCAAGACGCAGCGGGGCAGGCCGAGGTCGCGTTCGTCGTGCGGGACGACCACCAGGGACGGGGCCTGGGCACGGTGATGCTCGAGCATCTCGCTTCGGCCGCGGTCGCACGTGGGATCGGGAGCTTTGTGGCCGACGTCCTCCCCGACAACCACCGGATGATCGGCGTCTTCCGTTCGGCGGGGTTCCACGAGGACGTTCTTCTCGATTCGGGGGTCGTCCGGGTGACACTGGGCCTCGCGGCCCAACCGGAGTACATCGAACGGGTCGAGGAGCGCGAATGGACCGCGGCGGTCCGCTCGATCGAGCACGTCCTTCGTCCGACGGCGATCGCCGTCATCGGGGCGGGCCCAGAGCCGGGCTCTGCGGACCACGACATCGTCGGCAATCTCCTCGCCGGGGGGTTCACAGGTGCCATCTACCCGGTCAATCCGCAGGCCGAGCCCGTCGAAGGCCTGCGGGCGTACGCGAGCGTCTCGGACATACCGGGCGGCGTCGATCTGGCACTGCTCGCGGTGCCGGCTCAGCAGATGGCCGAGGTTGTGCACGAGTGCGGCGTGAAAGGGGTCCGCGGCCTCGTCATCGTCACCTCTGGCGAGGAGACGCCCGAGGTCCGTTGGACGAGCACCGATCGCGCACTCGTAGAGCTCGCCCGGAATTTCGGCATGCGCCTCGTCGGGCCCGGCTCCATGGGAGTCATCAACACCTGTGCCCAAGTCCGGATGAATGCCACGTTCGCCGAGCACGCACCACCGCCTGGCCGGGTTGCCTTCTCCTCCCAGTCCGGCGGCCTCGGGATCGCTCTGTTGGGCGAGCTCACGGCCCGCGGGCTCGGGATCTCGAGCTTCGCCTCCCTCGGCAACAAGGCCGACGTGAGCGGCAACGACCTGCTGCGGTTCTGGGAGGGTGACTCGGAAACCGGTGTGATCCTGCTCTACCTGGAGTCGTTCGGGAACCCCCGCAAGTTCAGCCGGATCGCGCGACGTGTCGCCCACAAGACACCCATCGTCGCGGTGAAGAGCGCTCGCACGGCATCTGGTCTCCGCGGCGTCCACACCAGGGTCGCCGGCGCGGTCCCCGACCAAGCCACCGATGCACTCTTCCGCCAGGCCGGGGTCATCCGGGTCCAGACGCTGGAGGAACTGCTGGATGTCGCCGACGTCCTGGTGAACCAACCCCTTCCCGCAGGCAGGCGAGTCGCGATAGTGGGCAATGCCGGAGGCTGCGGGGTTCTCGCCGCCGACGCGTGCGAGAGTCACGGTCTCGAGGTCCACGAGCTCGCGCCCGAGACCCAGAGCCGGCTGCTCGGTGTCGTCTCCCACGGAGCCGCCGTAGGGAACCCGGTCGACCTGGTCGCCTCGGCAAACGCCGAGGAGTACCGGTCCGTGCTCGAGATCCTTTTCGCCGACGCCGACATAGACGTGGTGCTTGTCACCTTCACACCGCCGGTGCTCGTCGGTGCCCATGACATCGCCGAGGCCGTGGCCCGAGCTGGTGCGATCGGGACCAAGCCCGTGCTGGCGAACTTCATCGCCACGGACCAGACCCTCCAGGCGCTGCGGGCCGGACCTCGACACGTGCCTTGGTTTGCCGATCCCGAGTCTGCGGCTCGAGCAGTCGCGCGGATCGCGCAGTACGGCGAATGGGTGGCTCGGCCCGAGGGGACGGTGCCCCGCTTCGACGATCTCGATACCGCCTCTGCATGCCAGATCGTGGAGGAGGCACTGATGGCCACACCGGCGAGCGGCGCCGGCCCCGGCCCGGCTCCCGCTCCCGGTCCGGCCGTGTCCCCGTCGAGCTCGGTGTGGCTCGACACGATCGCAGCCTTCGCCCTGCTCCAGGCTTACGGGATACCGATCCTGTCGTGCTTGCGGGTGTCGAGCGCGGCCGAGGCCGTCAAAGCCGCGCAGGCGACGGGGTATCCAGTCGCCCTGAAGCTCGACGCACCGGACCTTGTGCACAAGAGCGATGTCGGAGGCGTCCGGCTGAATCTCGGCTCTGGCGAAGAGGTGGCCTCCGCTGCCGAATCGTTGTTACGCAGGTTCGGGCCGGGCGTGCCGCTCATCGTGCAGCCGATGGGCCCCGACGGCGTCGAGACGGTCGTCGGCGTTGTGGAGGACCTGTCGTTCGGGCCGCTCGTGGTCTTCGGGCTCGGTGGTAAGGAGGCCGAGCTGTTCGGCGACAGAATCTGGTCGCTGGTGCCCATGACGGCAGAGGATGCCCGTGACCTGGTCGGCGGGCTGCGGTCGTCTCAGCTTTTGACCGGCTATCGCGGCTCGGTCCCGGTCGACCTCGAGGCCCTTTCTGAAGTGCTCTCGCGGGTGGCGCGGCTCGCCGAGGACTTTCCCGAGGTCAGAGAGCTGAGCCTGAATCCCGTCATCGCGAGCCCCGGGGGTGCGGTGGCACTCGACGCACGAGTTCGAGTGGCGGCGACGTTGCACGAGCCGCCACTGCTGCGCCGAGCAATGCGGTCGGCTTGAGCGACTATGTCCTGGGTTCAGACCTCGCCGGCCACCTCGTTGATCCGCCTCATCACCTCGTCGTCCAGCCGTTCGAGCACCTCAAGCGAGCGCAGGTTCTCCTGAAGCTGCTCGACGCGACTCGCGCCCATGATGACCGTCGACACTTTGGGGTTGGAGGCGCACCAGGCGATGGCGAGCTGTGCGAGCGGACAGCCGAGGTCGTCCGCTATCGCCTTGAGGGCCCGCACCTTGTCGTTCTTGCGGAGGTCTTCGAAATTGGGACGGAGCCATTCGAAGCCCGCGAGAGTGCCGCGTGAGTTCTCCGGGATCCCTTCCAGGTACTTTCCCGTGAGCAGGCCGGTGGCGAGGGGACTGAATGTCGTGAGGCCGATCCCGTAGTCCTCGAGCAATCGGGCGTACTCCTGTTCGACACGCCTGCGGTGGAGCAGGTTGTACTCCGGTTGCTCCATCACGGGCTTGTAGAGGTGGTGACGCTCGGCGATCTCGATCGCAGCGACGATCTCGTCTGCAGCCCATTCCGAGGTGCCCCAGTAGAGCGCCTTGCCGGAGCTGACGATGTCGGACATCGCCCGGACCGTCTCTTCGATCGGTGTCTCCGGATCGGCGCGGTGGCAGAAGATGAGATCCAGGAAGTCGAGCCCGAGCCGTTTGAGCGACGCGTCGACGGCCTGTATGAGGTACTTGCGGTTCAGTGTGTACGTCATGTTCGGGAAGTCGTGGATGCCCCAGAAGAACTTGCTCGAGACGACGTACTCGTAGCGCTCCCAACCGAGCGTCTTGAAGGCCCGGCCCATGATCGCCTCCGACTGACCGCCCGCGTAGCTCTCGGCGTTGTCGAAGAAGTTGACGCCTGCCTCACGTGCGACGGCGAGGCAGCGCACCGCGAGGTCGTCGTCCAGCTGGTTGGCGAAGCTGATCCACGAGCCGAACGACAGCAGGCTCACTTTGAGGCCGGATCGGCCGAGGCGGCGGTAGGGCATTGGCATATCTGGTCATCTCCAGCTCATCGGACTCAGATCCTGGAACGGATCGCGCTGCTCGAACATACCCGCGAACAAACACTCCCGGCTCGCCCGCGGCCGGGATCAGCTTGCGCTTGACCTAGCGGCGCTTGGCCTTCGGCACCGTTGCGAGCAGGTCGGTCAACATCTCGGTGACGATCTTTCGCGTACGGGGAACCGAGCAACCTTGAACGGTCCGCAGGGAATCCCACGCCGCCCAGCTCGAAGCGAGGTCGAGCGCGTCGAGCATCAGCGAGCGGCGCCTGGCGTCGAGACGGGACAACTCAGGGGCGAAGACGTCGGCAACTTGGGCGCGGGCGGTCGCGTAGGCCTCCGCGAGTTGTTCGACCACGAGTGGATGCGTCTGGCTGAGGTAGATCGAGACTCTCCTGATAGGTGCGATCTTCTCGTACAGCTTTGACCGCAGGCCCACGAGAACTTCGATCCGGTCTTCCAGGCCGGGAGCGTCGGGCCTCGGAGCGAGGTAGACGAGTTGAATCGGACGAATCCTCGCGGCAGCGGCAACGAACAGCGCATCGAGGTCGGCAAAGTGGCGGAACACGGTTCGTTCCGAAACCCGAGCCCGCGCTGCGACCTCCGCTGCGCTCGGTAGGTATATGGCATGGGGTGGACACTCCCGCACGATGTCGATAACGGCGCCCACCACGGCCTCATAGTTGCGAGCTGCACGCAGCCGACGTCCGTCGGCTTCCTCGTCGTCTCCCACCGGTGCCCGGCGCGCGGGCGTCGCCACGGCGGGCGGGGAGGAGCGCGTGGAAGCGCGGGGGAGCCTTGGTCGCGCACCAGAGGGTGAGCGGGGGGCCTGCACTTGCGCCGAGCGGGTCGTGACGGCCCGTGCACGGGAGGTTGTGGTGCCAGTCGAGCGGCCTGAGCGTGCCGAGGGCGCCCCTCGTGTCGCGGGGGTCACCATCTGTGACATCCGGGTGACAAATTGAACACGGGAAGCATCCTACTCAAACGCGACGCCAATGGATCGTCAGTACGCCTGACAGTTGCCGCGGCGAGGTGTTGCTACCCGTCGGCGAGGAGAGTGCCATCGGCCGACTTCTCGATGGGAATGCTGGGAAGGGGCGCCGCGGCGGGACCCTGGAGGACCTCGCCGGTGACGGCGGAGAAGATCGAGCCGTGGCATGGGCAACGAAACTGGAGTGCCGGCTGAAAAAAGCCGACGGTGCAACCCATGTGAGTGCACACCGCACTGAAGCCGACATAAGAGTCCTCGGATGGCCGGACCACATAAGCAGGAATCCCCTGGGCGGGGTCGGTGAACTCCCGGGCGCCGCCGAGCGGCACGTCGCTGGCGAGCCCGATGGCCGTGCCCTCCGACGAGCCGGTGCTCGGCGGCTTGTTGCCCGTTGGCTCGGTGCTCGGTGGTGAGAGCAGGGGCGCTCCCGGTGTCTGGGCCGAGGTGCCTCCGAACATCCTCCCGACTGCTGCCGCGATGGCGGCGGTGACGACGGCGAGGCTCGCGAGCGCGAGGCTGGAGGCCACCTTGCGCATGGCTGCCCGGCGGTCCAGGTCCGGCGCCGGCCGCCCCGGGACGGCCCCAACCGCGGCACGTTCGCTTGCGTGACGTGCCTCGAGTGCCGCGTCGAGCGACCAAGCGCCGCTCCCCGCGACCACCAGCGGGGTCCACGCGAAGAAGAAGACGATGTCCGAGCCGTAGAAGTACGGGGTGGTGTTGAAAGAGACGGAGAGGAAGAGTAGGAGAGACAGTGCCATGCCGCCCGTGGCGGCGACCCTCCCGAACAGCCCGGCCAGGGTACCGAGACCGACCGCCAGTTCGCCGAAGGCGATCAGCAGACCCACCAGTACCGGAGCATGGGCCGACACCCTGATCAGCGGTCCAATCGGGCTCGTCGTGACCGCCGCGTGCAGCTGTGCCTGGATGGACCCCGGGTTGGCCGCCTGGAAGAAGAAACGGTTCGTCAGCTTCTGCAGGCCGGCGTAGGTGAAGGTCACGCCGAGGAAAGCCCTGAGAATGGCCTGGGGACCCCCCGGCGTATCCCTCAGTCGCGTCACCAGGCGTGCCAACGGCCCGCCCCGCGCCTCGGGACCGGAGGCCTCCTCACTGCTCGAAGGTGGGCGACGGCCTGCCCGAGAGGACGATGGTCTCGCCCGACTCGGCCGTGGCGGACGAAGCGCCGTGCTCGCTCACCACGGTGTGAACGGTCTTGCGGAGGCGGATCTCAGGCAGTGCGAGCGACAGGAAGAAGGCGAGGGCGACCACTGGTGTCGCGATCAGGAAGACCGTGTCGATGGTGTGCACGTAAGCGACAGTGGCCGCTGAGTGGAGAGCCTGCGGCAGAAGCTTCAACTGGGCGGGGCTGCCGACGATCTCACGGGCAATCTCAGGCACGTGAGGGCGTGCCGCGGCGGGCAGGGCCCTCCGCAAGTTGCCGACGAGCCGGTCGTTGAGGACGGCGCCCAGGAGCGCGGTGCCGAAAGCGCCCCCCATCGACCTGAAGAAGGCGGACAGCGACGTCGCCGTCCCGAGGTCCTTGTAGTCGACCCCGTTCTGGACCGCGAGGATCAGCACCTGCATGACCAGACCGAGCCCGAATCCGGTGAGCAGCATGAAAGCGGAGGTCACGAGGAAAGAGGTGTGAATCGTCAAGGTGGAGAACAGCCCCATCCCGATGGTCATGAAGGCGGTGCCGAGGATCGGGAAGATCTTGTACCGCCCGACCCGCGCGATGATCTGGCCGCTTCCGATCGAGGCCGTGAACAGGCCGGCCATGATGGGCAACAGCATGAGGCCGGAGGTCGTCGGCGACACTCCTCGGACGACCTGTAGGTACACCGGAAGGTAGATGATCGCGCCGAACATCGCGACGCCGACTATGAAGCCCGCGGCGTTCGCCACCGAGAAGACCCGCTTGCGGAACAGCCTCAGCGGGACGATCGGCTCCGACGCGTAGTGCTCACGGACGAGGAAGGCGGCGACGAAGACGAGACCGATCACGATCATGCCGATGATCTGCGGAGACAGCCACGCGTAACCCTGCGGAGAGCCTCCCAGGGTCGTGACCAAGAGCAGAGCGGACACGCCGATGAGCAGGAGCACAGAGCCGAGGTAGTCGATCTTGTGGCGGGTGCGCACGGCGCGGTCGCGCAGCACGATGCTCGTGACGACAAGGGCGATCGCGCCGATGGGAAGGTTCACATAGAAGATCCAACGCCAAGAGGCGTGGTCGACGAGGAAGCCTCCGGCAAGCGGGCCGGCGATGCTCGCGATTCCGAACACTGCACCGAAATATCCCTGGTAGCGGCCACGTTCGGCAGGGGACACGACGTCGCCCACGATTGCCATCGCCAGCACGATCAGCCCACCGGCCCCCAGACCCTGCACTGCGCGGAAGGCGATCAGCTGGTCCATGTTCCGGCTGAGACCGGCCAGGACGGAGCCGGCGAGGAAGATGATGATGGCGAATTGGAAGATGCGCTTTCGCCCGTAGAGGTCGGAGATCTTCCCGTAGAGGGGAGCGCTCACCGTCGAGGTGAGGAGATAGGCGGTCACGACCCACGTGAGGCGGTTGAGGGAGTGGAAGTCGCCGACGATGGTCGGCAGCGCCGTTGAGACGATGGACTGGTCCAGCGCGGCGAGCAGCATCCCGAGCATCAGTCCGGAGAACACCACGAGGATCTGGCGGTGGCTCATGGCCGCGCCTGTGTGCCCGTGGTTCGTCGTCGCCCCGACAGGGCCGGCTCCCTGGCCAGTGGCCAGCGGGCGGTCGGCGCCGAGGACACGGTCGGTGGTCGTCATATCGCTGGTCCCTCCTCGGCGTTCTGCTGTGTGCCGGTCTCGCCGGTGAGCGCTTCATCGGCGAGGGCAGCGGCGTCGAGCATCTCCATCACAGCGACAAGTTGCGCGAGCTGGTCGTCGGAAAGCGACACGAGCAGATTTGCCGTCTTGCGGCAGGCGCTCTCGTGCAGCTTGTTCACCAGCGACTCGCCCGCAACGCTCAGCGCCAGGCGGACGATGCGCCGGTCCGACGGGTCGTCACAGCGGACGACGAGTCCCTGTCGCACGAGGCGGTCGACGACCGCCGTAGCTGCGCTTTCTCCGACATCGAGCTCCTTCGCGAGCTCACGCATCGTCACCGATTGGCCGCGAAGGTAAGTCAGCACGCTGAGCTGGTGGTCGGTCACGGCATGAAGCTCGTCGCGCAGCTCCCTGTGCAAGAGAGCGCTGAAGCGCCTCTGCATCTGCGGCTGGAGCTCGCAATACCTGTCGACCAGAAGCTCGCGAGGCGAGAGCCCAGCCGTCGCGACGTTCCCTGAACTGTTCGAGGAGGTAGGAGCTGTTCGCTCGATCGACATCATGAGACGGGGACTCCGGGCGGGTTCCGTAATGTCATGTGGGGTAGAACATTTCCACTAGTGGAATATTCCGGTAGATGAAAATGTCCGTTTTCTCTTGACCGACCGTGAAGCCCCGCGGGCCGGAGCTCCGGAGAATGCCCAGGTCATGGCCGGTCTGCGCTGACAGTGGGCGGCGTCTCAAGGCGCCGCCGGCGTCACCCGGCGAGGTTCAGGACGATCTTGCCGAGCTTGTCTCCCGCCGCGAACCGTTCGTACGCGGCGCCGACGTCCGCCAACTCGTACACCTCCTCGACGACGACGCGGACACGTCCTGTCGCCAGGAGCGGCAGGACCTGCCGCTCGACGAGGCGCGCGGCAACGGCCTTGTCCTCGAGTGGGCGTGCCCGCAACGTCGCGCCATGAATGCGCGCACGACGTTCCATGAGCTGCAGCAGGTCGATCTCACCGCGTGCACCTGCGCCGACACCGATGATCGCGATACGGCCGCCGACAGCAAGCGAGTCGAGATCGGTGCTGAGGTTTGGCGCACCGATCGGTTCCAAGACCACGTCGTAAGGGCCGTGCGCCGCCGTGTCGGCCGGGTCGACCGCTGTGGCGCCGAAAGCTGCCAGAGCGCCGCGCAGCTGCGCAGCGCGCACGCTCGCCACGGCCGTGGCGCCTGCTGCCAACGCCAGTTGGACCCCCGCGACGCCGACGCCACCCGCGGCACCGTTCACCAGGACCCGTTCGCCCGGTCTGAGCCCGCACTGGGTGAAAAGGGCGTCGTGCGCGACCGTGAACACCTCCGGGAACCCACCCGCCTCCAGGAAACCGAGTCCGTCGGGCACCGGCAGGGCAGTGCGCTCGTGGACGGTCGCCAGCTCGGCCTGCGCCCCTCCTCCGACCACCGCCATGACCCGATCACCGACGACGAACCGCTCGCTACCAGGGCCAACTGCCGTCACGATGCCCGCGAACTCGAGGCCCGGGATGTCGACCGGCCACCCCGACGGGGCCGGGTACAGGCCGGCCCTCTGCAGCAGGTCCGCCCTGTTCAGGCCCGCTGCCTGGACACGGACGAGCAGTTCGCCGGCCCCCGGGACCGGGTCAGGCCGTTCCCTCACGACGACGGACCCAGCCTCGACGATCACAGCGCGCATGGGCGCAGCGTACGCGGACGGCCGCCCCTCCGGCAGCTCAGCTGCTAGGGAGCTTCTCGGATTCGGGGGAGGTCAGGGCCTGCCTGCGCCGTAGGCACCAGGCGGTATCGGGGTGTCCATCACGTCGGTGCCCGTCTCCTCGGCCTGCACGACCATGCCGTCGCCGATGTACATGACCACGTGGTAGAGCAGGTAGCCGTCGCCGTAGAAGATGAGGTCACCCGGTTGAAGGTCCGACATCGAGACGTGCTCGATCTCGTAGTACTGCTCTGTCGCCCCGTGGGCCAGCGAGACGCCGGCCTGGCTCCATGCCCACATGGTCAGTCCGGAGCAGTCGAAACCCTCTCCCGCTGTGGCACCTCCCCACACGTAAGGGACTCCACGCTGGCTCTGGGCGGCGTTCACGGCGATCTGACCTGCTGTGTCGCCGGATGCCGATGGCAGCGATGGCGAGGGTGTCGGGACCGGCGTCGGAGGCGTAGCCGCCTGCTGTTGGGCGGCCTGGGTCGCTGCCGCCTGCCGGGCCGCCGCCGCCAAAGCGGCGGCGTAGGCGGCCGCCCTGGCTTGTTCAGCTGCTGCCACAGCAGCTGCGAGCTGGCCCTTTACGTTCGCTTCCTCGCTCGTCAACTTCGCAGTGATGGCCTGTGCCTGCGCCAAGTCGGTCGTGATCGCTCTTTCATTGGCCTTTGCGACCTGCTCGGAGTGATCGAGAACGACCCGATCGATGGACAGCGCTCGCTGGTTGATCTCGACCGTGGTCTCGGACTCGCTCAGGTTGCCGGACGCCGCCTGCAGGTAGGCCTGTTGCATGCCGGCAGTCTGCTGTGTGCCGTTGAACACCACCGAGAGGCTCTGTGAGGCGCCGCCGGTGACGTATGCCTCGATGGCAACCTGGCGCAAATGCGCCTGGTCCTGAGCGAGCGCCTGTTCGGTCTTGTCAATTGCCGCTGTCGCGTTGGCGACCCGTTGCCCGAGGGACGCGACACGAGCCTTGGCCTGGAGGTAGCTCTCGTCGAGGATGGTCAGCTTGACATTGGCTGCTTGGATCTCGGCTGCTATGTACTGAGCGCGCTGTTGCAGCGTTGCAACTTGGTCAGCACCGGCAGGTATGCCCGCAAGAACAAGCGGCGTGCCGATGCCAGCAAGCAGCATTCCGGAGATGATCAGCGAGACCGCTGCGCGGCGGCGCCGCTTAGCCGACGCATCCGGCGCGGCGACGGAGCCTCTTGCAGCCTCAACGACGAGGCGCCCAGTGCCAGGTCTCACAGTGCTCGCAACCTAACTCGGTGTGCAAAGGCTTGCAAGCACATAGCGTCTCACCTGCGATGGAGCCTTTCCGGCCAGAAATATGGACGTTACAGCGTCGTTACGATAGTTCCGCCTGAATTGTCATGGCCGCCCTTCTGACAGCTACGTTGACTCTATGACTGTTATGGGAGATTCCGAGGCCGCCGGCGACGCCGCTGTCGGCTATCGCGTCGAGCACGATTCGATGGGTGAGGTCCGGGTACCGCAGCGAGCGCGATGGGGAGCACAGACACAGCGCGCTGTTGAGAACTTCCCGATCTCCGGCCAGCCCGTTGAACCCGCGCTCTTGGTGGCTCTGGCGATGATCAAGGGCGCGGCAGCGATCGTGAACGCCGAAATGGGGACCATCGACTCAGGTGTGGCGACGGCAATTGCCGAGGCGGCCGAAGAAGTGGCAGCCGGGCGCCATTTTGATCAATTCCCGATAGACGTCTTCCAGACGGGGTCGGGCACGTCCACGAACATGAACATGAACGAAGTGCTGGTGAATCTCGCCAATGAAAGGCTCGGGCGGGAGGTGCGCCCGAATGACGAGCCCAACGCGTCACAGTCAACCAACGACGTTTTCCCCTCCGCGATCCATTTGGCAGCCGCCCGCGGGATCGTGCGCGATCTGATTCCGGCCCTCCGGCGTCTGGCTTCGAGCCTGCGCGCGAAACAGGACGAATTCGAAGGCGTCGTGAAGGCCGGGCGCACCCACCTCATGGACGCGACGCCCGTCACTTTGGGCCAGGAATTCGGCGGATACGCGGCGGCGGTCGAGTACGGCGTGGAACGCCTCGAGGGTGTTCTGCCACGGGTGGCGGAGCTGCCGCTGGGCGGAACGGCCGTGGGGACCGGACTGAACGCGAAGCCAGGCTTTGCGGCAAAGGTGATCGAGCGGCTTGCCTCTGCTACCGGCTTGCCGCTTACCGAGGCCCGTGACCACTTCGAGGCTCAGGGCTCCAGGGACGCCCTCGTCGAGGCTTCCGGTGCGCTCCGGACGATCGCAGTGTCGCTCTTCAAGCTTTCGAACGACCTTCGATGGATGTCCTCGGGCCCGCGATGCGGCATCGGCGAGATCCACCTGCCGGATCTCCAGCCGGGCTCCTCGATCATGCCGGGCAAGGTGAACCCGGTGGTCCCGGAGGCCGTTTGCCAGGTCGTTGCGCAGGTTGTCGGCAACGACGCCGCCGTTGCGTTCGGAGGCGCCGCTGGTAATTTCGAGCTCAACGTGATGATGCCGGTGATCGGCAGCAACCTCCTCGAGTCCATCCGCCTGCTTTCAGCGGTGAGCCTTGCCCTGGCCGACAAGTGCGTCGCCGGGATCGTCGCCGACGAAGAGCGATGCCGCTCGTACGCGCTCTCCTCCCCATCGATCGCCACGGCTCTCAATCCCTACATCGGCTACGAGCAGGCGGCCAGGGTCGTGAAGGCGGCACTTGCCGGAGGAAAGGACCTGCGAAGCGTCGTGCTCGAGATGGGGCTGCTCAGCGAGGAGGAGGTCGACCGGGCACTTGACGTGCTCGCCATGACCAAAGGCGGCATCGTCGGCTGAGCACACCCGACGAGAGTCGGCTCCCTACGACCCTCGGCGCTACGTCGGAGCTACGCCGGTAACCTCCGTCCGGATGCACCCCATCGAGCGCCTCCGGTGGATCGCCCGGGACCGCGACGAGACGCCCACGACACTGGCAGTCGAGGCCGCGTGGGCGTTATCAGAGCTCGCCCTCGACGAGCCACCGGCAGTTGTGACTGCGTGCCGGCGGCTCGTGGAGTCTCATGTCACCATGGGGCCGCTCTGGTGGGTGGCCGCGACGGTGCTCGTCGCGCCCGATCCCGACCAAGCAGCTCGACGTGCGGTCGGGGAGCTCGTCTCGGATCCGACGGCCGAGCTGCTCGCTGTTGGGCTGGGCGATCGTCTTGTCGGTGACGCACCGCTCGTCGTGGCGTTTCCCGCCGAGACTGTGCTGGAGGCTTGTTCGCAGCGCCCGGTGCCAGTCGTGCGCGTGGTGGGGTCGTCGCCCCGGCTTCGTGCGCAGGTTCGCCTGTTTGCGGCAGTGGTCTCCCAAGCCAGCAGCTGGGACTGCGGCGAGGCCGAGCAAGCTGTCCAGGGCGCAGCAGTCGTGCTCGTGGAGGCGCTTGCGGCTGGTAGTCGTGGTGTACTGGTCACGGCGGCGGCCGCCGATGTCGCCCACGCCGCACGCGGTGCCTCGGTTCCGCTCTGGGGAGTCGCGGGTGTCGGTCGGGTACTGCACGGCCAGCTGCTCGGAGAGGTCATGAGGCGGGCCGGCGACAGTGTCCAGCTGTTAGAACCTGGCGTTTTCGATCTCTTGGCCGGGCCGTCAGGTCTCGAGAGCCCGATCGGGGTCCTGAGTCGTGGCGGATGCCCTCCGGCGCCCGAGCTAGTCGTTCGTGGCGGATGACCGCTTCCCGGTCTTTTCAGCTAACCCGCGACCGGCTCGCCGACGGCCGGCGGCCGGCTCTCGGGCGCGTTGTTCTGTGAAGGCTTGAGGGCGCGGCCCAACCATTCCGCACCGACAGCGGCTGCGGCACAGCAGGCGACGAAGAAGCCAAGCAGGAAGATGCCAAGACCGGCGCCGATCGCCGCACCCGAGATCGCCGGGCTCACGACGTTGGCCACCGTGACGCACATGGCGGACGCAGCAAAGTAACGGCCACGAAGCGCCGGCGGCGCAAGGTCGTTCACGAGCGGGCCGCTAACCGGGCTCAGGAGCACTTCGCCCGTCGCGAATACGACCAGGGTGGCTATGACAAGTGCCCGGGCGGCGCTGGACCCCGGTGTCAGACCGGCTGCCGCCAGCACGATCCAGCAAGCGGCGAACGCGGCTGCGACCATCTTGAGTGCGGTGGTGCGCCTCGTTCGGCCGACCACTCGCAGCGCCAGCGGTTGCGCCAGCACGATGAACCCGGTGTTGGCCGCGTACGCGGCCGCGATCGTACCGGGACCAGCCTTGGCCACCGACGTGGCGAAGCCTACGAAGCCCGTGTTCAAGGCACCGTAGCCGGCGGTCATGAGGATGGTCATCATCACTAGGTACCTGCGGAACAAGCCGTCGCTCAGCACGGCCCGGTATCCATGCCGAGCTTGGTCGCGAGGCGTGGCTCGCGAGGCCGCCTCTTCTGCCGGCGCCGCTGCACCGGCATCACGCGTCGATCGAAAGGCGCTGCGGGGCAAGAGCGCGACCACGGGGACGACGATCACACTGGAAGCCCCGTTTACGAGGTAGATCGCCACAAAGGTCCACGGATCACGGACGTGGACGACTAGCCCGCTGACGATCGCACCGATGCCGAGGCCGAGGTTCAGGAGTTGGAAGTTGCGGGCGAAGGCCAGGTGACTGATGTTGTCGTCGCCGACCATCACTCCGAGCAGCGCGTTCCACGTAGGCCAAGCGGCAGCTTGGCCGAGCCCATAGACGAACATCGCGGGCACGGCTGTCAAGACACTGTGCACGGTCGCCAGGCCGGCGATGCCGAGACCCTGCACGACCATGGTCACGAGCATCACCTCACGGGCGCCGATGTGGTCGACGAGCGCGCCGACCACGGGGCTGACGGGCAGGGCGAGAACGGCGACGCCCCCTATCAGAAGGCCTGAGATCCCGAGAGGAATGTGCCGAACCTGGTGCAGGTAGATGACGAGGAACGGAAGTGTCAACCCTGAGCCGATCGACGACACGAAACTCGCCCCGAGCAGGACGCGCAGCGATCCTGGGAGACGGCTCGCGGGCATGGGGATAATCCTCGCGCTATCGAGCCAATGCCTGAACTTGCTCCACGGCGGGAGTAGCTTCGCACCCATGGGATCGATGATCGAGTTTCCGAGCAACGGTTCGACCGACGTCGGCTATCTCGCCCTGCCAGCCAGCGGGAGCGGGCCGGGAGTCGTCGTGATTCAGGAGTGGTGGGGACTGGTCGACCACATCAAGGACGTGTGCGATCGCTTCGCGGACGAAGGCTTTGTGGCACTGGCACCAGACCTGTACCACGGCGGGAAGGTCACTGAGCCCGACGAGGCCGCGAAACTGATGATGGCGCTCGAACTGGACCGGGCAGGGAGAGACATGGGCGGCGCCGTGGACGAGGTCGCCGCCCGCTCGAGTGGAAGCGGGGTCGGGGTCGTCGGGTTCTGCATGGGCGGTGGTCTGGCCCTGATGCTCGCGTCGCAGCGCCCGGACAGGGTGAGAGCTGTCGTGCCCTTCTACGGTGTCGTGCCCTGGCAGGGAGCGCAGCCCGACTATTCAGCGCTGACCGGTGCGGTTCTCGGCCATTTCGCTGGGAAGGACGAATCGGCAAGCCCCGAGTCGGCGAGGGCACTCGTGCGCACCCTGAGGGACTCGGGCAACCACGACGTGAATATCCACATCTACCCGCAAGCCGATCACGCCTTTTTCAACGACACGCGTCCCGAGGTCTACGACGCCGAGGCATCGGCGCTCGCCTGGCAGCGCACGACAGAGTTTCTCCGTTCGCGCATCGGTTGAGCTCTGAATGACGCCCAAGGTCGTCGAGCGCTACCTGGCGCTCGGCTTGGCAATGGACCGTCACGTGCCCGGGCTCGTGGACTCCTACTACGGGCCTCAGCGAATCGCAGCCCGCGTCACCGCGGCGCCGATCATGTCCCCTGGCCATCTTGTGGCGGAGGCACGGTCACTTCTGGCCGCCATAGACGCGGGTGAGCCGCTCGGCGACCCGGGCGACCAAGCGGCGCCGGGCCACCGGCAGCTCGAGGCCGTGGACGACGCGGGGAGGGACGCGTCGAGGCGTCACTACCTGCGCGCCCAGGCGGTCGGTCTGCTCACCACCGCGCGCAAGCTGGCCGGCGAGCAAATCGCGTACGCGGACGAGGTCGAGGCCTGTTACGGCGTTCGCCCGCGGAGATTCGAGCAGGACGAGTTCGAGGCGGCGCACCACCGCCTCGACGAGGTCGTGCCGGGCAAAGGACCGTTGCTGGATCGCTGCGTGTCCTGGCGGGAGTCGCGGACGGTTCCCGTCGACCTGCTGCAAGCTGTGATCGCCTCGCTCGCCGAGGACCTCCGTGACAGGACCCGGCTCATGTTCGGCCTGCCCGCCGGCGAAAGCGTCGACTTCGAGCTCGTCGGCGGCAAGCCGTGGAGCGGCTTCAACTACTACCTGGGAGGGTTGCGATCAAGGGTCGCGATCAACACCGACCTACCGGTGCTGTCGACGTCTGTCGGTCCCCTCGTGGCACACGAGGCCTATCCGGGCCATCACACCGAGCACGTCCGCAAGGAGAAGGGCCTTCTCCGTCGCAACCGGTGCTGGGAGGAGTCGGTCGTCGTCATCGGGACGCCGCACAACCTGCTCTCCGAAGGACTCGCTGACCTTGGGTTCGAGATAGTGATGGGCCCCTGTCCGGACGCGGTTGTGGCCGACCACCTGACACCGCTCGGGATCCGCTACGACTCCGATGTGGTCGCGGCCATGAGGAAGGCGCGAGAGGCACTCGGCGGCGTGCGTGCGAATGCCGCCTTCCGCCTGTGGGAGGACGGGGCCGATCCCGACACGGTCATCGACGAAGTGGCCCGCTTCGAGCTGACGTCGAGGGCAAGAGCGCAGAAGGCGGTCGAGTTCCTCCTCCATCCGATCTGGAGGTCGTACATCTCCTGCTATGTGGAGGGCGTGGCACTCTGCCGGGCGTTCGTCGCAGGCGACCCTGGCCGGTTCGCCCGCCTCGTCACCGAGCAGCTCACCCCGCAAGACCTGATCGACGAGACGCCGTCGGCTCGATAACGATGGCACGGCAGGACTGGTCCGTGGGCGCCGCGGCCCGTGCCCGGGTGTCGTCGTACCATCGATGCCGTGTCCGAGCGTTCCCGCAACCTGCCGCGCCGGTCCTGCCTGTCGGTGCCCGGCTCGAGCTCGCGTTTTCTCGAGAAGGCCCCCTCGATCCCGGCCGACATGACCTTTCTCGACCTGGAGGACTCCGTGGCGCCTGCTGAGAAGGAGTCAGCAAGGGCGGGGGTCGTAGACGCGATCCGTGATCTCCCCTGGGACGACCGCGTGCTGTGCGTCCGGGTGAACGGGTGGGCCAGCGCTTGGACCTACAGGGACGTGATCGAGGTCGTAGCCGCGGCGGGCGAGCGTCTCGACGAGGTCATGCTGCCCAAGACGCAGGCGGCGCCCGAGATCATCGCGCTCGATCTTCTCCTTGCCCAAGTGGAGCTCAACAGCGGCCTTCCGGCCGGTCACATCGGGATCGAGGCACAGATCGAGACCGCGCGCGGGCTCATCAACGTGGAGGAGATCTGTGCCGCGTCCAAGAGGCTCGAGGCGGTCGTCTTCGGGCCGGCCGATTATGCCGCTTCTATCGAGATGCCCGTATTGACCGGTGGCGTCCAGATCGACCAGTACCCGGGTGACCACTTCCACTACGTCTTCAGCAAGATCTTGACGGCCGGTCGAGCGAACGGGATCCAGGTCATTGACGGCCCGTTCCTCAAGATCCGTGAGCCTGAGCTGTTCCGTGACTACTGCAACCGGGTACATGCTCTCGGTTATGACGGCAAATGGGCTGTACACCCGGACCAGGTCGCGATCTTGAACGAAGTCTTCTCGCCGACTCAGGAACAATTCGACCGGGCTTGGGCAATTCTCGATGCTTACGCGCAGGCGACAGATCACGATCGCAAAGGCGCCGTGATGTTCGGTGCCGAGATGATCGACGAGGCGAGCCGCAAGATGGCGCTCAAGATCGTCGCGCGGGGCGAACGCGGGGGCCTTCGGTGCTCGGGCCCGACCGAGTCCTGAGCCGGACTCGCGAATTGCCGGACAGGTTGTCCCGGACCGCGTGACATGCCCGAGCTTCCCCAGATGCAGGCCCTTGCGGAACGTCTCGATGCCGCGGTCGCGGGGGCGGTCATCGAGCAGGTCGAGCTACTGGGCTTCTCGGGGCTGAAGACCGTTGTGCCGGCGGACCAGGGCCTCGAGGGGGAGAATGTGCAGGGGGTGGGGCGCCGGGGAAAGTACCTCGTTTGGAACCTGTCGTCGGGTCGCCGCGTCCTGGTTCACCTGTCGCAGGCGGGTCGTCTGGACATCGAGGTACCACCCAAGCACACCAGGCCAAGGGGTGCGGTTGTTCGCTTCGTCCTGGGGAACGGCACTGCAGTGCTCGTTCGAGAGCATGGTCACGAGCGCAAGGCGGGTTGGTGGGTGCTGGCTGCCGGCGAAGAAGGACCTATGGACGGCCTCGGCCCGGAGCCAGCGGACGAGGCCTTCGAAGACCTCCTGATGACGAGTCAGGACGCGCGTCATCTTCATACCCTGCTGCGGGATCAGAGGTTCGTGGCCGGCATCGGCAGGGGCTACGCGGACGACACGCTGAACCGCGCCGGCTTGTCGCCCTTCTCTTCCCTCAGGTCGCTGAACCCTGCAGAGCGCCGGCGCCTGGTGGCCGAGATACGCTCGGTCCTGTCCGCGGCGGTCACCTCGGAGCGCAAGCGAACAGGGGGCCTCACCGAGGCCAAGCTCGGCACCGGGTTTGCTGTGCACAATCGGGTCGGCCTACCCTGCCCGGTCTGCGGCGAGCCCCTTCTCAGGGTCTCTTACGAGTCGCACGAGGTCGTCTACTGCAAGCGCTGTCAGACCAAAGGCCGTGTACTCGCCGATCGCCGCCTGTCGCGTCTTTTGAAGTGATCCCGGCCGGGCGACGTTCCGGAAGCGGCGGACGCAGGTAGCGTGCTCAGGAGCGCTTCACCCGCGGCGCTCATCATGGGCAGCCGAGCCCACCCAGAGGTCGAGAGGAGCGCCAAGTGATAGGTGAGAGAGTTCTGCAGTTCCAGGGCAAGCAGGTCGACCTGGCCGACCTGCAGTCGAAGATCGAGGAGTACCTGAAGTCGGACGGTTTCACGGTGCAGAGCTCTGTTGCCAGTGCCCACGGGACCGTGATCCAGGCGAAGAAGGGCGGCTTCCTTGCGGCCGTGGTCGATGCCGACCGCGCCCTGACGATCACCGTCTCCGGCTCGCCTGGCGACTGCCTCGTGCGCATCGGGATAGGCAAATGGCTTCAGCACCTCGCGGCGGCGGCCCTTGAGACCCTGCTGGTCTCGGACCTGTTCCTCCTGGTCGATGTCGCCGAAACGGCCTGGAACCTCGAGATCGAGGACAAGCTCGTCAAGCAGGTCGAGTCGTTCGTGGGCTGAGCCGGTCCCAACCGGTATCGCTTTCGCGATGTCGGGCTCGCAGGAGCCGGGCTTGCTTCAGCCACGCGCCGAGGAGCTCTCCGGAGCCCTGCGACGCCCGATGACCGTGACGAGCGGCGGCAGCACCACCGCGGCATCTCCCGGCTCCACCTCCGTGAGCTCCTCGAGATAGGTCGCGACCGGGCCCGGCCCGGCGCCCGCTGGAGCCTCGGCCCAGGCGTCGATGAGCTCCAAGCCGACCTCGCGAACCATTCTGGGAAGCAGGGCCCCCACGTCAGGGTGCCTCGCCGCTGGCATCGACATCGCAACACCGTCGATCCGTCCCGCCGAGGTGATGGGCTCTTGGGCCAGGAGATAGCCCCCGATCCTGAGTGAGGCGGCCATCCGCTGCAGGACGACCCGGGGCTCGAGGACGTGCATCAACAAGAAACGGCAATATGCGAGGTCGACGCTCTCCGGCAATGTCAGGTCCTCACCGGCCTGGGTGATGGCGATCACCTGGGCGCCTCCAGTTGCGGCCGCGGCGGCGGCAACCTCGTCCCGGGCCCGGGGATCGCTGTCGACCGCGTAGACGCGTCCTTCGCGCCCCACGAGCCCTGCAAAGGCCACCGAGACGTCACCTGTGCCGGCACCGACGTCCACGCATCGCCACCCGGTCTCGAGGCCCAGGCGTTCGAGTGCTGTCGCGAGCGGTCGCCGGTACAGGTCGTTGCGCAGGCCGAGCTCGCTCATCGCGACGACGGTACTCAAACTTCACTGATCAGTCGGTACCGTGCCGGGCTACCGTTGCTGCGTGCGAGTGACGATGATGCTGTGCGACGCGGCGCAGGTGGCAGACGGGAAGCTGTTCATCCTCGGCGGGGGTTGGAGCCTGATCGGACCCGAGCCGATGCCGTCTGCGATCGCCATCAAGGTGGACGTCGGTTGGCACGAGGCGACGCGCCCGCACCACTGGGAGCTCTTCTTGATGGACGAGGACGGACGCCCGGTCATAGTCGAGGGCGCCGATGGTCCACAGCCGATCGAGGTGCGGGGCGACTTCGAGGTAGGCCGTCCCGAAGGCGTGCCTGAGGGAAGCCCGGTCGACGTGGCCGTCGCGGTCAACTTCAGCCCGCTCCCGCTCCCGGACAACACCCGTTTCACCTGGCGCCTCACCATCGACGGGGAGAGCGAGAACGACTGGCAGCTCGCCTTTTCCACGAGGCCTCCGAGAGAATTGCCCGGGGAATGAGCGCTGAAGGAGGTCAGAGGTCAGGCGCGAGGGCTATGACTCGGAAGGACGCGGACTCTTCAGAGTCGTCGTCTCTTGGTCTTGCGGGCGTACAGCACTAGCCTGCCGGAGGCCGCTTCTCAGGGTCTCAGAATCGATTGAAGGAGGGCGACCGTTGCCGAGAGTGGAAGCGTCCAGCGTGATCGCGGACGTGATGATCGTGATTCCGGACGTCTACGGCGACAGCCGTGGGCGGTTTATCGAGACGTACCGAAGGAACTGGTTCCCCCTCGGCCGCGAGATGGTCCAAGGCAACCGCTCGGACCGTCAGCAGGGTGCTGTCGTCGGCGTTCACTACCACTTCCACCAGTCTGACTACTGGTACGTGACGCGCGGCCGGGCACGCGTCGTCCTGCACGACCTTCGGGTCGGTTCGCCAACCGACGGGGCGACCGAGATCCTCGAGATCGGCGAGCACGACGATCGTGGGTTGTTCATACCCCCTGGCGTCGGCCACGGGTTCGCGGCGGTCACGGATCTGACGCTCACGTATCTCGTCGACTCCTACTACAACCCTGTGGACGAGCTCGGCGTTGCCTGGGACGACCCCGACCTGAAAGCCGACTGGGGCGTCACCGACCCGGTCGTGTCAGCGCGTGATCGGGCCAACCCGCGCCGTTGCGAGATCCCCGACCACCTCCGCCCTCGCCATGGCCTGAGAACCTGAACGCTGTCGGCTCGTCAGACGGGCGCGGTGCCCTGGTCTCGGCATTCGGCTTGAATGGGAGCGTGCGTAGCCAGCTGTGGAGTTGAGGAGCGTGATCGCACTCGTCATTGTCGTCCTCGCGGTGCTCGTCGTGGCCGCGATCGTCTGGGCACGGATCGTTTCGGGTAGGTCGGCCACCAAGTCCGTCGAGACATATGAGCGCGCCCTGGGCGTGTTGGGCGAGGTCTCCAAGCGCACCGAGTCCACAGGGTTCCGAATCCTTCCCCACGAGGAGACAGGCCATCCTCACGTCGGTAGGCGCATCGACGAGGCGGGCGGGGAGGTCCCACCTGCGCGCCGCAGTGCCCGCATGCCCGGCCAGGGCCAGCTGTCTTCTTCGCGGTTGCCGCCGGCCGGCGAGCCGAAGCTTCGCCTCTCCGTCCCGAACCGGACTGTCGGCGTGACGCCGAAGGGCCACGAGAAGCGTGACGGCGAGGAAGACGACGTAACGCTGGGTGAAGCGTCTGAGGTCGGCGCCCATCCGGGTTCCACGCACCCCCGAGCGCGGTTGCCGGGAACGGCCGAGGCTCGTGCCCGCCCGGAGGCGTACAGGTCGTCAGCTGAGCGACATCGCCAGGTGATGGTGCGGCGGGCCACGACCGGTGTCGTCGCCGCGGCGGCCGTTGTGGCGGTCGTTGCGGCCGTGATTTCCCTGAGCGGCGGCGCGGGGCCTCACGAGGCGACCACGACGACGACCCTTCGCCACGGCGGCGGGGCGCGGACCACGACGACCACCACGACGACGCTCCAGACGACCCTCCAGCCCACTTCGGTGTCCGGTTCCAACATCGCGTTCACCGTGCCGTCGAGCAGCTACACGTTGGCGTTCCAGGCGACCGGCGGGAGGTGCTGGGTGGGTATCGAGCACACCACTGCAGGCCCGTGGCTGTTTGCCGAGACTTTGAGCGCTGGTCAGTCGGCGACCTACACAGGATCAGGCGCGCTCGTTATGACGCTCGGCGCACCGGAGTACATCGGTCTGACAGTGAACGGCCTGGTGGCGGAGCTCCCCAGGAGCATCACGCAACCCTTCAACGTCGAACTGAACCCGGCGTCGGCCTAGGTCGACTCGGGCGGCGCACGCGTAGCGAAGGGCGGTGCGGTCATTGGCGCTGGCCGCGGGTAGGCGTCCCGTCCCGGAGTTGTTACTATTTGCGTAGGAGAAACTCCCCGGAGAGGAATGCCTGATGGCCATCACGGAGCTCGATCTCGGCAAGTACCAGCTCGGCTGGAGTGACGTCGAGGATTACGTCTTCAAGCCGCGCAAGGGGCTGTCGGAAGAGATCGTTCGGGAGATGTCCGCGATGAAGGGCGAGCCGGGCTGGATGCTCGACTTCCGGCTGTCCTCGCTGCGTCGCTTCGAGCGCAAGCCGATGGTGCGTTGGTTCGCCGAAAAGATGCCTGACCTGGACTTTGACGACATCTATTACTACATCAAGCCCACCGACGCGCAGGTCAACGACTGGGAACAGCTGCCAGAGTCCGTAAAGAGCACTTGGGACAAGCTCGGAATTCCCCAAGCCGAGCGCAAGTACCTGGCCGGAGTGACCGCACAGTACGAGTCCGAGGTCGTGTACCACCGAAATCGTGAGGACCTGGCACGCCTCGGCGTGCTCTTCACCGACATGGACACCGCTGTTCGCGAACACTCCGAGATCGTCCGCAAGTGGTTCGGCAAGATCATCCCGCCGGGCGACAACAAGTTCGCCGCCCTCAACTCCGCCGTCTGGTCGGGGGGCTCTTTCATCTACGTCCCGCCCGGGGTGACAGTCGACATGCCCCTCCAGGCGTATTTCCGGATCAACGCCGAGAACATGGGCCAGTTCGAGCGCACGCTGATAATCGCGGACGAGGGTGCCCAGGTTCACTACGTCGAAGGCTGCTCGGCACCGGTCTACTCGTCGGACTCGCTTCACTCGGCGGTCGTCGAGCTCGTGGCGCTGCCTGGCAGCCGGATCACCTACACCACGATCCAGAACTGGTCCACCAACGTGTACAACCTCGTCACCAAGCGAGCCCGTGCCGAAGCCGAGGCGCATGTCGAGTGGATCGACGGGAACATCGGCTCACGTCTCACGATGAAGTATCCATCGGTGTATCTGATGGGGCCGAAGGCGTCAGGTGAGGTCCTCTCAGTTGCCTACGCGGGGGCGCACCAGATCCTCGACACCGGGGCGAAGATGTTCCACTGCGCGCCGGAGACCAGTTCCACCATCGTCTCGAAGTCGATCTCGAAAGACGGCGGCCACGCCGCCTATCGGGGCAAGGTTCACGTCGACGAGGGCGCCAGGCGGGCAAAGTCCTTCGTCCGCTGCGACGCACTCATCCTGGACGAGAATTCGGTCTCGGAGACCAAGCCTTACATGGAGGTCTGCGAGCGTGATGCCGAGATCGGCCACGAGGCGACAGTGTCCAAGATTGGTGACGACCAGCTTTTCTACCTCATGAGCCGCGGCCTGAGCGAGACGCAGGCGATGGGCATGATCGTGAACGGGTTCATCGAGCCGATCACCCGGACGTTGCCGATGGAGTACGCGGTCGAATGGAGCCGTCTGATCGAGCTCCAGATGGACGGCTCGGTCGGCTGAATTCCCTTGAGCGTCGACCCGCGCGGACCTGCTGGCGTTTTGAACCTCGTGGCGAGGTAACGTCCATCACAATGCCGATGCGGGAGGACTGTCGCCACTACCAGAGCCGCACCTACGCGAGTGGCGAGGTCGCGAGATTCTGCGTGCTCGACATGGCACCCGACGCGCCCTGGCGGTGCCCGGACAACTGCCCGGTCTATGAGCGTCGTCTCGCGGATGCTGGTTGGACCCACGGCAAGCTCACCGAACCGGCCTTAGAGGAGGAGCCGCCCGAGGTACCTGCCGCGGACGCTGCCGACCTGCTCGAGAATGCCGAAGAGATCATCGCTGCGGTGGCGCCGGACGTAGCCGCGGAGGCGCGCAAACGAGAGCACAAGGAGGAACGGCGCTCGGGGTCCAGTGGCTCCGGTCCCCGTAGCTGGTTCAAGCGCAAGGGCTCTTCGCCTCGATGACGAGCATCCACTAACCTCCTGCCCTGATCACGATGCAGTTACCTGCTTGTTTCACCGCTGAGGTCGCGCGGAGTCTCGGCGGCCCGGAGTGGCTCGCTCGCCGACGCCTCGACGCGCTGGAGAAGTTCGCAGCGAGCCCAGCGCCGGTGGTCGACGAAGATCTCTGGCGCTACAGCAGGATCTCGGATCTCGACCTCGACCGGTATGTGCCGAGCGGAACCGGTGCCACGGCTCGTCTCCGGCCGGCGCCCCAAGTTGACGCCTGGCCACAGTCCGCAGCCCTTCTCGAACAAGTCGGCGAGCGATCCGGTCTCGCCGTTGTCATAGACGGCGCTCCGGTCTCGTTCGAGCTGTCCGCCGCAGCGGCTGCGGGAGGGACCGTCCTTGGCAGCGTCCTAGGAGATCCAAGGGGTTCGCGGGCCCTTGACCAGGTGACGGAGCTGAACTCGGACTCCGGGAAGGAAGAGCACGAGCCCGACGTGTTCGACCATCTTGCAGACGCTTTTCTCCGTGACGCGGTCGTGCTCTCGGTTCCCGCCCGGGCTCGCATCGACCACCCGATAGTCATCGTTCACCTTCTCGGCTCGCGCGGGACGGCAGAGGTCGCGGAAGCTGTCTCGGCTCGTACGGTGGTCAATGCCGGGGAGGCGGCCGAAGCGACCGTGATCGAGCTCTTCGTCTCCGGTGACGGCTCGCTATTGGTGATCCCGATCGTAGACATAGCCGTCGGGGATGGCGCCGTCCTTTCCTACAGCGCCATCCAGGAGCTCGGCGAGGGTGCTTGGCAGCTCGGGCATCAGCGGATCCGCGCAGGTCGGGACTCCACGGTCCGCACGTTCACGGCCTCGCTCGGCGGCGAGTACGCACGCTTTCGCACCGAGTCGGTCCTGGCGGGCCAGGGCGGGAGTGCGGAGCTGTTGGCCGCGTACCTCGGTGACGGGACCCAAGTGCACGACTTCCGTACCCTGCAGGAGCACGCAGCACCGCGCACCAAGAGCGACCTGGTCTTCAAGGGCGCTGTCGGGGGCACGGCGCGTTCGGTCTACTCGGGGCTGATCAGGATGAGGCGCGGCGCAAAGGGCGCCGATGCCTTCCAGACCAACCGGAACCTCGTGCTGAGCGATGGCGCACACGCTGACTCGGTCCCCAATCTCGACATCGAGGAGAACGACGTCCGGTGCTCGCATGCTTCCGCCGTCGGTCAGATCGACCGTGAGCAGCGCTTCTACCTCGAGTCTCGGGGTGTCCCACCAGCGATTGCCGAGCGCCTGATCCTGTTGGGCTTCTTCGAGGACCTCTGGGTGCGTGTCGCGGCGCCCGGCGTTCGGGCCCATCTCGCCGCGGCCGTCGCGGCGCGTCTGGACAGGGTCACCGGTGGGAGCTGACCCCTTGCGCGTCCTTCTGTGCGCGACCGGCGATCTCGAGGTCGGACATGTCCGTCGGTTCGAGATCGAAGGAGGAGCGATCGCGCTGGTTCATTGCGCGTCCGGCTTCAGGGCGCTCGTCGACGTTTGCAGCCACGAGGACTACCCGCTCTCGGAGGGGGAGGTCTTCGCGGACGAGTGCGAGATCGAGTGCCTCCGGCACGGGAGCACTTTCTCCCTCCTGGACGGCTCACCTCAGAGCCTGCCCGCCACCAGGCCGGTCGAGGTCGTGCCGATCGAGGTCGACTCCGGTTACGTATTCGCGGTGATCAGTTGACTGCCAGCGTGCTCAGGATCTCGGATCTTCATGCCGGAGTCGCCTCCCGCCAGATCCTGCGCGGCATCGACCTCGAGGTCCGCAGTGGGGAGATCCATGCGGTCATGGGCCCGAACGGTTCGGGCAAGAGCACGCTGGCGCACGTGCTGATGGGCCGTCCCGGCTACGAGGTCACGCGTGGGAGCGTGACGCTCGATGGAGTCGAGCTGCTCGATCTGGCGCCCTTCGAGAGGGCGCAGGCAGGGCTCTTCCTGACGTTCCAGTACCCGATCGAGGTGCCCGGGGTGCCGCTCGCGTCGGCGCTCACCGAGTCGTTGCTTGCTGCGGGCCGTGGTACAGAAGCCGAGCCCGGGCCCCTCGACGCGCGCCTTTCTGAAGAGGCCGCGGAGCTCGGGATTCCGCCGGCGATACTGGCGCGCCCGCTGAACGTCGACCTCTCCGGCGGCGAGGCGAAGCGAAACGAGACCCTCCAGCTCGCGATCTTGCGGCCGCGGATCGCGGTACTCGACGAGCTCGACTCCGGCCTGGATGTCGATGCGCTCGGTCAAGTGGCCAGGCGCATCGAGCGGGCAACGCGCGAAGGCGATCCGCCCCTCGGCGTGATCGCGATCACCCACTACCGCCGTCTGCTGGCCGAGCTGCCCGCCCAACACGTCCACGTGCTGACGGAGGGCCGGATCGTTGCGAGCGGAGGACCCGAGCTTGCCGAGGAGCTCGAGCGGACCGGCTACGCCGCCTACCGCGAGGACGCAGGGACGGGACTCGGCGAGACCCGACTCGGTGAGCTCAGACCCCGCGAGACGTTCCCCGGCGGCTTGTAGGGCGCGAACCTGGACTCCGTCGCCCCCCGGGCGCGCCTGCCAGCGACAGTGGTCGCTTCGACCACTGTCTGATCAGAGGTGGACCACGGGGCAGGTCAACGTGCGCGTGATGCCCTCGATGAGTTGTACGCGACTGACGACGATCTTGCCGAGGTCGTCGACTGTCTCGGCTTCGGCCTGAACGATCACGTCGTAGGGGCCCGTCACATCTTCGGCTTGCACGACCCCGGGGATCTCCGACACCCTCGTCGCGACTGAGGCCGCCTTGCCAACTTCTGTCTGGATCAACACGTAGGCACGAACTCCCACTGGTGACCTCCTCGTTCGGTGTGGCCGCATCGTAGCGGGGTCTTCGACGCCGGGGAGCCACGTACCATGGCAACGTGGACAGCTCCCCGCGCTGGGCTCGCTTCACCCGGCTCCTCCGCAGCGCAGTCCACGACCTCTTCGACCAGTCGCAGCCCTTCGGCAGGCTCGCGCTCGTCCACACGATCTTCTCGGCGGGCACGACGCTGGTGACCATCTCTCTCGCTGGGACTCTGTTCTTCACGATCTCGCCTGAAGCTGCGAAGGGCAGGGTCGTGCTCTACCTGTTGCTGACGATCACGCCGTTCGTCGTCGTCGCGCCCGCGCTGAGCCCGCTGCTCGACCGGGGCAGGTACGCAAGGCGCACGTCCATGGCCGTCGCGTCTGTCGGAAGCGCCGTCTTCGTCCTCTTGATGGCCGGCGACATCAAGGGCTTCCTATTGTTCCCCGAGGCGTTCGGCGTGCTGGTGCTGTCGAAGCTGTACCTGGTTGCCAAGGCTGCATTGGTGCCGTCCATGACAGAGACCGAGGACGATCTCGCGAGCGCGAACGCGAAGCTCGCGGTGCTCGCCACTCTCGCGGGCTTTTTGGCATCTCCCGTGGCGGTCGGCTTCCTGCAGCTCGGGGCGCCGTGGGTGCTGCGGTTGGCCTTCGTCGTCTTCCTCCTCGGCGGCGTGGCAGCGGTCCGGCTTCCGAGGAGCGCTGACTCGGTCCTCGCCAAACCGGCGGCAGCGACGCCCGACGGCCAGCCGATCTTGGGACCGCCCGCCCCCGACGACGACCGTCGGCCGCAGGGCGCGGGTCGCCCGCTCTACGAGCGTCCGCCCGCGTCTGACCGGAAGCGTCAGGTGCGGATCAACGTTGCTCGCGAACGGCAGCGACTGGGACTGCCGCTTTATGTCCCCGATGTGGTGCTCTCGCTCACGGCGATGTCGGTGATCAGGGGTTCGGTCGGATTCCTCACCTTCTTCCTTGCCTTCGCCCTTCGTCATCTCCACGCTGCGACATGGTGGTTCGGTTTCGTGCTCCTGGCGAGCGCGATCGGTTCACTACTCGGGTCGCTTCTCGTGCCAGTGCTGCGCAGGTACCTGTCCGAGCAGCAGCTGATCCTTTACTCGCTCGTGCTGTCCGCATTTGTCGGGGTCATCGTCGCGGTCCTGGGCTCACTGTGGGCTCAAGGGCTGCTCACTCTCGCGATCGGTTTTGCAACCACCTCGGCCAAGCCTTCCTTCGACTCGATCGCACAGCGGAACGTGCCCCCGGCACTGCTCGGGCGCGCCTTTGCGAGGTTCGAGACACAGCTGCAGCTGGTCTGGGTGCTGTGCGCACTGTTGGCCGTCGTCGTCGGCTTCTCGTTGCAGGCGGGGGACGTTCTGATCGGCGTGACCTGCGCCGTCGCAGCCGGGTTCCATGTCTCGATGCGCCGCGCCGTCATCCACAGCCGTCTGACTCAGCGCCGCGCGGGCGGGGCCGAACTCCCAGGCACGTCGCTCAACTGAGCCGCGTCCAGCCTGGACCGCAGACTGGTCATCCGCACCACCACCCTGTGTCGTAGCCCTGTCGAGAGGCACCCGGGACCGGCCCGGGAGAGCCCCAGTCCGGGCGTGGCGAAGGGCCAAGTCGCCGTCGCGGTGCGGGATAGGCCTCTTTCGACAAGGGGGGCACGAGATGGAAAGCATCACTCGACGGACGTTTCTCAAGCGAGGTGGGACCGGGGTCGCAGCGGCGGGCATCCTCGTTGCCGTTCCGTCATTCCCCAAGCTGGCGTCGGTATCACCAAGACCCGCGACGGTTCACAGCGACGGCGTCGCTGCGCCCGTGGGTCGCCCCGCCACCGGGCCGCTCGTCGTGCACATACCGGATCCGCGCAGCGGCGAGGTTCACATGATGGTCGGAACCCGCGAAGTGGTTACCCGTGACTCTGTGAAGGACTGCTGGAACACACAGGCCCCAGCGGGCGATGCTGCCTTCTCGGGCTACTACGACCACCCGAGCCTCGCGACGCTGCTCAACGTCTTGTACCCCGGAGCGTTCCCCAATCTCGCCGCTCACACGGGGAGCCCCTCGAACACTCGCCCTGATCTCGACGCGGTCCTGTTGACAGGCGTGCCGGCCGGGCCCATCGCCGGGTTCCAGAACGACACGGGAACCATCGAGGCGGACATGCTCCGCCTCAACGTGGCGATCGAACCGGCAGTACCGGCGAACGCCGCCATCCTCGGCGTCGTGGGTGGTGACGTCGCTGGGTTCCCGAACGGCCGGCGCGTCTTCGACGACGTCGTGAGCATCGAGCTAAAGGCCGTGACCCGTGCGCTCCTCGGCGATGTCGTGAAGTGGTTCAAGCCGGACGCGGCCGCCGGGGCGCTCTACGGCTTCGGCGGCACCGCGCCTGAACCTGCCAACGTCGCGAGCCTGAGCGCCTTCGGCCTCAGCTATCGGGACGCCTTCCCGTATCTGGGCGACTCCTGGGACCTCTACGACAACCCTCGGCGCAGGACCTCCCGGTTGCCGGGTGAGGTGATGACGCGGGCAGGAGTGGGGCGATCACGATGCGACGGCTCGTGAACTTCCGCCCCGGCGGAGCCGCGCACGCCCACGCGGGCGAAGTTTCGTCGGCCGGGGAGGCGGTCCGGCCAACCCAGCCCAGCCGTGCTGCGTTGTTGGACGTAGGCGAGCACCGCGGTGCGCTCGCCCTGACGGCGCTCGCGCGGTGCGAGGGCCGCGAGGTCGAGATCCACCCTGCCTCGGACCCGTCACATCGCATGCACGTGTGGGTGCTGCCACGCGTGGGTCCCGTCGCCACGGTTCACGCGGCCGTGTTCCCGAGCTTGCCTGCAGGAGACTACGCGGTGCTCGCCCCAGACGGCTCGACGTCGATGATCGTCCCGGTGCCGCCCAACCGGGTGACGAGCGCCCCGCTTGAGCCAGTAGGCCGGTCGGCGTCAGCGCGACTCTCAGCCGAGGCGCTGACGGAGCGCGTCGAGCTGGTCGGCGATGGCAGGCGGCAGGCGCTTGCCGAACAGGGAGAAATACTCCACGATCGGGGGCAGCTCAGCGCGCCATTCGTCGCGGTCGACCCGCAGCAGCTCGGTCATGTCCTCCTCGGTGATGTCGAGGCCCTCGATGTCGATCGTGCCCGGAGCCGGGAGGTAGCCGATGGGCGTCTCGACGGCCTCGCCCCTGCCGGCACAGCGTTCGAAGACCCACTCGAGCACGCGGGAGTTGTCGCCGAATCCGGGCCACAAGAAGCGCCCGTCGGCGGACTTGCGGAACCAGTTGACATAGAAGAGCCGTGGCAGGTTCGCCGAGGCCATCCGGTCCTCCAGCGACAGCCAGTGCGCCCAGTAGTCGGCCATGTTGTAGCCGCAGAACGGCAGCATCGCGAACGGGTCGCGCCTCAGCTCGCCGACGGCCCCCGTCGCGGCGGCGGTCGTCTCCGAAGCCATGATCGAGCCCAGGAACACACCGTGCGCCCATTCGAAAGCCTCGTGCACGAGCGGGACCACCGAGGCTCGCCTGCCGCCGAACAAGATGGCCGAGATGGGCACGCCCTCGGGGTTCTCCCATTCCTCGGCGATCGCCGGATCCTGGCTGGCCGGAGCTGTGAAACGCGAGTTCGGGTGCGCCGCAGGCGTCGCGACCTCGGGTGTCCACTCATTGCCCCGCCAGTCGGTGCAATGCGCCGGCGGCTCCGCGGTGAGCCCCTCCCACCAGATGTCGCCGTCGTCGGTGAGGGCCGTGTTCGTGAATATGGAGTTGGCTGCCAGCGTGAGCACCGCGTTCGGGTTGGTCACCATGTTCGTGCCGGGCGCCACACCGAAAAAGCCGGCCTCCGGATTGATCGCCCGGAGCATCCCGTCCGGTCCGATCTTCATCCAGCAGATGTCGTCGCCTATCGTCTGGACCTTCCAGCCGGGCATCGTCGGGACCAGCATGGCGAGATTCGTCTTCCCGCAGGCCGAAGGGAAGGCCCCGGTCACGTAGCGGACCTCTCCGGCGGGGGAGGTCAGCTTCAAGATCAGCATGTGCTCGGCGAGCCAGCCCTCGTCGCGCCCGATCACCGACGCGATTCGCAGGGCAAAGCACTTCTTGCCCAACAGGGCGTTGCCCCCGTAGCCGGACCCGAACGACCAGATCTCCCGCGTCTCGGGGAAATGGCTGATGTAGATCTGCTCGGGATGGCAGGGCCACGCCACGTCGTGTTGCCCGGGAGAGAGAGGGGCCCCGACCGAATGCAGGCACGGCACGAAGTCGCCGTCGTCGCCTATCACCTCGAGCACTCCCGCGCCCATCCTCGTCATGATCCGCATGTTCACGACCACGTACGGCGAGTCGGTGATCTCGACGCCGACGTGCGCGATCGGGGACCCGAGCGGACCCATCGAGAAAGGCACGACGTACATGGTCCGGCCTCTCATCGCCCCCCGGAACAGCTCCGTCAATGTCGCGCGCATCTCGACGGGGTCCATCCAGTTGTTGGTCGGGCCGGCATCTTCCGGATCGTCCGAGCACACGAACGTGCGGCTCTCGACGCGCGCGACATCCGCCGGGTCCGATCGGGCCCAGTAGCTGTTGGGGCGCTTGGCCTCGGACAGCTTGGTGAAGGTTCCCCGATCCACGAGCAGTCGGCACAGTCGCTCGTACTCGTCGGCCGAACCATCGCACCACTCGACCCGGTCGGGCTGTGTGAGCGCAGCGACGTCGTCGACCCAGTCGAGGAGCTTGCGGTTGCGGGTCTCTGCCATTGAGCGATCGTAGACGACGGTACTTTCTGCTCCCAATTCGCCTGGGCATGCTCGCCGTGCCGGGTAAGGTGTCCCGTCTTGGAGGTAGCGTCCGCAGTTATGTCAGGTAGCAACGGCGAACTGGCCGCGATCGAGACCATCAGACGGGGCTTGCCGGAACCACCCGAAGGCGAGATCTGGATCGGCGACGACGCCGCGGTGGTCGCCTGTCCCGCGGGCAAGTCCCTGCTTCTCGCGGCCGACGCCGTCGTCGAAGGCGTGCATTTCGACCTGGACCTGGTCGACGCGGCGGACGTCGGCTGGAAGGCGCTCGTCGTCAACGTGAGCGACATCGCTGCGATGGGCGGAAGGCCCCTGCACGCGCTCGTGACGGTCGTGGGGGCGACCGCGGTCATGATCGAGGGGCTGGTCCGCGGGCTCGCCGAGGCCGCAGCCGCCTACGACTGCGCCGTCGTCGGCGGCGACCTGTCGTCCGGCCCGCGTCTTGTGATCACGGTCGCGATCACCGGCACCACGGGGGACCGGGAAGCGGTCCTTCGTTCCAACGCCCGCCCAGGTGACCTTTTGTTCGTCACGGGAGCCCTCGGCCGCTCGGCGGCAGGGCTCAGGGCCTTGCGCGCGGGCAAAGGGGGTGACGCGACCTTGCTGGCAGGTCCTGCGGGGACGTCGAGAGGGGCCGGTGCGCCGAAGGCGTCCCTGGATCTCGCCGCTGCCTATCGCCGGCCGGTCGCACGCGTGCCCGAGGGGCTGGCGGCCTCGGCAGGCGGGGCAACGGCGATGATCGACGTCTCCGACGGGCTCGGGATCGATCTCGACCGCCTCGCTACCGCCTCGGGCGTCGGGGTCGTGCTGGACGCTGTCCCGACGGCGGAGGGGTCGACGCGTGAGGAAGCTCTTGGCGGTGGCGAGGACTACGAGCTCGTTTTCGCAGCCCGTGACCCTGGCGCAATCGAAAGGGCTTTCGAGGCTGCGGGATTGCGGGCGCCCATCCGCATCGGCGCCTGCGTCGCGGATCCGAGGCTACGCCTCATCGGAACCGAGCCCTTGGGGGCCTCGGGTTGGGAACACCGCCTGAGCTGAGCGCGAGCGAGTACCGCGCCGAGGTGCGCAGGTGTCAGGCAGTACGCCCGGCGAGGATCCGCCGCGGTGGCTTGACGACCCGGCCGGCACGGATGCACGACGTGCACACGTTCAAGTGGGTCGGGGTCCCGTTCACGAGCGCGCGAACACGCTGGATGTTCGGGTCCCAGCGGCGCCTCGTGCGCCGATGGGAGTGGGACACGTTCATCCCGAAGCCCGGGTGTTTCCCACAGATCTCACATACGGCTGCCACGTTGACGCGTTCCTCAAGAGATAGTTCCTACAAATGGACGAGGTCTGACGTTAGCATCCATTGGAATGGCGCCGTGCGAAACCGATCCGCGACCACCGGTAGCGCCATGCCGCGCTGTGAACCGGTGACCGCTCGACGCGTTGAAGCGGATCTCGCCGACGGTCTGACTCCTGAGCACCTCGTGATGGTGATGCGCGCCTTCTCCGAAGGCCTGGAGCGTCACCGTAGTGTCGTGAACAGGCTCAACGTCTACCCGGTGCCCGACGGCGACACCGGCACGAACATGGCCCTCACGGTCGAGAGCGTCGTCAAGGCGCTGGACGGCCTGGACCTCTCCGCGGCCGACGGCGACGCCATGGGCGCTGCCTGTCGGGCGATCGCGAGCGGGTCCCTCATGGGGGCACGGGGCAACTCCGGGGTCATCCTCTGTCAGATTCTGCGCGGCATCTCGGGCACGTTCGCCCCCTGCCCGGTGGTCGGGGCGCACGAGGCCGCGGTGGCGCTATCAGAGGGCAGCGCCGCGGCGCGAGCAGGGGTCATGCGTCCTGTCGAAGGCACGATGCTCACCGTCGCCGCCGACGCGGCCAGAGCCGCGCGCCAGGTCGACGAGCGGGCCGGCGGGGACCTGCTGGAGGTATTCGAGGCGGCGAGGCAGGCCGCCGTCCTGTCGCTTTGGCGGACGCCCGACCTGTTGCCGGTGCTCGCCCAAGCCGGTGTGGTCGACGCGGGCGGGGCGGGGCTCGTGCTCTTGTACGACGCCTTCCTACACGTGATCGACGGGCGGCCCATCGCCGATCGCCTGCCGCTACCTCCCGAGGTCGCCGAGAAGATCGCCAGTGGCTTTGCTGCCGACCAGTCCGCGCCGCGTTTGGACGCTCTCGCACGCGCGAGCCGTGACACCGGCGGGCAGGGTTCGGATCACGACGGTCCAGCCCTCCGACCCGCAGGCACCGGCGTCGGCGAAGCGGCGGGAGGCCCGGGGCCGCGTTACGAGGTCATGTACTTTCTCGAGGCCCCTGACGAGACCCTCGGGGCGTTCAAGAGCGTCTGGGCAGGCATCGGCGACTCGATTGTTGTCGTCGGTGGCGACGGCCTGTGGAACTGCCATATCCACACCGACGACATCGGGGCGGCGGTCGAAGCCGCGCTCGACGTGGGCCGCCCACGTGACATTCGTGTCACCGACCTGCTCGACCAGGTCGAGGAGGAGTCGTGGGTGCGCCGCGCGGCCGAGCTCCATGCCGAGACGCCGAGCACCGAAGAGCCGGTGCCGGTGACGTCAGTGGTCGCCGTGGCGACGGGCGACGGGATCCGCCGCATCTTCTATTCGCTCGGTGTCCACCACATCGTGGCCGGAGGACAGTCGATGAACCCGTCCACTGCGCAGATCCTCGAGGTCGTCGAATCGGTACCGGGAGCCGAGGTCGTGATCCTCCCGAACAACAAGAACATCGTGCCCGTTGCCGAGCAGGCCTGCGAGATCTCGACCAAGCCGGCGTTCGTGGTCAATACCGCCGGCATACAGGAGGGCTTCGCCGCACTGCTCGAGTACGACCCCGAGGCCACCGGTGAGGAGAACGCACGTGCCATGCAGGCGGCCGCCGGCAGGGTGCGCGCAGGGGAGGTGACCCGGGCAGTACGTGCGAGCGACTCGGCGGCGGGCCGCATCGAGGCCGGGGACTGGATCGGGCTCTCGCGAAGCGGCATCGAGTCGGTTGCCAGCACGCTCCCGGAGGCCACATGCGGTCTCCTCGCCAAGCTGCTCGGTGACGGCGACGAGATCGTGACTTTGATCGAGGGCGCCGGCGCGACCGCGGCCGATACCCGGCGGGTCACCGAATGGCTGCGCGAGAACCGGCCGGGCGTCTCCCTCGAGCTGCACCACGGCGGCCAGCCGCTCTACCCGTACTTCGTCTCGGTCGAGTGAACGGGGCGGCGGGAGGCCGCACGTTGCGGTTTCTCGGGGACAAGGGCGTGAGCGAGCTGCGAAGTGTCAAGGCGCGCAAGGCCGCGGGCCTCGCTTCGATGGGCATCGAGAGCGTGCTGGACCTGCTGATGCACTACCCACGTCGATACATCGACCGCCGTCACCAGTCCGATATCGGGGCGCTCGCCGAGGACGAGGAGGCAATGGTCACAGCGACCGTGCAGCGTGTCTCCGCCCGCCGCACGAGCCGCGGGAAGACGATGGTGCAGGTTGCCGTCGAGGACTCGACGGCGCGCCTCATGCTGGTGTTCTTCAACCAGCCGTGGCGGGCCCGCCAGTTGGCGGTGGGCTCGGAGGTCGTGGTCTTCGGCCGCACCGAGATCTACCGGGGTGCCCGCCAGATGACCAACCCTGTGGTGGACCTCGTCGGCGACCAGACGGGCCGCCTAGTGCCCGTGTACCCGCAGTCGGGCAAGGCCAAGATCGGCTCCACAGAGATCGCCGGCTACGTGGCCGAGGCACTGGAGCGCACGGGCCGCTTCGCGGAGGTGCTGCCGGCGCAGGTCCTGGACGAGCTGGGCCTGCTCGGACGCACGGAGGCGTTCCGGGGGATACACGCACCCGAGAGCTTCGAGGAGAGGGACGTCGCGAGGCGCAGGCTTGCCTTCGACGAGCTGTTGAGGCTCCAGCTCATCCTCGTAATGCAAAAGCGCGCCGCCGCGACCCAGGCCCCCGGGATCCCTCACCTCGTAACGCCCCCTCCTGGCCGGGCGAGCCTCGTCGGGGAGTTCCTGGGGCACCTGCCCTTCCGTCTGACCACCGCCCAGGAACGGGCGATCCGGGAGGTCTCCGCCGATCTCGCCGCCTCGCACCCGATGCACCGCCTCCTGCAGGGCGACGTCGGAGCAGGCAAGACGGTCGTGGCGCTGGCGACCCTTCTCTACGGAGTTCAGGGCGGCCATCAGGGAGCCCTCATGGTCCCGACAGAAGTTCTGGCCGAGCAGCACTACCTGGCCGCGAGCAGCTTCCTCGCCGGGCTGGAGGTCCCAGACGCCACCCGCATAGGAGGAGCGCGCCCGCTCGAGGTCGCGCTGCTCACCAACCGGACCACCGGCAGCGAGCGGGCAAGGATCCAAGCCGAGCTGGCGACCGGGAGCCTCGACCTTGTCGTGGGCACGCACGCCTTGTTGACCGACAACATCCGTTTCCATTCGCTCGGGGTCGTGGTGATCGACGAGCAGCACCGCTTCGGGGTCGAGCAGCGGGCGGCGCTGAGGGAGAAGGGACCCGCGACACTCCCCGACGGCAGCTTCGGCGACGGTGAAGGCCCCAGCGCGACCTCCGAGACCGAGCAGGGTTCCCGGCACCCCGACGTGCTCGTCATGACCGCCACGCCGATCCCGCGCACTGCGGCGATGACCGTCTACGGCGACCTCGACCAGACCGTGCTCGACGAGCTGCCGGTCGGGCGGACGCCGGTGACCACGGCCTGGCTCAACGGGCCCGACGAGTGCGCGACTGCTTGGCAGCGGGTGCGCAAGGAGATCACGGCCGGCCACCAGGCCTATGTCATCTGCCCGCTCGTGGGAGGGGGCCAGCCCGAGGACGAGGAGCCGGAGTCCCTGCAGGAGGGACCCGAGATCGAGGACTACGAGCCCGAGCCCTATGGTGACGCCGGGCGCGTTCTGGTCCCGACGCTTCCCATCGCCGGCCTTGGCCTAGGACCGGAGGAGACGCCGAGGCAACCACCGAAATCGGTTGTGGAGGAGTACGCGCGCCTCTCCGCGGGTGAGCTGGCCGGGTTCGCCGTCGGCCTGCTGCACGGCCAGCTCCCGTCCAAGGAGAAAGAGGCCACGATGGCTGCTTTCCGGCGCGGCGAGCTGCAGGTGCTCGTTGCCACGACGGTCATAGAGGTCGGCGTGGACGTGGCGAACGCGACCGTGATGGTGATAGAGGACGCGGACCGTTTCGGCATCGCCCAGCTCCATCAGCTCCGGGGCAGGGTCGGCCGGGGCAGAGACAAGTCCTGGTGCTACCTCTTGGCGGAGGGCGTGACTGGCGGGGCCGCGAAGCGCCTCGGTGCCCTCGAGGACTCCAGTGACGGGTTCGAGCTGGCGGAAGTCGACCTCGAGCTGCGAGGCGAGGGCACGGTCTTCGGGATCCGCCAGAAGGGCAGGAGCGACCTGCGCCTCGCGTCACTTCGCCGGGACAAGCCGCTGGTCCGGGCGGCCCGGCAGGTGGCCGAGGCGATAATCGACGAGGACCCGACGCTCGCGGCGCATCCCCTGCTCGCAGACGAGGTCCACCTGTTCGTGGCCGAGGAGTCGGAGGAGTTCGTACTGAAGGGCTGATCCACTCGCATTGCGATCCTCGAGCACTTGGGGGCCCTCGCCGTTCTACCGTTGAGGCATGCGTGTTATCGGTGGCACGGCGAGGCAACGCCGGCTGCGTGCCCCCGACCTGCCAGGCCTGAGGCCGACGAGTGATCGGGTGCGTGAGGCGATCTTCGACATCCTTGCCAGCCGCGGCGCGGTGGAAGGAGCGTCGGTGCTCGACGCCTACGCGGGCTGCGGCGCCCTCGGCATAGAGGCGTTGTCTCGTGGAGCCGGTTCGGTCTGTTTCGTCGAGGCCGACCGCCGGGCCGTCGCCGCGATTCGCGCCAATCTCGACTCGACCGGCTTGGCCGACTCGCCTGCCGTTCGCGTCGTGCGGGCGGACGTCTTCGAGTTCCTTGTCCGCGAAGCCGGCACGCACTACGACCTCGCCCTTGTCGACCCGCCTTACTCCTTCGACGACTGGCCGTCGCTGCTCGACTTGCTGGAAGCGGACCTGGCTGTCCTGGAGTCGTCCGCCCCGGTCGCGCCCGGGGAGAGGTTCCTAGTCCGCCGCGAGTACCGCTACGGCGGTACGCTCGTCACGCTGGTCGAACCCCAAGGGCTCGGCCGTCGTGATCCGAGCGCCACCGAGAAGGACACCGTTTGACCGTCGCCTTGTTCCCCGGCTCGTTCGACCCGTTCCACAACGGGCACCTCGAGGTCGCGGAGCGCGCCTCGAGGCTGTTCGGGGAGCTCGTGGTGGCCGTCGTCACGAACCCACAAAAAGGCGAGCCCCTGTTCGACGTGTCGGAGCGCGAGGCGATGATCGCCGAGTCCCTGGCCCACGTGGACTCGGTCCGGATCGTGTCGATGTCGGTCCTGGTCGTCGAGGTCGCCCTCGAGGTCGGGGCGAACGTGATCGTCAAAGGCCTCAGGGCCGTGTCCGACTTCGAGAACGAGCTTCAGATGGCGCAGATGAACCAGCACCTTTCAGGCATCGAGACGCTGTTCCTGCCGACGAGCTCGGCGCACTCGTTCGTCGCCTCGAAGCTCATCCGCGAAGTTGTTCGCTATGGGGGCGACGTGAGCGAGTTTGTGCCGCCTCCCGTTGCCCGCCGGTTGAAGGAGCTGCGACCGTGACCGACATCCACGACAACGAAGGTACCGAGCCTGGAGCCGGTGACCAACCGGCTGGCGAACCAGGCGGCGTTGAGGATCTGGTCGAGGAGCTCATCGAGATCATCACCTCCGCGAAGTCCATGCCGCTCTCGTCGTCCGCGATCGTCACCCGGGACGAGGTGCTCGACCTGCTCGAGGCGATCCGTGACGAGCTTCCCGAGGAGCTGCGCCGCGCCCGCCGGATGCTCAAGGACCATGAGGAGCTGCTTGCCGCCGCCAGGCGGGAGGCTGCCGACATCGTCAGCGACGGCCGGGTCCAGTCCGAGCGCATGGTCCAGCGGACAGAGATCGTCCGCCAGGCCGAGCACAGGGCGGTGCGAATAGTCGAGGATGCCGAGGCCGAAGCGCGCCAGATGCGCCACGAGGCCGAGGACTACGTCGACCAGAAGCTTGCCGGATTCGAGATCGTGCTCGACCGGACGCTGAAGACGGTGCGGGCCGGCCGCGAACGGCTCGCCTCCGTGCCGCCACCCCAGCCCAAGCCCGGCGACGATGCACAGGGCGAACCCGGCGACGACGCCTGGCTCTCAGGCGAGGGGTTCTTCGACCAGGACCTGGAATGACCAGGACCGGCCGTGGCGGGCCCTTTGTCGTCGCGGTGGCCGTGCTGCGCAAGCATCCCGGCACCTTGCGCCGGCTGAAGGTCCGCGGCCCGATCCCCGATCTCGATGTGCGCAACTCCAGTGTGGAGGCGGGTTCTACCGTCGACTTGGACTTGGTACTGGAGTCGGTGATCGGTGGCGTGGTCGTTACCGGGACGGTTTCGGCCAGTTGGGAGGGCGAGTGCAGCCGGTGCCTCGAACCGGCCACGGGACGCCTCGTCGCCCGGGTTCGTGAGGTCTACACAGACCAGGCGGACCCCGAGATCGAGTACGCGATGACCGCCGACTGGCTCGACCTTGAGCCACTTGCCCACGATGCCTGTATCCTCGAGCTGCCGCTCGCGCCGCTCTGTGGGCCCGATTGCCTCGGGCTCTGCCCCGAGTGCGGCGTGAACCGTAACTACGAGACGTGCACCTGCACGGACGAGACCGACCCGCGGTGGGCCGGCCTCACCGGGCTCGGTGCGCTCGAAGCGATACCCGAGTGGAGAAAGTGACGATGGCTGTCCCGAAGAAGAAGACCTCGAAGTCGAAGAGCCGGAGCCGGCGAGCGTCGGCCTGGACGCTGGAGGCGCCCTCGCGCAGCCTCTGTCCGCAGTGCAACCGGGCGAAGCTGCCGCACGTCGTCTGCCCTCATTGCGGGTGGTACAAGGGTCGCCAGGCGGTCGAGGTCGACTGACCGTCGTGGCGCCGACCACCAGTGAGGGTACGGCGTCGCCGTCCCCCGTCCCACTGCCCGTCGCAGTCGATGCCATGGGCGGCGACCGAGCCCCGGCCGAGATCGTCGCTGGAGCCCGGCGCGCCGCTGAGGAGCTCGGCATCCCCGTCGTGCTCGTCGGTCCGACCGACGGTTCGCTCGGTGACACAGGCGGGCTGGAGGTGATACCGGCGTCCGAGGTCATAGCCATGAACGACGACCCCGCCCAGAGCGTACGGACCAAGAAGGACTCGACGCTCGTGCGCGCCGCCGAGGCGGTCCACGACGGTCGGGCATCCGCGATGGTGAGCGCGGGCAACACCGGCGCCACCATGGCCAGTGCCCTGCTGCGCATGGGCCGGCTGCCGGGCGTTGCCCGCCCTGCGATCGCGGCGCTCATCCCGGCGGTCAGCGGGCGCCCGACGGTACTCGTCGACTCCGGCGCCAACGCGGACTGCCATGCCGAGTGGCTCGTGCAGTTCGCTCAGATGGGGTCCGCCTTCATGACCCGGCGGTTCGGCATCCCCGACCCGAAGGTCGCGCTGTTGTCCATCGGGGAGGAGCCCACGAAGGGCAACCAGCTCGCCAAGGAGGCGCACGCGCTCCTGGCGGCCGGAGTGGGAGTCGACTTCGTTGGAAACGTGGAGGGTCGCGACCTGCTCAATGGCAACGTCGATGTGATCGTGACCGACGGCTTCACCGGCAATGTGGCGCTCAAGTCGCTCGAGGGAGCGCTGCGGGCCCTGTTCGACATCCTCGGCAAGGTGATCAGCACGTCCCCCGAGACTCGTGGTGCGGGCGCTGTGCTCGGTCCCGAGCTCCACGTGTACGCCAAGAGGCTCGACCCGGAGGAGACAGGCGGAGCGATGCTGCTCGGCGTGGACGGTGTGTGTGTCATCAGTCACGGTAGCTCATCGGCGAGAGCGATCCTCAATGCAGTGCGCGTCGCCCACGAAGCCGCCGCCGGCGACATGGTGGGGTCGTTGCGCGAGGCGGTCGCGAAGTCCTAAACGTCGGACCGGGCGCGATTCGCGGATCTGCCGAGCCGACTCTGCTCGCGGCCGCGGTGGCCAGCGCGCACTGTCGGTCGACAGGCTTTAACATTGTGCGAGATCAAGACGAAGGAGCCCAGGTGGCCGAGAAGACCGGTGCGATCATGAGCCGTGGCGAGGTGCTCGAACTCGTCCGGTCTCAGCTCGCTGAGATACTCGAGATCGACGTCTCTGAGATCGGTGAGTCCTCTTCGTTCGCTGACGACCTCAACGCGGACTCGCTCGCACTGATCGAACTAGTCGAGGCGCTCGAGGAGGAACTCAGTGACCGACTTCCTGGCTTCCGCATCGACGACGAGGATCTCGAGGACCTCCGTACCGTGCGTGACGCTGTGGACTACGTGAGCGCGAAGGTAGAGGCGGCCTGAGCAGTCAAACGCGCGAGCCTCAGCCGAAGAGCGGAAGGCTGAGCCGGGCGCTTCGCGAGTACGCCGTTGACGGGGACTTGCTGCGCCAGGCGTTGTCTCACCGTTCGTACTGCGCCGAGTGGGGTGGCCTGCCTTCTAACGAGCGTCTCGAGCTGCTCGGGGACGCAGTCCTGGGCCTTGTTGTCGCCGACCACCTTTACCGGGCCTTCCCGGACCTGTCCGAAGGAGACCTGGCGCGGCTTCGCGCGTCGGTCGTGAGCACCGAGGCGCTGGCGCCGGTCGCCGCCAAGCTCGGCGTGGGCGAGGCGGTCCTGTTGGGCAAGGGAGAGGAGACTTCGGGCGGCCGGTCCAAGGATTCGATCCTCGCCGACTGCCTCGAGGCGATAATCGCCGCGGTCTACCTCTCCGTCGGGCTCGAGGCCGCCACGCGGCTTGTCGTCGGCCTGTTGGAGGACCCCATCGAGGCGATCGCCGAGGGCCGGCTCGGCGACCCGAAGAACTGGCTGCAGGAGCTTACGGCGCAGCTCAACTTGGACTTCCCGACGTACGCGGTGACCGACAAGGGCCCGGATCACGCCAAGGTGTTCTCTGCGGAGGTGACCGTGGGCGGGGAGGTCCTCGGTCGTGGCACAGGCACCTCGAAGAAGATCGCCGAGCGCGTGGCGGCCGCTGCTGCCCTCGCGGTCATCGAGGCGCGCCAGGGCGACGTCCCCACCACATAGGTGCCCGAGCTTCCCGAAGTCGAGACAGTTCGCCGCGGCCTCGAGGCCACCGTCGTCGGCCGCCGGATCCGCGAGGTCCAGGTGCTCGGGCGCCGGACTGTACGACGTCAGTCGCCGGCCGGGCTCACCGACCGTCTAGTGGGACGGACAGTCACCCGAGCCGGCCGGCGCGGCAAGTTCCTCTTGTTGTCCCTCGAGGATGGCGCGGTGCTGGTCGTCCACCTGCGTATGAGCGGCCAGTTGCTCTACCTGAGCGACCGGGAACGTCCGCCGATTGCCCCGCACACACACGTGGTGGTGCGACTGGGGGACGGGACAGAGCTGCGCTTCGTCGATCCGAGGACCTTTGGGGAATGGTTTGTCACCTCCGAGGTCGATCGCCGAGGTGTCCCCTGCGAGCTTGCGCATCTCGGGCGCGACCCACTGCTGGAGGGGCTGCCGACCGCCTACCTGGCGGCGCGCCTGTCCGGCCGCCGCGCCCGGCTCAAGAGCCTTCTCACCGATCAGCGGATCATCGCCGGCATCGGGAGCATCTACGCGGACGAGATCTGCTTCCGGGCGAGGCTGCGCCCCGACCGCGCGGGCGGTTCGCTGACCAGCGCCGAGGTCGCCTCTCTCGCCAAGGCCGCCCGCGCGGTGCTCCGCGAGGCCGTGGCGGCGCGGGGATCGTCGTTGCGGGACCTTCGCTATCGCGACCTCGCGGGCGACCTGGGGTCCTATCAGGAGCGTCACGCCGTCTACGACAGAGCGGGCGAGCCGTGCCGGCGTTGTCGGAGCTTGGTTGTCCGGATCAAGATCGGGGCGCGGTTCGCGTATTTGTGCGAAGGCTGCCAAGCCTGAGGCCTTGACCGGTTGGTGAGCTGAGGCGTTCGGCCAATCCCCGGGGTTTTGCTCCAGCCCGGATAACGTGATTCCAACGTGTTCCTGAAGACGCTGACTCTCAAGGGTTTCAAGTCCTTCGCCGACCCGACGACTATCGAGCTGGAGCCCGGCATCACCGTGGTGGTGGGCCCGAACGGCTCTGGCAAGTCGAACATCGTCGACGCCGTGGCCTGGGTGCTCGGCGCCCAAGGGCCCAAAGTGGTCCGTTCGACGAAGATGGACGACGTCATCTTCGCCGGCACCACGAGAAGGCCCGCGCTCGGGCGGGCGGAGGTCTCCCTGACGATCGACAACGCTTCCCGACGCCTTCCGGTGGAGGTGGCGGAGGTCACGATCACGAGGACGCTGTTTCGCACAGGCGAGAGCGAGTACGCGCTCAACGGGGCGCCGTGTCGGTTGCTCGACATACAAGAGCTCCTTTCCGACGCCGGCGTCGGGCGCCAGCAGCACGTGATCGTCAGCCAGGGCCAACTCGACTCGGTGCTCCAGGCGCGCCCGGAGGACAGGCGCATGGTCATCGAGGAGGCGGCAGGGGTGCTCAAGTTCCGCCGCCGCCGCGAGAGGGCTGAGCGTCGCCTGGAGGCCAGCGAGCAGAGCCTGCTGCGGTTGCAGGACCTGCAACGAGAGGTGCGCCGCCAACTCCGACCGCTCGAGCGTCAGGCTGAGGCGGCACGTAGGCACGACGGCCTCGTAGCGGAGTTGCGGGCGCTCCGGTTGTATCTCGCGGGTCGCGAGCTCGTCTCGCTCGGACAGCGGCTCGGGAGAGCCGAGCGCTCGCACGCCGAGCTCACGGCACAGGAAGTCACCCAGCGCAACGAGCTGGCGCGGCTCGACGACCTGGTCGTCTCGACCGAGTCCGCGCTCACCGAGCTGCAGGCTTGGGACGGCGCGGACCGGCTCGGCCGTGCCGAGCGCCTGATCGAGCGCCATCGAGGTGTGGCGAACGTGGTAGCCGAACGGCGCCGCACAGTCGCTGGGTCGCTCGCGACCGTGACCGAAGTGGATGTCGTCGCCTCACTGGAGGCCGAGTCGTCCCGTCTGGCAGAGGACCTGTTCGCGGCCGAGGCGGCGGCCAGCTCACTCGTGCCCGAACGCGAGAAGCTCGAAGGGCTCGAGGCCGAGCTGCAGCGCGACGAGGAGGCATTCGACTCCGCCGCAGGTTCCGGCGGTGTCGTTGGCGCCGCCGTGGTGTGGCCCGCGAGCTCGCCCGGTACTGGCGCGCCGACGGACGCTCGCCGTGCCCGCCAGCAGCACGACGCGGCACTCACCCGGCTGTCGGGCGCCCGGGAGGATGCGGCGCGCCTTGCCGAGCGCCTTGCCAGCTTTGATCGCGTACGCGAGGAGCACGAGCTGCGCCTGGCGGAGCTGGCGGCGGAGCTGGAGGCGTCCAAGGTTGTCGACGAGCGGCTCCGGACCGAGCACGAAGGTCTTGTGGCGGCCGAACAGGTCGCTGAGGTGCGCGAGCGCGAGAGCCAGGCGCGTGCACGGGCCGTGTCGAATCGCGCGCACGTACTCGAAGCCCGGGTGGAGGCTCTGCAGACGGCGCTCGACGAGACCCGGGCGCGCGCAGGAGCCGAGCGCCTCGCCGGACTGCCGGGGGTCCTGGGAACGCTCGCTGATGTCGTCGACATCGACGACGGCTGCGAGAGGGGTTTTGAGGCGGCAGTGGAGGACGCCCTCGGCACGGTCGTGGTGGACGGGATGGGTGCTGCGCGTGACGCGTTGTACCGTCTCCACGACGCCGGCCTCCATGGCGGTGTGTTGCCGACCGGCGGGGCCCAGGTGACGTCTGCCCTACCAGGGCCGGTGCCGACCCATCTCGTCGGCCGGGCGGAGTGGCTGCGGGATCGGGTCAGGTCACAGGCCCCAGGCGTGAGCGCCGTGCTTGACCGGCTCCTCGCCGGCGTCTGGCTCTGCCGGGGCGGGCTCGTCGAGGCGCTTCGCCTCGCCGAGGAGCTGCCCGGTAGCACGATCGTGACGCTCGAGGGCGACCGCCTCTCGGCGCGGGGCTGGCGGATCGGAGCGGCGCGCTCGGGAGCGACCCGCGCAGCACTCGAGAGCGTCCGCCGCGACGCCGAGTCCGCCGCCGAGCTCGCGCGCACGGCGATGGACCAGGCGGACGCCGATCGCGAGACGCTCGCCGGTGCCCGCGCGGCGACCGTCGAAGCCACCCGACGCTTCGACAACTCCGTGGCAGCTCGCACACAGGCGCAGGTTGCCCAGGCGCAATTGACCCAACGGCTCGTGCAGCTCGAGGCCGAGCGGAGCGGCGTGTTGTCGGCTCACGAGGCGGCTTTGGTGCTGCTCACGGCGACGGAGGCGGAGCTCGCAGTGCGCGAGGCCGAGCTTGCCACTGCTGAGGGGGCCGAGCTCGAGGCTCTCGCTGTGGCGGAGGAGACGGCCCGCGTCCGCAAGGCGCTCGACGACCGCGCCCGCTCTCTTGCCGCTCTTAAGGCCGAGCTCGGAGCACGTGCCGCAGGGCTGGAGGAGCGGAGGACACTACTCGCGACCCGCCGTGACGAGGTTGAGCGGCGGCTCGCCGGCCTCGACGCGGCCCGTTCGGACGCGGCTTCGCGGCGCGAGTCGCTCGAAGCCGCCGAGCTCGCGCTCGCGCACATCGCGGGCGAGCTCGTTCGCCTGGAGGTGGAGCTGACGGCGGTCCGGGACCGCCTGCGAAACGAGCGCGGGCAACAGGAGCTCGCGGTCACGAGCACCGTGGAGCGTTTGCGCCGACTGCGAGACGAGCGTGTCGCCGCCGAGCGCGATCTGACAGCGGTTCGCGAGCTTCTGCAGCGGGTCGAGCTCGAGCGCGCCGAGGCGAAGCTCCGGCTCGAGACGGCGGTGGAGGCACTTCGGCGCGAGCTCGAGTGCGAACCGGACGAGGCCATCGCGGCGCCGTGCCCCGAGCTGCCGCCCGGCATCCCGGCCCAGGCCAGGGTACGCGAGCTCGACCGTGAGCTCAGGTTGATGGGACCGGTGAACCCGCTGGCACTCGAGGAGCTCGCGGCCCTCGAGGAGCGGGACCGGTTCCTCGCCGAGCAGCTCGAGGACGTCCGCAACGCCCGCCGGGAGCTCGGACGGGTAATCCGCGCTGTCGACGAGGAGATCGTGGGCGTCTTCACACAGGCGTTCGCGGACGTTGCACGGCATTTCGAGAGCCTGTTCACCATGTTGTTCCCCGGGGGCACCGGCCGCTTGAGCCTCGTCGAGCCCGAGGACCTGCTGTCGACCGGTATCGAGATCGAGGCCCGCCCGGCCGGCCGCAACGTCCGGCGTCTCTCCCTCCTTTCAGGAGGCGAGCGGTCGCTCGTGGCGCTCGCGTTCCTCTTCGCCGTATTCCGCAGCCGACCGTCCCCGTTCTATGTCATGGATGAGGTCGAAGCCGCGCTGGACGACGTGAACCTTCATCGTTTCCTTGACCTCGTCGAGGAGTTCCGTGCCGACGCTCAGCTGATCGTCGTCAGTCACCAGAAGCGGACAATGGAAGCAGCAGACGTCCTCTACGGCGTGACCATGCAGCCCGGGGGGGCGTCGAAGGTAGTGAGCGAGCGCATGGGGAGCCCGTCCGCCCGCAGCGCGGCCCTCGAGTAACGACGACTGGTGCTGCTTCCGCTGCCGATCGGGGCGCTCCTCGAGCTCTCTCCCGCCCGGTAGTCTGCGCACGTCATGGCCCTTGTGATCGTCCTCATCGTCGTCGCCGTCGTGCTGGTCGCGTCCGGGACGCTCGTCGCCGGGACGCGCTCTCGGCGTCGCGACGCCGTGCTCACGCGGGCCCGCGCTCCGAAAGCTCGCCCATCGGAGCCGGTGCCTTCGGTCACCACCCCGGCCGAACCGGGGACCGCGCCGCAGCTCGAGATCCAAGCCGTCCACCCGGCGCTGAAGGACCGGCTCGGGCGCGCCCGAGGCCTGTTGGCCGGCTATCTCGATCAGGTCCGAGGCCGCAAGGGCATCGACGAGGCGACCTTCGAGGAGCTCGAGGAGGCGCTCATCCTGGCTGATGTCGGCGTCACGACCACGACGCGGGTGCTCCGCGACCTTCGGGACAGACTGCACAGCGGTGCCCTTTCCGCCACCGACCCGCCCGCTCTCCTTCAGGCGCTCCAGGACGATCTCACCTCGCTGTTCGAGGGTGACGTCGAGACGCTCGCCTACGCCGAGGGAGAGGGGCCGACCGTGTGGCTCTTCGTCGGCGTGAACGGGGTCGGCAAGACCACGACGATCGGCAAGCTCGCTTTGCGGGAGACGAAAGCGGGGCGGGGCGTGGTCCTGGCGGCCGGGGACACCTTTCGGGCCGCTGCCGGAGAGCAGCTCGAGTCCTGGGCCGAACGTGCCGACGCCCGGATCGTCAGGGGCTCTGACGGCGCGGATCCATCTTCGGTCATCTTCGACGCCGTTCAGCACGCGGCCTCCCGGGGGGCAGGGCTGGTGCTCGCCGACACCGCCGGGCGGCTGCACACCAAGGTGAACCTGATGGACGAGCTCCGCAAGGTGCGCCGCGTGGCCGAGCGACCCCCAGGCCAACTGACCGAGGTACTCCTCGTGCTCGACGCCACGACCGGCCAGAACGGTGTCGTCCAGGCGCGTCAGTTCACCGAGGCGGTCGGCGTGACAGGCATTGTGCTGACCAAGCTCGACGGCACGGCCAAAGGCGGTGTGGTGCTCGCGATCCGGTCTGAGCTAGGACTGCCGATCAAGCTCGTCGGTGTCGGCGAGGGCCCAGAGGATCTCGTGCCGTTCGATCCGACCGAGTTCGTCTCGGCTTTGTTCGGCTGACACTCACGCGCTCGTCCTGCCCATCGGTGCCAGGGCCGCCGCCCGACTAACCTGAGCTGACTCATGTTTGACACATTGACGGATCGTTTCGACGCAATCTTCACGCGCCTTCGCGGCCGCGGCCGCCTCGGCGACGCCGAAGTTGCCGAGGTCCTTCGCGAGATCCGGGTTGCGCTTCTCGAAGCCGACGTCAACCTCGCGGTCGTGCGCGAGCTCATCGAAGCCATCCGCGCCCGGTGCAGCGGGGCCGAGCTCGCCAAATACCTGACCCCCGCCCAGCAGGTCATCAAGGTGGTCAACGAGGAGCTCACGGCCACTTTGGGCGGTCAGGCGTTGAAGATCAGCTACGCGTCGAAGCCCCCGACGGTCGTGTTGCTTGCCGGCCTCCAAGGCTCGGGCAAGACGACCTCCTCCGCAGGGCTCGCCCGCTGGTTCCGCCAGCAGGGGCGCCATCCCTATCTGATCGGCGCCGACCTGCAACGCCCTGCGGCCGTCGAGCAGCTGCGTGTGCTAGGGGCCGAGATCGGCGTCGGCGTCTTCTCCGAGCCGACCGATCCCGTCTCGGTGGCCCGCGGAGGGCTGGCCGAGGCTCAGCGCCTCGGTCGCGACGTCGTCATCGTCGACACGGCCGGCCGACTCGCCATCGACCGGGAGCTGATGGACGAGGTACGGCGTGTGTCCGAAGCGGTACGCCCTCACTACACGTTCTTCGTCGTCGATGCCATGACGGGTCAAGATGCCGTCCAGACCGCCGAGGCCTTCCACCAGGCCCTGCAGCTCGACGGCATCATCTTGACGAAGGTCGACGGTGACGCGCGCGGCGGCGCCGCTCTTTCGGTCAAGCAGGTCGTGGGGCGGCCGATCGCGTTCTTGTCCACAGGCGAACGCGTGGCCGACTTCGAGGTCTTCCACCCTGATCGCCTCGCCAGCCGGATCCTCGGGATGGGCGACGTTCTCAGCCTCATCGAGAAGGCGGAGCGCGAATACGACGAGGAGGTCACGGGCCAGGCGCTCCAACGGCTGCAGACCGGGACCTTCACGCTCGACGATTTCCTTGACCAGCTCCGCCAGCTCAAGAAGATGGGCCCGCTCACAGGGCTGTTGTCACTGATGCCGGGTGTGCCCAAGGAGATGCGCGACGCTAAGGTCGACGATCGCGATGTCGGCAAGATCGAGGCGATCATCTGCTCGATGACACCCCTCGAGCGCGCCGACCCGACGGTGCTGGACGGTTCGCGTCGGCTCAGGGTCGCCCGCGGAAGTGGCACCTCCACCACCGAGGTCAATAATCTCCTGCGGCAGTTCAAGGAGATGCAGAAGATGATGCGGGGCATCGGGCCGATGGCCAAACTCATGGGCGGCCGGCCGGGTAACCCGTCCAAGTCGAGCAAGGGCACTCGCAAGAAGGTCAAGGGCGGTCGCGTCACACCATCCTCGAAGGGCCTCGGCCCGAGCCGCTAGTTGTCTCCACCACGAAAGAAGGAAGAAACCCCGTGACCGTCAAGCTCCGCCTCATGCGCATGGGCAAGAAGAAGCAGCCCACCTACCGCGTCGTCGTGGCCGACAGCCGCTCGCCCCGAGACGGGCGGTTCATCGAGGCCGTCGGCACCTACGCGCCCCGGATGGATCCATCCACGATCGAGATCGACAACGCCCGAGTCCTGGGCTGGCTGGCCAAGGGCGCGCAACCTACAGAGACCGTCCGCAAGTTGCTCGTGGTCTCGGGAGCCTGGGAGCAGTTCGAGGTGAGCCGTCCTGCTAAGCAGGTCTCCGAACGCCATGCCCGCCCGGGCCGCGCCGCGACGCCGGCCAAGAAGGCGCCCGCCAAGAAGGTGGCTGCCAGCAAGGCTGCCGCCAGGCAAGCCCGTGCAAGTGATTCACAAACCGAAGCCGAAAGCTGAGTAACGCGATGACCGACAGCGGAAGTAACCCCTTTGCCGAGCCGGACTTCAGTGCCTTTCGACCCCCCGGCGCCGAGGACGCGGCGGACGAGGCCTACGGCGATGAGGATCTCGAGGACGTCGAGGACGAGCTCGAAGACGAGGACGAGCTCGAAGACGAGGACGAGCTCGAAGACGAGGACGAGTTCGACGAAGGCGAGGAGTTCGACGACCTCGACGAGGTTGCCCCGAGAGCCGTGGCGGTGGGCGAGCACGGGGAGGGCGAAGCGGCCGACGAGGACGCGGGCAACCGCGTCGAGGGCGGCACTGCTCGTTCGGTGCTCGAGCACGTCGCGCGGTCCATCGTGGACGACCCTGAGGGCGTGGCGGTTGACGTGGGCGAGACCCGCGGCGGCATCCGCCTCTCCCTTCGTGTCGCCCAGGGCGACATGGGGCGGATAATCGGGCGGCGGGGACGCACGGCGCAGGCGTTGCGCACCCTCGTGCGTGCAGCGGCGGCCCGCGACGGCCAGGAGGCGTCGGTCGACATCGTCGACTGAGCACGAGATGGTGCCGCGCTCGGGTGGCGACGGGAACGAGCAGCCACTCCTCGAAGTGGGCTGTATCGCGCGGCCGCACGGGCTGACGGGCGAAGTCGTGGTCACGCTCGTCACCAATCGCACCGAGCGGCTCGCTCCCGGGGCAGAGCTCACGTGCTACGCGGCGGCCGCGCCACCCACACCCCGGCCGAGTGGCGCCCCGGAGCCGCCCCGTAAGCCCGGCCCGCCACGGCCGGCCGACTTGCCGAGTCCCCGCCTGCTCGAGGTGCGAAGCTCCCGGCCTTTTCAGGGGCGTTACCTGGTCGAATTCGAGGGGGTTCACACGCGCGAGGCCGCCGAGGAGCTGCGAGGTGCCCTGCTCGTGGCGACCGCGATCGAAGACCCGGAATCGCTGTTCGTGCACGATCTGGTCGGCAGGGAAGTCGTCGAGGTCGACGGGACAAGACGCGGAACTGTGGTCGCGGTCCAGGCAAACCCCGCGAGCGATCTGCTCGTGATGGAGGACGGGAACCTCGTGCCGTTGAGATTCGTGGTCGGCCGTGAGGATTGCCGCCTCGTGGTCGATGTGCCCACTGGACTGTTCGAGTGACAGAGCCCAGGTCGCCGGCTGCTCCGACCGCTTCGGCCCCCCCGGCTGCCCCGGACAGGGCGTCGTCCCTGCGCATCGACGTCTTCACGATCTTTCCCGAGGTGGTCGACGCGTACTGCACGACCAGCGTCGTCGGGCGGGCCCGGCGGGACGGGCTTGTCGACATCCGTATTCACGATTTGCGCTCCGCAGCGACCGACCCGCACCGCACGGTGGACGATGCGCCCTTCGGCGGCGGGGCGGGCATGGTGCTCGCTCCGGAGCCGGTTTTCGGGGCTGTCGAGCTCGCTGACCCGCCGCGGCCGCTTTACCTGCTTGCACCTGGGGGCCGGCGCTTCGACCAGTCCGTTGCCGCGGAGCTCGTAGGTCAAGGGCGCGGCTGCGGACCGGCGGCCTTCTCACTTCTCTGCGGGCGTTATGAGGGTGTGGACCAGCGGATTGCCGACCACCTCGTCGACGGTGAGCTCTCGGTGGGCGACTTCGTGCTCGCCGGCGGTGAGCTGGCGGCCCTCGTCGTCGTCGAGGCCACGGCCCGGCTGGTTCCAGGGGTGCTCGGCAATACCGCCTCCGCTGGTGACGAGAGCTTCACGACCGGGCTGTTGGAGTACCCGCAGTACACGCGTCCGGCCGTGTTCCGGGGCTGGGAAGTCCCTGAGGTTCTGCGTGGCGGTGATCACGGCCGGGTCGAACGGTGGCGCCGCGCCGCGGCGCTTTGGCGCACCCTCGAGCGACGGCCGGATCTTTTGGACGCCCGAGGCGGTCTTTCGACCGACGAGGTGCGCCTCCTCCGCGAGCACGGCTATCCTCTAGGTGCCTACGGAACGGGACGAGCCGAACGGTCGGACTCGGAATCCGGTAAGCGGCAAACTGCCGGCGACCCGTCCGATCGCCTCGAGGAGCGTGACCTGTCATGAACCCCACCGACCTCATCGACCGCGAGAGCCTTCGCGACGACATTCCGGACTTCCGTCCCGGAGACATCTTGAAGGTGCACGTCCGAGTCGTCGAAGGCAACCGGGAGCGCGTCCAGGTCTTTCAGGGTGCTGCGATCCGCCGTCAGGGCTCTGGCATCCGCGAGACGTTCACCGTGCGCAAGGTGAGCTTCGGGGTCGGTGTCGAGCGCACCTTCCCGGTCCACTCGCCGATCATCGCCAAGATCGAGCGGATCACCGAGGGCGACGTTCGCCGCGCCAAGCTGTACTACCTGCGTGATCGTGCGGGCAAGGCGGCGAAGATTAAGGAGAAGCGCGACGTCCGCTGAGAGGTTGTACCAGATCATCGTCTCGGCTCCTGGTGCTCCGGAGGCCTTCGGCGCGCGCGGTCGCGAAGCCGGGGACGTGCTAGGCAAGCGACCATGAGCGCCGAGGAGGACCTCGACCAGTTCGAGGCCGAGGTGGAGCTCGAGCTCTACCGTGAGTATCGGGCCGTGTTCTCGATGTTCCGCTACGTCGTCGAGACCGAGCGCCGTTTCTACCTGGCGAACAACGTCCAGGTCACACCCAAGTCGGGCCCCGGTGCGACTTACTTCGAGGTCGAGCTCGGTGACGCGTGGGTCTGGGACATGTATCGCCAGGCGCGGTTCGTGTCATCGGTGCACGTGGTCACCTACAAGGACGTGAACGTGGAGGCGCTGCCCAAAGACGAGGTCTGAGGAAGCCGCCTTGTCGTAACCATGGTCATGGCTTTGAGGCGGTCCAGTCCTGGCAGGTAAGACTCGGGGTCCCCAAGAACGCGTCTGTGAAGGCCGGGTCCAGTTGCCGGCCGTCACCGCCCGGTCGGGCGCCGACGTGCGCGATGCTCCCAGCAGGGCGAGTGCCAATGTCGCCTGCTGGTGGGGTCCGACACCGGGACGATCACGAGGTGGCCGGTCCCCGGCCGGATCTCCTGGTTGCATCCCGGGCATATGTAGGTCTTGTCCGCCTGGTAGGGCTGGATCCGGTGGATCTGCGCAGTGCCGGCGCCCATCGGGTCGTCGACGAACGAGCTCTCGGCGGTCCTGAGCCAGCTTGAGGCTCGGCCGTCGGGGCTGCCGGCCCGGCCGCTCTTGCGGACACCAGGACGCCCCTGTTCGCTTTCCCGGCTCGAGTGCCGGTCCGGGGACCTTCGGGGCATGCCACTGATTGTTGCAGGCCGGGGCGCCCAGCTGTCCGACCCGGTCTCAGCCGCCTCGAGGCTCAGGATCTCGGGGCGAGAGTGCCCCGGACGACAAGACCGCCAGCGGCGTGACGGCACCGTCATCGTCGTTCGCGACGGCGTCTGGCAACTTGCCGGACTCGCTGAGCCAGGCATCGAGCTTCCCCGCCGGCAACGGCCTGCTCACGTAGTAGCCCTGCACGAGATGGCATCCGAGCTCCTCGAGCCGTTGCAGGACCCCGGCCGTTTCGACGCCTTCTGCCACAACCTCTTTCCCGAGGTTGCGGGCGAGGTCGATCGTCGACCGCACGATGACCTCCTTGTCGGCCGAGCTGTTCATGTTCGTCACGAACGACCGGTCGATCTTGATCTCGTCTATCGGGAGGCGAGTCAGGTACGTGAGTGACGAGTAACCCGTACCGAAGTCGTCGACCGAGAGCCGGACGCCCATCTTGGCAAGGCGTGCGAGGACGGCCTCGGTCCGCAGCGGGTCCGAGATGACGGCGCTCTCGGTGATCTCGAGCACAAGGCGGTCCGCGGAGACGCCGTTGAGCTCGAGCAGGTCCGCTACGTCACACGGCAGGTCCGCATCGATGAGGTTGCGCATCGCGAGGTTGACGGCCACCTTCATCGGGCGCCCGCGCTCCGTCCACGACCGGCACTGGCGCAGCGCCCGGTCGAGCACGTAGTGAGTGAGGGGCTTGATCAGGCCCGTTTCTTGGACTAAGGGAATGAACTCGTCCGGCGGGACGAGGCCACGTTGAGGGTGTTGCCAACGGATCAGGGCTTCGACGGCCATGACACTGCCCGTGGCGAGGGTCATCTGCGGTTGGTAGTAGAGGACGAGCTCCTCCCGCTCCAACGCGTCGCGTAGCTCTCCGATGAGAGCGAGCCGGTCAGGCGTGTGCGGATCGGTCGAGCTCTCGTAGGCGGCGAACCCTCCGTTCGCCGCCTTGGCGGTGTACATGGCGACGTCGGCGTGCCGAATCAGGACATCTGCGTCACCGCCGTCTCTGGGAAACGCCGCGAGTCCGATGCTTGCGTCGACCCTGAGCGGCAGGTCCTGGACGACGATCGGCTCCTCGAGACAGGCCGACACCCGTGAGACGACAGCGGTGGCATCGGTCTTCGATGCGTTCGGGAGCAGGATGGCGAACTCGTCGCCCCCGAGCCTCGCTATCGAGTCGCTCCCTCTGGTCATCCTCGACAACCGCCAGGCAACCTCCCGCAACACTTCGTCCCCGGCTGCGTGGCCAAGCGTGTCGTTTATCTCCTTGAACCGGTCGAGGTCCAGCATCAAGAGTACGAGCTTCTGGTCGTTCCGCCGGGCAGCCTGGAGTGCGTGCTTGACCCGTTCATGAAAGAGCATGCGGTTGGGCAGACCGGTGAGCCCGTCGTACAGGGCCTGGTGCCTGAGTTGTTCTTCGGCCTCGTCGCGGGCCTGCTCGGCCGCCTTCTGTTCGGTGATGTCCCGGACCAGCAGGCAGAGTTTCCTGAGGGCGCCGTCCGATCCGGCGATGGGCGCGACCCTGCCCTGGAACCACCGGTTGCCTGCCGGGACCTCGAGGCGGTACTCCCAGAACTGCGGGCGGTCCGTTTCGAGGACCTTGTTGATGACTTTGGACAGGCTGAGGCCGATCTCCTCGCCGAGCGCCTCACGGTGGGTCTTGCCGAGCAGTTCGTCCCGGGGCACTGCGAGCAGTGCGTCATTTGCGGTCCAGATCTCCAGGTAGGTGCCGTTTTCGTCGAGCTCGAAGACAAGATCGTCCAAAGAGGAGAGGAGCGCCTTCAGGCGAGCTTCGCTTTCGCGCAGAGCTTCGGTCGCTGCCTGGTGCTTCACGGCTTCGATCACGACGTCCAGCCAGGGCTGAAAGGCGCCACCGTTCTCGCGTCGGCCTCACTTTGCCCGGTCCGGAGTGCCAACGCCACCGTATGAGTATCGGCGCGGGAGGCGACGGGATTGACCCCAAAGGGTCCGTACGGTCGCGGGAGGTGGCTGGGTGCGTAGCGTCGGGGGCCGTGGTCGGCGGACCAAGTCCGGGCGCGTCAAATCAGCTGATTACCTGTAAGCGTGACCCGATGACCTTGTTCTCGAACAAGCCGCCGTGCGCGGGCGAGCATCGGAACCGCACCTACGTTCTCCAAGGCGGCGGCCGCATCCTCAGCGAGCCGTGCCGACTCGTCAGGCCTGCCTCGGCGGGCGAGCCACTCGGCCCGGTCGAGCTGCGCACGCGCGAGCCAGATCGGGTAGCCGAGATTGCGAAAGGCGGTCTCGGCGGCGATGAGGTCCTCCTCGACTTCGGCGTCGTCGCCCCTCGCACCGGCTAGGAGTGCTTTCCCGCGCCTCACCTGAGCCCTGAGGAACTGGGGTATCTCGCCCGGCGGGTGGTTGGCGAACAGTTCGAGCAGCCGATCGACCGCTTCGAGGTCGCCGACCGAGATTGCCGCGTCGATGGCGTCAGGAAGGCTGAGGCGCACGACCTCGTGGGCGAGCGGGAGCCCGGCGGCGAGTGCCTTTTCGATTGCCTGCGTCGTCGTATCGAGGGCGTTCCTGTGCTCACCGGCGGCAAGGGCGAGCGCGCCTGCGCCGCTCGAGTACATAGCGGAGGCCTGAACGTCTTCTGCGTCTCTCCAGGACTCGCAGTATGCGAACTGCTGCCGTGCACTTGCGACCTCACCGCGGAGGGCGTCGAGGAACACCTTGCGGAAGTGGAGCAGCGATGTGTCGACCGACGACTCGCCAGCGGCCGATTCGAGCGCTTCGTCCGCGCAACGAGAGGCCTCGTCCCAGCGCCCGGCCAGCATCAGCACGTACATGAGGTTGCCCACCATGTCGGCCTCACGGCCACGGGCGCCCTGGCGCCGGGCAAGTGCCAGGCCGGCGAGAGCGTGCTCTTCTGCCCCCGGGCGGTCATAGATCATGCACAGGTCCGTCAGGAGGTTCTGCGCCGCGGACTCGACCTGGACCAGACCGTGCTTGCGCGCGATCTCGAGACTTCCCTCCAGGTTCAATATCCCTTCCTCGACACGGCCAGCCCCGGTGTACAGGTAGGCCTTGATCTGCAGCGCGTTGGCGTAGGTCTCCATGAGTTCGTGGTGCTGGGCCAGCGTCAGCGCCCGCTCGGTCGGCTCGCCGGAGTCCGGGCTGCGGCCCGCGAGCATGAGAGCCCTTCCCAGTCGCTCTTCGAGGCGGGCCACGACCCCGGGGGGAGCAGTGTCGGGGTCGAGAGACGAGAGCGCGTCGCTCAGGCAACCGACCGCCTGCTCCGACCTGCCGGTCCTGACGAACATGGTCCCGATCCAGGCCGCCACCCGAGCCGCGTCCACGACGCGACCTGCCGCCAGGTGAGCAGCCGCGGCCTTTTCGAACCCCGCCAGGGCCCGTTCGTCCGCCCCGATGCGCATAGCCATCTCGGCACTTCTCTCGATGAAGCGAGCCCGCTCCTCGTCCTCGGAGCTGAGCTCGGAGGCTGTCAGGTAAGCCGTCTCGGCGGCGCCGGGGGCGCCCACGGACTCGGCCCGGTCACCAGCCTGGACGTAAGCGTCCTTTGCCAGTGCCCGCAACGCGTCGCTGTCCTGGTCGTCGCCGGCAGCCTTGAAGGCGTCGTGGAGATGGGCGGCGATCACTTCGATGACCTCGGCTCCCTCGTCCGGGAAGACGCGACGCATGTGGGTCGCGGTCGTGAGGTGGCGAGCCTTGCGCTCGGCTCTCGTCAACATGTCGTAGGCGACCGACCGGATGAGCGATTGGGTGAACGCGTACTGCCCGCGTTCGGGCGAGAGCTTGTCGGCCCTCACGGTGAGGACCTCCTTGCGAACAAGCGAGGGCAGGATCTCGTCGAGCTCGCTTGGACCCGCGTCGCTGACCGCCTCGATGGCCTGGCGCGGAAAGGACTCGCCGAGCACCGCGCACTCCTTGACCACGCGTCGCTCGGCGGGCGAGAGCGCGTCCAGCCGAGAGGCGATGAGGGCCGTGAGGCCAGGCGGGATCTCGAGCTCGCCGAGCTCGCCGACGAGATGAAGCAGGTCGTCCTCGCCTTTTCTGAGGACGCCTCGGTCGAGCAAGCTGCGCACAGTTTCGATCGCGTAGAGCGGGATCCCTTCGGCGCGCTCGACGATGCGGGCGCGGCTGGCCGCGGGCAAGTCCGCGACCAGCCCGTCGAGGAGCTGGCCGATCACTTCGTCGGAAAGGGGGTCGAGCGATAGCGTCGTGAGGTTGCGACGGCTGAGAACCAGCCCGGCCTGGTCCGCGCCCTCCGGTCGGGTGAGAACGAGCAGGAAGATGGCGTGGTCTGCGGACCAGTCGAGCAAGTGGTCGAGGAAATCGACCATTCCGGAGTCGGCCCACTGCAGGTCCTCGACGACCATCACCACTGGCAGGTGCTCGGCGAGGCGCTCGAAGAACAGGCGCCAGCCCAGGAACAGCTCTTCGCGAGCGAGGGACTGCTCGCTCGACAGCCCGAGCAGCTGGGCGAGGCGCGGGAATATGAACTCGCGATCGGACGTATCCGGGATCCATCGTTCGAGACCGGAGGTCAGCCTTTCCGCCACTGCCCCGAGCGGGTCCTCCTCGCCGATCTGCAAGCGCGCGCGAACCATCTCCGACAGAGCCCAGTAGCTGACGCCCTCGCCGTAGGAGAGGCAACGACCAGCGTGCCAGAGCACCCCGTCCGCGAGGCCGTCGATGTACTTGAAGAACTCCCACGCGAGACGCGACTTGCCGACGCCGGCGACACCGGAGACGAGCACGAGCCGTGCGGAGCGCCGCTCGGCCGAGGCATGGAAGAGCTCCTTTACGAGCCGCAGCTCATGGTCGCGTCCCGTGAAGGGAGCCTCGAGCACGCCTGAACGCTGCGAGCCCGCCGTCGCCGCCACGACCCGGGTCGCCTGGTAGAGGCGAACAGGCTCCGCCTTGCCCTTCAAGTTGTGCTCGCCGGCGTCGCTGTAGGCGATCGCGGCCGCGGTGGCGGCGCGCGTCATGGCGTCCACGTAACAGCACCCTGGAGCGGCGGCCGACTGGATGCGCGCCGCGGTGTTCACCCGGTCCCCGATGACGAGACCTTCTTCGGGCGTCTCGGTCGTGGCGGCGCCGCCGGTCACGATACCGACGCGGGCCGACAGCCCGGCATTCTCGTGCTCGGCTCCATAGGCGGCCACGGACGAGACGAGCTCCAGCCCGGCGCGCACCGCGAGCTCGGCGTCGTCCTCCTTGGCGACCGGGGCTCCCCACAGTGCCATGACGGCGTCACCGATGAACTTCTCCACGACGCCCCCGTAGCGGGCGACTATGGCGCGTGCCAGCTCGAAATAGCCCGAGAGGAACTCTCGCACCTCCTCGGCGTCGCGCTGTTCGGAGAAGGTCGTGAAGCCGACGAGATCGCAGAACAGCACCGACACATGACGGAGCTCGGTCGGTGCCGGCACGACCTTCTCAGGTGGCTGGCCCGTCTGCGCAGGCTCGCCAAGCGGGGGAACCGTGGTCCCCGAGGCCACGACCGGCGTCCCGCACTCACCGCAGAACCGCTTGCCGGGCCCGAGCTGTGCCCCGCACGCGGGGCAGACAGGCAGCAACAGGTGGCCGCAGTCCTCACAGAATCGCTTGGTCTCGGAGTTCTCGCCCCCACACGCTGGACAACGCATCCCACACCCCCCTCCGTTGGCCGGAAGATTACGACTCCCCGGGCAGCGCCGCGGCATCGTTCGTCAGCCGTTGTGGCAGCCCGGCGACTCTGGCTGGAGTCGTCGCCTGTCGGTATGGCGACCGCCGGGCGTGGTGCTATAACCTCAGGCAATCTTGCGCGGGGCTTTCCGTGAGCTTGGGGGACGACGCAACCGAGCGGGGAGGAAGTGCAAATGAGAAACCACGAGTCATCACGCAGCTGCCGGAGGTCCCGGATCGCCGTCGTCGCCGTCGCGCTCAGCGGCGCTGCATTGCTGGTCCCCGGCATCGGGACCGCGTTCGCCACGCCGGCCAGCACCCACCACGTCACCGTCGCGATCCCGACACCGCCGAAGGACCCGACTGTCGCGGCCCTGGTGCCGGCGAGCATCAAGGCGAAGGGATCCATCGTGTCCGCCATGGACGCCACCTACCCGCCCGACGAATTCGTCGCGGCCAACGGCACGACGATCATAGGCATGGACGCGGACTTCAGCGCCGCGCTCGGAGCCGTCATGGGAGTCAAGTGGGTCGATGTCGACGCGACCTTCGACACGATCATCGCCGGTTTGCAGGCGGGCAAGTTCGACGTGGGCAACTCGTCGTTCACCGTGACGGCTCTTCGCGAGAAGCAGGTGAACTTCGTCACCTACTTCCAGGCCGGCGAGGGTTACTACGTCGAGAAGTCGAGCTCGCTCAAGCTCGCCGGCTCGCTCCTGGCCCTGTGCGGCCGGACGGTCTCTGTCGAGACGGGCACGACCGAGCAGACCGACGCCACCAGCGCAGTGGCCCTGTGCAAGAAAGCCAAGATGAAGCCCGACACCGTGCTTCCGTTCTCGACCCAGAACGAGGCGAACCTCGCCATCTCGAGCGGGCGCGCCCAGATCGGCTTCGCCGACTCCCAAGTCGCCGGATACATCGTCGAGCAGTCGAAGGGCCAGTTCAAGCTGGACGGCCCGGCCTTTGGGGTAGCGCCGTATGGCTTCGCCTTCGCGAAGTCCTCGAAGCTCGACAACGCGACTCTTGCTGCGGTCAAGGTGCTCATGCATGACGGGATCTATGCGAGGATCCTCGACAAGTGGGGAATCCAAGCCGGCGCCATCACCAAGCCGGCGATCGTTTGAACGAACTGACGGCTCCCAACCGGAGGTGAGCCGGTGACGATCGACAGCGTCGAGGGGCACCGCCCGGAGGAGATCCGTGCGGTGCCCCTGCGCCATCCGGGACGGTGGGCCGCGACGGCGGTCCTGCTTGTGCTGGCGGCGATGCTGGTCCACGACATCGTCACGAATCCGCGCTTCGGCTGGGGCGTCGTCGGGAACTACTTCTTCGCCACGCCGGTAGTAAGCGGGGTCGAGAAGACCCTCGAGCTCACCTTTGTCGCCATGGCGGTCGGGGTCGTCCTCGGAGTGCTCTTCGCTGTGATGCGGCTGTCTCCCAACCCCATTCTCTCGGGTGCGGCCTGGCTCTACATCTGGTTCTTCCGTGGCACCCCGGTCTACGTACAGCTTCTCTTCTGGTACGTGATCGCAGTGCTCCAGCCCACGATCAGTTTCGGCATACCGTTCGGGCCCGAGTTCGTGCACTTGAACGCCAACACCATCGTCACTCCCTTCGTGGCGGCTCTGCTCGGGCTCGGGCTCAACGAAGGCGCCTACTACGCCGAGATCGTGCGAGCCGGGATCCTCTCGGTCGACCACGGCCAGTTCGAGGCGGCACAGTCCCTCGGCATGCGCCGCGCGCCGCTGATGCGGCGGATCGTGCTCCCCCAGGCAATGCGTGTCATCGTCCCGCCGACCGGCAACGAGACGATCTCCATGCTGAAGACCACCTCGCTCGCGGTCGTCGTCACCTATCCCGAGCTCCTCTATCAGACAGAGAACATTGCCGCCAGGACCTACGAGACGATCCCTCTCTACATCATGGCGAGCTTCTGGTACCTGCTAATGACCACGGTGCTCACGATGGGCCAGTACTACGTGGAGCGTTACTATGCCCGTGGCACCTCCTATGCGCTCCCACTCACGCCGATCCAGAGGATCCGGCGCAACCTCACTACGCTGCGCCGCGTCCCGTTTTCGCCGAGTGGGCTGAGCGGGCCCTAGATGGCCGAGCCGATGATCCGCGCCGAGGCCGTGCACAAGCGTTACGGCTTGCTCGAGGTGCTGAAGGGGATAACCCTCGAGGTCGCGCCCCGTGAGGTGATGTGCCTGCTGGGACCCTCGGGCTCTGGCAAGTCGACTTTTCTGCGCTGCATAAACCACCTCGAGAAGATCAACTCGGGCCGGCTGTACGTAGACGGGGCGCTGGTCGGTTACGAGGAGCGTGGAGGGCGCCTGCACGAGATGCGCGACCGGGACGTGTGTCGCCGGCGCACCGAGATCGGGATGGTTTTCCAGCGCTTCAACCTCTTCCCTCACATGACAGCGCTCGAGAACGTGGTCATAGCGCCGGTGCTCGTGAAGAAGGAGCCGAAAGCAGTCGTCGCCACTCGTGCCCGGGCGCTGTTGGACCGCGTCGGGTTGTCCAACAAGGTCGATGCCTACCCCAACCAGCTTTCCGGTGGTCAACAGCAACGTGTCGCGATAGCCCGGGCGCTCGCCATGCAGCCGAAGCTCATGCTTTTCGACGAGCCCACGAGCGCGCTCGACCCCGAGCTCGTCGGGGAGGTCCTCGACGTCATGCGCGCACTGGCGGAGGAGGGGATGACCATGATCGTCGTCACCCACGAGATCGGCTTTGCCCGTGAGGTCGGCGACTCGCTGGTGTTCATAGACGAGGGGGTCGTCGTCGAGGTAGGCGTGCCGCGGGAGGTCATCGCCAACCCACAGCAGGAGCGCACGAGGGTCTTTCTTTCCAAGGTGCTCTGACGCTCGACGCTGGCGGCGCCTCGCGCGCCCCACGCACGCTGGTCCGCGCGGCTTGGCGGCGAGCGTCCACTCGGTCCCGGGCGGCTGGGTGCGAGGTGGTCAGGATCCTCCGACCGCGGCTTGCCGAGAGAGCGCTGTCAAAGTGGGCGGAGCCGGCCGGCTCCTGGACCGGTCCTGTCCGCCAGCCGGGACTCGGCACGTGGGGTGCAGCGCGATCGTCGCCTGGAGCGTTCTAATTGACAGGGAGGTTTGATGCCGGTCGAGGACGCTGACAAAGCGGAGTTCGAGCGGTGGTACCTCGCGTCACGAAAGGCCCTCATCGGTGCGGCTTTCCTCTACGTCGGCAATACGGACGAGGCTCTCGACCTGACTCAGGAGACCTATGCCCGCGCGTGGCAGCACTGGGACGTCGTTTCCACGCACGCCAACCGTGACGCATGGAACCGCCGCGTGCTCCACAACCTGGCGGTCAGCCGCTGGCGGCACCTCGCCCTCGAGACCGCACGCGCCCCGTCCAGGACAGAGGCGTACCAACCGTTGGACGCGCACGACCTCGATCTCGCCCGGCTCGTGGCACATCTGCCCGCGAACCAGCGGCGCGCCTTCGTCCTGCACGTCGTATTCGACCTCAGCGTCGACGACGTTGCGCGGGAGATGAAGGCGCCCCCCGGCACCGTGCGCTCGTGGATCCACCGCGCCCGGACCGCGCTCGCATCCCAGATCGAGTCGGACGCCCGACTAGTGACCCGGAGGTGACAGCAATGGACGAGAGCTCGAGCGACGTCGATCGACTCTTCAAAGAGGCCGCGCAGAGCGCCTCTGGCCTGGCGCACGTGCTCGATCCCACCAAAGCGATCGAAAGGGGCACCAAGCTACGTCGGTACGCGCGACGACGCAGAACTGCACTTTCCGGACTGGTCGTCCTCGTCGCGGTTCTTGTTTTCCTCGTGCCCCTGCCGCAATTGCACCTGTTCGGCTCCGGCAGCACGCACGGCACGGCGGGCCATCACCCGACGGCCTCATCTGTGGTCCCGACGGCCTCGATCCCTGTGACCGGAATCGGCCCGCGCGGAGGCGTGGTACCGGCGGATTTCCAGGCGCTCTCGTTCACCGCTGTCAGCCTCGACGAGTGGTGGATGCTCGGGAGCGCGCGATGCCTCACCGGATCTGGGACTTGTGGCGCAATCGTCCGCACGACTGACGCTGGCGCCAGGTTCGCCGGTATCCCCAGCCCGCCGGTGAGCGCGAACGATGTGACACAGTTGCGATTCGCCAACGCCCTCGACGGTTACGCCTTCGATCCGCAGCTGTGGGAAACGACGAACGGGGGCACGTCCTGGGCGAGAGTTGCCACCCCGGGCCCGCTGGCGGAGCTCGAGGTGGCGGACGGGGAGGCGTACGCGCTCACCTGTCCGGCAGGCTTCGCAAAGTGCCAGTCGATGGATCTGCTCCGCTCGGCGGTCGGATCTCTCAAGTGGGGGAAGGTGTCCACGCCGGTGACGCTCGGCTACGGCGCGCAGTTCGCTGTGAACGGCCCGAACCTGTACCTCCTGAGCGGGAACGAGCCGCCTCTCGTGCTCTTGTACTCTGCCGACAAGGCGGTGAGGTTCAGTCGGCGGGTCGACCCCTGCTATCCCGGCCTCGGCGGCAGGGTGACGGCTGCTGCAGACGGGAGTCCGGCGCTCTGGGCTGCCTGCCCGACTGGCACGATGGCGGAAGTGACGTTGTCGACCAACGGCGGTCGCAGCTGGCGTGTCGCACGGGGCGGAGAGTTCCCCAACAGCGTGGGCCTTGCCGTTGCCTCCTCGTCGGACGCGCTCGTCTGGCCCGGACCGCAGACCAACGGGCCGATAGCCACGCTCGACCGTACGACGAACGGGGGCAGGAGCTATTCGGCTGTCATTTCAATGTCGAGCTTCCCGTCGGTCGTCTGGGCCGGGTTCAGCGACCCGCTCCGCGCCTACGCCCTAATCCGCAGTGGCGACTCGGCCACGACCACGACGCGCCTTTACGAGTCGAACGACGGGGGCGTGACCTGGCGCTGGGTCTCGATCAAGGACTGATCCGCACACCCAACGGCTCCGGTCCTGCCCGCCGACTACTCCACCTTGACCGCCGGCGCCTTGCGCCTGCGGGGCAGCTCTCCGCCAGTTCGGAAAGGCGCTCGGTCGGTGGCACCCGAGCCGTCGGTTGCAAGGGCGCGGCGGACCAGCGGCCCGTTGCGGTCGAAGTCCTCGTCCGAGATGGCGTAGGCATGCGCAGCGTCGATCAAGCTCAATCCGGCGCCCAGTCCCGAGGAGCTCCACGGAGACGTCACACGCGATGCGAGCAGCCAGGTGGCAGGACGAGAGGAAGGTCCCGGTCAGTCTGCACGTCGACGAGCTGAGCGGATATCAGTAGCGTGAACCGGCTATGGCCACCCGCCCACGACTCGAGGTGCCGGTCACCTCGGTTGGGAAGCTCAGGCGTGCCTGAACCTTCGGAGACGGCCACACGCGGTCGCCGATTCCTGCTGGCTGCGGGCCTGCTGCTCGTCTCGTTGAACCTGAGACCCTCGATGAGCGCGCTCTCACCGGTCCTCGGCGCGATCAGAAGGTCCACCGGGCTTTCTGCCGCGGGTGCGGGGCTGCTCACGACACTGCCGCTGATCTGCTTCGGTCTGCTGGCTCCTGTTGCTCCCCGTCTCGTACGTCGCAGGGGGACCGGCGGGGTTCTCCTTGGCTGTCTCGTCGTGCTGCTCGCCGGCATCCTCCTCCGCTCGACGAACTATGCCGGGCTGTTCGTCGGCACCCTCCTGATCGGCATTGCGGTCGCGATCGCCAACGTCTTGATGCCTGGCATAGTCAAACGCGACTTCCCCCGGCATGTCAGCCTCATGACCGGCCTCTACACGGCCCTGCTCAGCGCCGGATCCGCCCTCGCGGCTGCTACCACGGCGCCGCTCGCCCGCGCTCTCGGGGGCGATTGGCGGCTGGCGATCGGTGCCTGGGCGCTCCCGGTCGTCGTGGCGATCGCCGTCATCGTGCCACTCCGAACGCACGCGCACCCGGCGACCGAGGTCCTGGTCGTCAGCGAACCGACCGCTGTGCTCTGGAAAAGCCCTGTCGCATGGTCCGTGACGATGTTCATGGGCATGCAGTCACTGGAGTTCTATTCGACGCTCGCGTGGCTTCCGACCGTGTTCCACGATCGGGGCGTCCCGGTCGTGAGCGCCGGCCTGCTGCTGGCGGTCACCAACACCGTCGCAATCGCCTCCGCGCTGGTCGCGCCCTGGATTGCCCACCGCATCGGCGACGTCCGTCTCGCGGTGCTCGGGGCCGTGGTGCTAGCGGCCCTCGGGTTGACGGGGCTTCTCGTCGACGCGCACCACCTGGACGCGCTCTGGGCTGTGCTGCTCGGTGGCGGACAGGGAGCCTCGGTCAGCCTCGCACTCATGATGATGGTGCTCAGGTCCTCCAACCAGCACGAGGCCATGGCCCTTTCCGGGATGGCCCAAGGCGTCGGTTACCTGATCGCGGCAGTCGGCCCCACTTTGGTCGGAGCGTTGTACGACCTCGCTCACAGCTGGAGCCTTCCTTTGGCGGTGCTCCTCGGCTTTCTCGTCCTGCAGGCCTGTGCCGGTCATCTCGCGGCCCGGGACCGGCCCGTGACCCCTGCAGCCGGGCCGCCGCCCGGCGGCTGAGCAATGCATGTCAGGGCGGAGGCGATCCGGCGTCGTAGTGGCCGTCCACGCGGCGTGGAAGGTGAAGGGGGTTTCCTTCGCGCAGCGAGGCCGGCAGCAAGGAGTCGGGGACGTTCTGGTAGGTGACCGGCCGAAGGAAGCGGTCGATGGCCGCGGCCCCGACGGAGGTGTGCAACGGTGAAGTAGTCGCCGGGTACGGGCCGCCGTGGTGGATGGCCCATGTCACCGCCAGCGTGGTCGGCCAGCCGTTCCATATGACTCGGCCTGCCTTGTCCGCGAGCGTCTCGAGCAGTTCCGGAACGATCATGTCGTCGACCTCGCCGTGAACCGTCGCGGTGAGCTGGCCTTCGAGCATCCCCGCAACCTCGATCAGCTGGGCTTCGTTGTCATACTCGGCAACGAGCGAGACGGGCCCGAAGCACTCCGCGAGGAGGTGGTCGGCGTCCGACAGGAGGCCCCCGATTGTCGTGCGGAGCAGGGTGGGCGTCCTCGCGCCGTCCGACTGGGTGCTCCCCTCCGCGATCGCCTCGACGCCCGGACGGTTCCGGAGAGTCTCGAGACCCTCCCGGTACGCCCAGTCGATCCGATCATTGAGAAGCCGGGCGGACGGCTGCGTACCGACCGTCGAGCGGATGCGGTCACGGTCGAGGACTCCGACGGGCAGCAACAGAACGCCTGGCTGCGTGCAGTACTGCCCGGCCCCCAAGGTGAACGAAGCGACGTAACCGGAGATGATCTCGTCGAGGCGAGCCTTTGCGGCTCGCATCGTCACGAACACGGGGTTCACGCTTCCAAGTTCCCCGTAGAAAGGGATCGGCCTTGGCCGTCCGACGGCGATGTCGAACAACATTCGTCCCACCCTCGCCGATCCTGTGAAGGCCACCGCGCTGATGTCGGGATGCGTGATGAGAGCGCGCCCTGCCTCGTCGCCTTCGATCACTGCGAAGGTGCCCTCCGGTGCCCCGGCGTCGTGCAGCGCCCGCCAGACGATCTCACCGCACCGGGCCGACACTTGCCGGTGACCCGGGTGCGCCTTGAGCACCACCGGGCATCCGGCGGCCAGCGCGGAAGCGGAATCGCCACCGGCAACGCTGAAGGCGAAGGGGAAGTTGCCAGCAGCGAAGACGGCAACCGGGCCTAGCGGCCGCAGAGACCGTCGCAGGTCGGGCCGCGCCCCGGGCGGCCAGAGGTCGTCCGGTGTGTCGATGCATATCTGCAGGTAATCGCCCCCCTCGACCACTCCGGCGAGGAACCGCAGCTGGAAGGTCGTCCGGACCAGCTCCCCGCGCAGGCGGGTCTCGGTCAGGTGGGTCTCAGCGACGGCCAAGGGCACAAGCTCATCGCTGGCGTCGTCCAGGCGGTCGGCAACCGCACGAAGCATGTCGGCTCGCCTCGCGGGACCGAGTGCCCGCCATCTTGGTGCGGCGGCAACCGCTCTTTCGACCACATCGGACACGTCGAGAAACGAACTCTCGTGAGGATTGGTGTCGGTGTCAGTCACGGGGGCTCCTTTGCAGGGTCGTGTTCGAAGTTCGATCGCGGCGAACCGCCGAGGCTCTTGCCCGCCGGTCACAGGCCCTGTCTTCAGATCGTGACTCCCCCTACGTACTCGGGCTCGGGGGGGCTTCCGGGATACAGCTCCGCGAATGTCTCGGCGTTGTCGTGCGGATGAAAGCCTATGGTTTCGCCACCTGCAGTCGACCACCAGCGACGTGTGTTCGCGGACACGCCCCAGACGAGGTGGAAGCCCGGATGCGGGGTCGTCAGCGATGCTCTCGTCAACCGCACGAAATCGGCTGGCGAGAGCCACGTGGACAACATCCGGTGGTTCTGGGGAGCGTCGAAGCACGAGCCGATGCGCAGACAGACGACGTCGATCGAGAACTTGACGCTGTAGAACTGGCAAAGGGCTTCGCTTGCCGCTTTGCTGGCGCCATAGAGGCTGTCGGGCCGCGGTGCCACGTCGTCGGCGAGCGGCAGCGGCCCTCGCACGTGGAAGCCCGCCGCGTGATTGCTGCTTGCCACCACGACCCGCTCGACACCGTGGCGGCGGGCCGCCTCGAGGACTTGAAAGGTCCCGCCAACGTTGACCTCGGAGAGGTCAGGCCAGGGGGCATTGCCCGCGAAGCCTCCGAGGTGGACGATCCCGTCCGCACCGTTGCATACCGCGTCGAGCAGGTCGGGATCGGTGACCGAACCCTGGTGGATCTCGACCGGTTCGCCTGGCGCAGCCTGCGGCGGCGCGACGACATCGACCAGGCGCGCGCTCCTGGCGACGTCGCCGAGTGACGAGCGCAGATAGGTCCCGAGCCGTCCGGCGGCGCCGGTGATGACGATTGTTCGCGGGATCGTCACCGTGGGTTCGGCTCCACGGCGGTTCCCCTTCGTGCGAGAAAGTCGAAGTCACATCCCTGGTCGGCTTGGCCGATGTGCTCGCTGTACAAGGCGCCGTAGCCGCGCTCGAAGATCCTCGCCGGCGGTGTCCACTCCTGCGAGCGTCGGCGGAGCTCGTCGTCGGTGACTTCCAGTTGCAGCAGGCGCTTGGTCACGTCGAGGGTGATCAGATCACCCTCTTGGACCAAGGCCAGCGGCCCGCCGACGAACGACTCGGGCGCCACGTGCAGGACACAGGTGCCGTAGCTCGTCCCGCTCATACGGGCGTCTGAGACGCGGACCATGTCCCGGACGCCTTCGCGTAGGAGCTTGTCGGGTATCGGCAGCATGCCGTACTCGGGCATGCCCGGGCCGCCCTGGGGGCCCGCATGGCGGAGGACGAGGACCGAGTCGGCGCTGACGACAAGATCGGGGTCGTTGACGCGGCTTTGCATGTCACGGTAGTCCTCGAACACGACGGCGGGCCCGGTGTGGCACAGGAGATGCGGCGACGCAGCGAGATGCTTGATCACCGCGCCGTCTGGGGCCAGGTTGCCGCGCAGGATGGCGAGGCCACCGTGTTCTGACAGCGGGTTCTCACGGGGCCGGATCACGCGTTCGTCGTGTATGGCGGCCCCGTCGAGGTTCTCCCCGAGGCTTCGCCCGTTGACGGTCGCCCGCTCCAGGTGGAGGAGGTCTCTGATCTGCGCCATGAGGGCGGGCAGACCGCCGGCGTAGTAGAAGTCCTCCATCAGGTACTCGCCTCCGGGACGGATGTTGGCGAGTACGGGAGTGAACCGGGATAGGCGGTCGAAGTCGTCCAGGTCCAGTTCCACCTCGCAACGTCCCGCCATTGCCACCAGGTGGATGACGGCGTTGGTGGAGCCACCGAGGGCGAGCACGACGGTAACGGCGTCGAGGAATGCCCTCCTGTCGGCGATCTTCGACATCGTCAGGTTCTCACGCACGATGTCCACGATGCGTGAGCCGCTCGCAGCAGCCATCCTGTGGTGGGCCGAGTCCACAGCAGGGACGGACGATGCGCCCGGCAAGGTGAGCCCCAGCGACTCGGCGACAGCTGTCATCGTCGAGGCGGTGCCCATGGTCATGCACTGGCCAGGCGAGCGGGCGAGTGCGGCCTCGAGGGTGTCCCACTCGGCCTCGCTGATGGTCCCCGCGCGCTTTTCGTCCCAGAACCGCCACATGTCGGTGCCACTGCCCAGGGTCTCCCCGTGCCAGTGACCCGTGAGCATCGGGCCGGCCGGCACGTAGATGATCGGCCTGTCTGCGCTCGCCGCACCCATCAGGAGCGCCGGCGTGGACTTGTCGCATCCACCCATCAGGACGGCGCCGTCAAACGGGTAGGAACGCAGTATCTCCTCGGTGTCCATCGCGAGCAGGTTGCGGTAGAGCATCGGTGTCGGCTTCTGGAAGGTTTCCGAGAGCGTGGCCACGGGCATCTCGACGGGATACCCGCCCGCTTGCCAGACACCGCGCTTGACCGCCTGGGCACGCTCGCGCAGGTGCATGTGGCAGGGATTGATGTCACTCCAGGTGTTGAGGATCGCGATAACGGGTTTGCCGGCGAGCTCCTCGGCACCGATGCCGAGCTGGCGGGCCCGTGATCGGTGGCTGAAAGCCCGCAGCCCGTCGCCCTCGAACCACTGGCTGCTGCGGAGCACCTCACGTCCCTCGGTCATGTGAGCAGCCCCCAGAGCCGGAGGATCTCGGAGACCTTCGTCCGCGTCTCGGTGGGCAGCGACGAGCTCGGCGGCCTTACGTCTCGGGCACATATCCCGAGCTGGCAGAGCGCTTCTTTCACGACCGAGACGTTGTTCGCGCTGGCGTTGGCGGCGCGCAGTTCCTCGAAAGGTCGCACCCGGTGCCAGATCTCCGTCGCGATGTCGTGCTCGCCATAGGCGAGCGCATGCCAGAAGCGGAGCGACGTCGACGGGTCGACGTTCGCCAGTCCTGACGTGAACCCCGTGGCCCCGACGGCGAAATACCCGGGCGCATGGAGCTCGGCAAGCCCGGCCACCCAGGTGAACCGCCCGGAACCGGCATCCGCAGCCACCGCCGCGAAACGAGCCGGGTTCGCAACTGCGTACTTCACCCCGATGACGTTGGGGCAGGAGTCGGCTAGACGGGCGAAGGCGGAGCCGGGGATCGCGTCGTTGCGCACGTAGAGGACGACTCCGAGTTCGGGCACGTCGCTCGCAACGGCGTGGTGGTAGTCGACCCAGCCCTCGACAGAGACGTAGGGATGGACAGGCTGGTGGACCATGATCATCGTCGCGCCCGCCGCTTGTGCCTGCCTGGCGGCCTCGCGGGCGGAGGCGACATCGTGACCGACTCCGACCATGACAGTTGTGTCAGGATCGGCTGCCTCCAGCCCAAGGTGGGTGACAAGCCTCGCTTCCGTGGGGGACAAGGCGTAGAACTCCCCGGTGTTCCCGTTCGGGGTGACAGTCCGGATGCCACCTTCGACGAGGCGGCGGATGATCCTTTGATAGCCGGCCTCGTCGATGCCGCCGTCGGGTCTGAAGGGCGTCGCCGGAACGGCCACGACACCGCTGAGGGACTCTCGTAACTGGTGGAAGTTCATTCTCGCTCCTGTTTCTTCTCTTGGCCGTGGCGGATCCTCGGTGGCACCGTTGCCTCAGGGTTTGCCGAGGGCCTCGACGACCCGCCGCTGGAAGACCTCGATGTGGCTTCGCAGGCGATCAGCGGCCGACTCTGCCCGCCCGGCCTGCGCGTCCTTGGCAATCTTGCGGTGCTCCACCGCCTCGCCGGCCCAGCTGCCGACATGCTTCCACACGGTGACGCTGATCAGGGCATTCACGTCGGTCAGATCGTCGAGCACCTTGACAAGGGCAGGGTTCCCGCAGCCGGCGTAGAGCTGACGGTGAAAGGCCCTATTTGCCAGGCTTCGTCGATACAGGTCCTCACCGCTCTCAGCGGCGAGCATGTGCGCCATTGCTGCCTTGAAGCTTTCGGCGTCGAGTCCGCGCAGGATCGTGCGTCGCACTGCTTCGGGCTCCAGGAGCAAGCGGAGGTCACAGACGGCCAAGGCCATCGACGCGTCCACGGTCCTGACCGAGGTGCCGCGGTGGCTGCTCGAGGTCACGAGCCCCGTTCCGCTCAGAGCCTTGAGGGCATCGCGGACCGGGGTCTTCGAGGTGCCGAGCTCGTCGGCGATCGCCTGCTCGACAAGGGGGCTTCCGGCACCGTAGCGACCTGAGAGGATGGCCCTTTTGATTTCGCTGGCGATCAGGTCGCCACGAGACCCGAAGCGGGGTTGGATGCTCGTTTCGAGCTGGTCCTGTACCAGCGCCTCGTACACAGCACATAATATACTCTGTACTTTTGTCGCCTCCGGAGGGGGTATCGGTGGGGAGCGGAGATAGCCCGCAGAGTTCCCGGCTCGCCCCGAGTCTCGAGCCGCCACAGGTCAGTGCCTACCTCTACCCTTGGGATGTAGTGGGCGACCCGCTTCTTGTCTCGCGACTTGTCTCCACCGGGTTCGAGCACGTGAGCGTCGCCGCCGCGTACCACAGCGTGCGGGCGGCGACGCCGCAGCATCCGCAGCACCGCTTCGTCGTCGCGGAGAGCGCGGCACTGTATCGTCCCGTACGAGCCGACGTGTGGGCGGGACACCGCCTCAGACCGTTCAGCGCGCCGTGGATGGGCTCCGAGGACTCTTTCGAGCGGGCCGTCGAGGCTCTCGACGCCGGCGGGCTGCAGGTCAGCGCCTGGGTGGTGCTGACCCACAACAGCGCGTTGGGACGCAAGCACAGGGACCTGGTCGTGCGCAACTGCTTCGGTGACGTCTATGAGTGGGCCCTCTGTCCTGCCAATGCTGATGTACGCGAATACGCTGCAGTTCTCGCAGCCGAGGCCGTGCAGGGCCTTCCCCTGGAGGGGATCTCGCTCGAGGCTTACGGTCAGTTGGGATCCGAGCACGGCGGTCACCACGAGAAGACGCTCATGGCACACACGCCGCTCGCGGAGCTGATCCTCTCGATCTGCTGTTGCGACGCCTGTCAACGAGGTTGGGAAGCTCATGGTGTGGATGCCAGCGGCACTGTGCGGACATTGCGGGAGGCCTTCGAATCCGCCCAGGACTGGGCCGACCCAGGCGCGGCGACCCCATACGACATCCTCGGAGCACAGATGGCGGAGCTGCTGTTGACCAGTCGGCAGCGCCACACAGACGCCCTCTTGGACGGGGTTATAGCTGCGCTGCGGGATGCCGAGCCTTCCCTGAGGATCACCTTGCACGCTCGGCCAGAGCCTTGGGCGACGGGGGCCTCGCCGGGGCTCACGCCGAAGTCGGCACGACGTGCGAACGCCGTGCTGGTTCCTGTCGAGGCAACGTCGCCGCACGGCGCGGACGCCATTGCGGAAGCCCGGCGCTCCGTGCCGCCAGGAGTCAGCGTGGCGGCGTACGTGAATCTCCTCGTTCCCGTGGAGCCCGACGGTTTCGAGGAGCACGCACGACGACTCTTGCACGCAGGCGCCGATGAGCTCCATCTGTACCATTTCGGCCTCGCGAGCCGGAAACAGCTCCCGCTGTTTTCCCGCCTGACGTCAGTGTCGTCCTAGGGCGCTTCTTCTGCCAACAGCGCGCCGAGGTGACAGGAGCGCCGAGGCGGGCTACTGGCCGGCCACGTCCAGGCGGCGTTTGGCCTCTAGGTAGAGGTCGGCGGGCAGCGGACCCTTCTCGGCGATCGCCAGGTTGGAACGGAGGTGGTCGATATCGGACGTACCGACGATCGTGCTCGACAAGGCCGGGTGGCTCAGCGTGAAGCGCAGGACGAACTCGAAGTGGCTCATCTCGCCGAGGAGGTCCTCTATTCCGGAGGCATCCCAGCGGCGCTTCCCCTCTCCTTCGGCGAGCCCGATGGGCGCCTGGCGCCAGCCCTTGTCCTCCGACACAGCGCCGCGGGCCGCGCCGCCCCGGATGAGCGTGCCTGCTCCGGCTGCGACCGCATCAGCGATCAGGTCCTCGTGCTCGCGCTGGATCGCCGAGTAGGGGATCTGGAAGACGTCGAAGACACCCATGGCGATGTGGTCGGGCAGGTTGGGAAGCGTTCCCGACATGCCGAGGAAACGGATCTTGCCCTGGTCCCGCAGCGTCACGAGCGTCTCGATCGTCCCGTCAGCCTCCATCTGGGAGCGGCTCGGCGACATGTGGACCTGCAAGAGATCGAGGCGGTCGGTCCCGAGCCTGCGAAGGCTCTGCTCGAGACCAGCCCGGACGTTGGCCGAGCTGTAGTCGTGCGGGAACGGCGGTGTTGCTCCAACGGGTGGATCGTCGATGAGGCATCCGCACTTTGAAGCGAGGAAGTACTCGTCTCGGCGGCGGCCTAGGTGCTGCCCGATCAGCTCTTCGCTGCGTCCGTAGTCGATCGACGTGTCGATCAGGTTGATGCCCCCGTCAAGAACCGCATTGAGGAGCCGGCCCGCGTCCTCGTCGTTGATCGCCGGTCCTCGCGGCTGGCCCCGTAGCTCCATGGCCCCGTACCCGAGGACGGTCACCTCTGCTCCGGTACGTCCGAGGATGCGAGTTTCTATCGTCATGTCGAAGACGTTAGCGAGCGGACCTCGTGTCTTCCGACGCCGCAGTGAACAAGCGAGCTCAGTTCGTCCTGTCGTCCAGGGCCTTCTCAGCTGTCTCGAAGTCTCCCGATTGATCGCCCGCCCCGGCCTGCCCCGGCCCTCGAGCGCGCTAGCCCATGGGGCGAGAAGCTTCGTGGACAAGAGCTCGTGACGGTCACAAGGAGCTCGCGAAGTCCGTGAGCGCCGGCCCGGCAAGACGGTACCGGGTCCACTCGTCCAAGGCGACGGCACCGATCGACCGGTAGAAGGCGATCGCCGACTCATTCCAGTCGAGGACGGACCACTCCAACCGCCTGCAGCCCTCATCGAGAGCGAGACGGGCCAACGATGCGAGCAGCGCCCTTCCGATCCCAAGTCCGCGATGCGCGGGCCGCACGTAGAGATCCTCGAGGTAGATGCCGGGCAGTCCTGTCCAGGTGGAGAAGCTCCTGTAGTACAAGGCCATACCGACGATGAGGCGGTCGGCCGTCGCGACCCGCGCGAAGGCGCTCGGCTCAAGCCCGAACAGCGCGCGCTCGAGCATCATGTCGTCGATCTCGACCTCGTCACGCGCCCGCTCGTACTCCGCGAGCTCACCGATCAACTCGACGAGGACGGGGATGTCCGCTCGAATCGCTGCACGTATCATCTTCTCGACCGTATCCGACACGTCCTGTCGCGCGCCGCTCGCGATGATCGGGGTCGGCAGCGCCCTCGGGTCGTTTGACCTGTTGGTTGCGATACCGTCGGTTTTACCTGTTGGGATGCGTGTCTTCGCGGAGGGTCACTCCGCTCGCAGCACCAGAGCTGTCGGGGTTCGGGCGGCGCTACGGCCGGGGAGGGCGGCGACGACGTTCGCGAACACGAGGGCCCCTATGCCGACGAGGAGCACCGACAGCGCCGGCACGGTGGGGTCAGGCACCGCGTCGAGACTGTTGGCGAACAAGGTCCAGAGCTGACGTCCTATGACGATTCCGAGCGGTATCCCTACCACGACGCCTATGGCTGCCGTAACTGTCGCCTGCCAGGCGACCGCGGCTGACAGCTGACCGTGGGTGAAGCCGAGAGCCTTCAGGAGCGCCATGTCTCGCCTGCGCCGCCGCACCGAGGCGGCGAGTGTGAGGCCGAGAGCGACGATCGCGCCTCCGGCGAGGCCCACGGCCAGGATGACCGGGGTCGAGCCGATGCTGCGGTAGTTCACGATCTGCGCCGGATGCTGGACGCCGAGGACGACGATGTTGTTGCCCTGTGTGTGAGGGTCTGCGGCGAACACTCTGTCCGCCTCGTTGGCGACACGTTGCATGTCGGTTCGGCCGGCTGCGGGACTGACGCCGTTTCGGAGCCGCACGAAAACGAGCTCCGGACCGTTGAGGTTCGGGTCCGGGCTCCCGACGGCTCGTTGGAACGCCGCCGGGAAGATCCCCTCCGAGAACAGTGCGCCGGTGCCCATCGAGGTGTGGTCGGCGACCAAGCTCTCGTACCCCACGGCGGGGAACGTCGCGGTGCCCACGATCACCAACCGGGTCGGCGGTATGTAGAGGGGGGCGTTTGCCGGGGTCCCGTAGCTCACGAACACGGCTTCGCCGACGTGCTTGTGGAGCACCGCGAGAGTGGCCGCGCCGATGACGATCTGGTCGTTGGCGTCCACCCCGTGCCCCGACAGGATGGGTGGAGAGACGACCTCACCAAGTGAGCGTGCGAAGAGGACAGGGACGGTCTGCCCATCGATGTCGACGTTGTTGTAGTCGAACCCGCTCCAGGCGGCGACGTCGGGGTCGTGTCCCAGGAGTTCCAGGGTTTGAGGAGGGACGTTGTTGGTCGGATCGAGCGCGTAGCTCTAATTCCATCCGTACAGGGCCGGATGCGAGACCAGTGTCTGCAGACTGCTCGCGAACGAGAGAGCCGCCACCACCATTACGACCGCGAGGGCGGTGCCGGCCAATGCCGATCGCACCGGCACCGCAGTGCGACCCCTCCCTGCTTCGAGGGCGAAACGCACCCCGACCACACCGGCAACCGGCATCCCGGCCGACTCCGCGCTGCGGGCGACGCTCGAGCTGCGAGTCACACCCTGCCGGGCACGCTCAACCCGACGGGGCGACCCTCGGAAGGACAGAGCGACCGATGCAAGTCCGAGCAGACCTACGAGCACGGCAAAACCGATGCCGAGCACCGTCCAGTCAAAGGCGACCCCCCGATCGGGGTAGAAGGGGCGCACCGGTCCCAAGGGAGCGAGCGGAGACAGTCCCGCAGCTACGCCAACGGCCACGAGCGAGCCGAGGGCCACGGCACCGAGGACGCCGATCAGCCCGTCACCCGCGGTGACTGCTGGGCTGGCTCCGAGCGCCCTCATCACCCGGCGGTCGTCGTCCACCCAACGGAGCTGGCGGGAGATGGCCTGGATCCCGAGGACCAAGCAGACCAATGCGGCGATCGCCCCGAACCCGCCGAGAGCGACGGACTCCGGTTTGAGGGCGAGCTCCACCTCGGTTACGACTCGCGACGTCACATGGAACTCGACGGTCGCGTCCCGCGGGAGCAGATGGACGATCGCCTGCTCGACTGTAGGAACGTCGAGGCCACCGTGGTCGAGCTGCAGGGCGTAGGCCTCCGGCGCGGCCGCTTCCGGCGACACCGCCACGACCGCTCGTACCAGCGCCGGCGTCACGAGCACGAAGCCGTAGGCACGGTCGATGTCGTCTTGGACGACGGAGTTGTTGAAGACGATGAGACCGACCAGCCTGACCTGGAATCGGAGGCGTGGCGCCACGCTCGCAGTTCCGAAGCCCGGTAGCCCAGACTGGGCGTTCGTATAGAACCCCATGGGAACGACCTGGCCGACGCGCACGCCGAGGAGACTGGCAGCGCTGGCGGTCATGACCATTTCATCGGCTCGATTCGGATCCGCGGCCCGACCTTGCACGATGGCCGGGCGGTCCTGATCGACAAACGCTCCGTCCAGACTGCCCAGAACCGAGACTTGAGCCAACGTGGCGAGGCGAGGGGCGCCGTTCTTGGCAAGAGGCACGACAAGAGGCACGAAAACGGTCCTGACACGTTTCACGCCTGCCAGGTGTGCAATCTTCGCCGTCAGTGGTGCAGCTGGCCCACCGCTAACCGGGACGAAGACCGACACGGTCATGTCGGACGGGTTGGTGCTCGCAAGGAAGGTGGGATACGAGGATTGGGTGCGTCTCCCGGCTGCTATCGACGCCATGGCGATCCCGCCGATCAGCCCGATCAGCAGCGCCACGCTCAGATATCCGCCCCAGCGGCGGTCGAATGTCGCCCGGAACCGGTACCAAGTGACGCGGAGAACCTGGTTCATCGGGGTCAGGAGCTGGGAAGACCTACGGATCGCGGTGTGATCGTTCAAGCCTGGATTCCTCGAGGGCAGTTCTCAAGGTGGGTGACCGTACTCGTTTGCCTCGTAGTACCACCACTTCCTCGTGACGTCCGTTCGAAGCGACCGGTTGGGGGGACCGCGCCGAGTCCCTGGCTCGACGACGGCGTGGCGATCGGGTACGCCCGGGATCCGAGTGCAAGCGCACCCGCCCAGTGGTCGCGGTCTGCCGAAAGCTCTCCTTCAATCGGGCGCCGTCAGTCGTCCGTCCCTGCCGCATGGCCGAGTGCATCGACGACGATGTCGAGAAGGTCCGGGTCGGCGAGGACGAGACGCGCGATCTGCTCCTCGTCGAACCACGCGAGATCGTCGTGCTCTTCGGGTGCTCGATTCTCCGGCTCGCCGGACCAGGCGTCGACGAAAAAGACGCGAGCGTCGTAGTCGGGTCCGGTCAAACGAGCGACGAGGTGGGCGCCGTCGGGGAGGACTACGACTCCGAGTTCCTCGAGCATCTCGCGTGCAAGAGCGTCGAAATCCGACTCGCCTTGCTCGATGTGACCGCCGGGGGCGTCCCAGCAGTCCGGGGCCCACCGACGCGACATATTCCGGTGCACTAACAGACTTCGTCCGGACCTCACGAGCAGCCCGCACACGACGTCATTGAATTCGGGGGAAGCGTCTTCCATTCGATCAGTGTGGGCGCAGATCGGTCGTCGTGGGCGCTACTCCGCGATTACCGAGCGACGAGTGCCTCTATGTCCGAAGCCGCCTTGCTCAGACAACCCTCGAGCGAATCGGCACCGGCATAGGCGTCGCGGATTGCACCGGTCCAGCGTCGTGCAACGTCGATGTAGTTCACAGCCGGCGTGACGAGGACATCCGCGACCTCGTCGACGAGGTGCCTTGCGACTGTGGCGAAGTCTCCCCAGCTTGACGCCCGCTCCTGAAAGCTCGTGTCCTCCCAGACACTCTTGCGTGTGGGGTTCATGTTGCCCTCGAAAGCGGACCGGAGGAGGAGCGACTTCCCCGTCGCCCATTCCATGAACTCCCACGCCGTGCTCTTGTCACGGGAGTGCGCGTTCATCACGACCGACCAGGTCCACAGATTCGAGCTGCGCCCGCCGTTCGGACCCACTGGCGGAAGCGCATAGCCGACCTTGCCATTCACTGTGGAGACCTTCGGATTCTCGAAGTAGGCGACGTAGTGGTCGGAATCGACTATCAACCCGTACTTTCCGTTGGCGAAGTCGATAGCGAGCTCGTACCAGCGTTGATTCAGCCAGTCGGTCGGACCTGCGTCCCGGAGGGCCGCGAGCATGTCGCTAGTCGCACGCAGCGCGACGGGCGAGGCGATCACGCAGGCACCGGACTCGTCAAAGTCGCGGGCGCCGTATGACCACAACTGACTCGCGAAGCCCGTATAGATGGTGTGCCACACGTTCGCCCCACGCTGACCGAACCCGCGACACGGTTCAGCCCTCTCGGCGATCTGACGTGCGACTGCAAAATACCCTTCCCATGTGCTCGGCACCTCGGCACCGGCCCGCTCCAGCACGGCGGGCAGGTATGCGAGGTTGTACGACTCACAGTTGACCGGCAGTTCGAGAAGTGGGCCGTCGCCGAGCGGGTCTCCGAATCGTCCGCTCCAGCGATTGCAACGTATGAGGGTCGCTAGGAAGTCATCGGAGTCGTAGTCGCGGCTCGCACGCTCGAGGAACGGGTCCAATGGCTCGACGTGTCCGGCGCCGAGCTGTTCCCACATGAGCACCGGTCCCGACATGTAGACATCGGCCGGATCCTCTCCCTCGAGATAAGGCGTCAACTCGTTTGTGAAGTAGGCGTCGTTATCGATCAACTGCACGTCGACCCGATGCCCTGAATCCTCCTCAAACTCGTTGACGTGTCGGGCGACACTCGCGCAGAACGCATCCTGATCACATCCGAGAAACCTGATGTCAGCCATTGACGAACAACCCCCTCGGTCTCACGCAGCCTTCAAGTCCGGCAGCAATACAGGTGCCTGAGCCGCGGAGGACACCCGGTGCACACAGGTCCGCGGTGACTCTCGCACCGAACCAAGCTTGACGTGACGCTAGTCGTTCATGGTGGGCGTTCCAATCACGAATTGTTCGCCACGAAACGCGAGCAAGGCGTCCCTCAAACCACCTGGTCGCCTCAATGCGATCCGAGTGCCAGCATGAGGACAGGAGAAAGTTCTCCCGAGCACCATTGCGGGCACGGCCCACGAGACCGATGGTGGGACGAACCTCGGCAACGCCGCGGTGAAGCGTGTTCGTGGCGGCACGGAGCCGGAAGCTCCAAAGGTGGCGCGTCGCCGCTCACATCGCGGTCCGGCGCGGAAAGCCGGCACCGCGGGCGGCCTGGCCGTGGGCGACCGCTCGACGGGCGACCTTTCTGCCTGATCGGAGACCCGCCGACGTTGGCTGCAGCGCGATGGTTGACTCAAGCGTTGTAGTGGGTAGGGAGGTCTCATGGCGGTCGAGGGCATTGACCAAGGCGAGTTCGAGCGGCGGTACTCAGCGTCACAGAGCGCCCTGACTAGTGCAGTGCCGCTTCTCCCGATGCCGCCCGTCGTCACGATCGGTTTGCGATTCGTGGAGCAAGACCAACCAAGGAGGAACAACCGTGAGAATTAAGCTGCGTGATTGCCGACGGCTCGCCGTCGGTGTCGCCCTGGCCTGCGGAGTGATTCTGCTCCCGACGGCCACCCTGGCAGCATCGGCAACCTCGGGCGTCCGCGCCTCGATCGGAAGCTGCACCGGTGCCAGCACTGAAGTCTGGGCGGCGGTTGAGGGCGACGGCACCGCCGGCACCGTCTACTACGAGCTCGAATTCAGCAACGTCGGGCGCCAGCCGTGCACACTGCACGGATACCCCAGCGTGTGGGGTGTCAGTGTGACTGGCGTCCGGATCGGTGAGCCCGCATCCCATCGCGGTGTCCCGACCACGGTGACTCTCCAGCCTGGCGCGACCGCACACGCGATCCTGGGTGTCGTGGATACGGGTGCCTTGTGCGCAGGTCCTGGCGTCGCAGCGGCAGGGTTGAGGGTCGTCCCGCCCGGCCAGACCCTTCCAAAGCCGGCAGGCGAAGCCGATGAGGTGGAGCACTTCTCGGTCCAGGTCTGTCCTCGCCAGTCGTCGATGAACGTTCAACCGGTCCACTCAGGCGTAGGGATCCCCAACTACACGTTCTCCTGAGAACAGAACACCGACTGGCAGGGTCGCAGACGCAGCGACCCATGACTCTGGTGGTACTCAAATCTGGCGGCGATCGCCCGGCCGAGGCGGACGGCGAGAGCGAAAGGCGTTCGAGACCTGCCTAGCCGCCAATGATGACCGGGCGCCGTTGCCTTGAGTCACGGTGCCCGGTCATCCCCACCCCAGTTCTTCAAGTCGCCTGTCACCGATACCGAAGTGATGGCCGACCTCGTGGATCACAACCCGGCGCACCGTGTCGACAACTTCCTCCTGCGTCTGGCACGCTCGGCAGATCGTGGCCATGAAGATCGTGATGCGATCCGGAGTTGTCGCCGAGTAGTGGGCCCCCCGGCTTGTCAGCGGGACGCCCTGGTAGAGGCCTAGCAGCCTTCCAGGCGGGCTGTGGTCGTCAACCATGACAGCGACGTTTTCCATGGCCGCACCAAGCTCTGCGGGTATTCCGTCGAGGGCATCGGCCACCAGCTGTTCGAACTGCTCGACCGACATGGTGACCATTCCCAACATCATGCCAACACCTCGACCTGTCCCCGGTCGACACCTGCGACCGAGGCGAGACACGGGGCGTGTCGCGGGCTTGGGAGGCGCGTTCCGTTCCGCGTCCTGCCCGGTGCGACGATTCGAGGGCGTAATTACCTCGGAAAAGATGAACCGGGTATCTGCCGCCCGCCGTGAACGGGACACTCCAGCGGGGTCAGTTCCTTCCCGGTGTCGTCGGCGCCGGTCGGTCCCAGCGCTACCTCCCGGAGCGGTCCTACTCGCCGAGGCTGCGGAACACGAACAGGCGCCCGTCCTCGTGAGGCATCGACTCCACGAACTCCCAACCCTTCTGCGCCATGTCGTTGAGAAGGTTCTCGAGGGCCAATCGGCCGAACTGGCCCCCATGGCTGAAGGGGTGGTTCAGAAGCTGAACGGTGTACTTGTACCGCCCGCGAACGTGAACCACAGGCGTGGCAAGTGGTTCCGTCGTCTGTTTCCGGAGCTCCTCGGCCCACCGTTTCGTGATCTCCGCCTCGTTCGCGATCACCTCGGCCTGGTGTTTGGCGATCTCCTCCGCTTGGCGCGCGAAGCTCTCTGTCATGAGGACAGGATACCCGGGGAGCAACCGCTCTCGGGCTCCAGAAGACAACGAGGCCATGGGGTGCTCTCGGGGAGAGAACAGATGCAGCAGGAAGCAACTGGCGAGAGGAGAGGGCTTGGAGGTGCCCTCTATGGCGCGGCCGGCACCTTGTTGTCGTCCGAGTCCGGGGCGATGCATGCCGACAAGGCGGCCATCGCAGCAGGGCGCGAAGTCGCCTAGTAGCGTGACCAAGAAAGAGGCCGCTCCCGGCCTTTTTCACTACTCATTCGGCTCGCCCATGTGGCTCGTCATCAATGGGCAACGAAGAATACTAAACAGGCTCGGATCCATAGGAGGCCAATCGTCTAATGGACGCCATCACGTCTGTACCTTTTCCTTACAACGAGCCGGTGCGCGAGTACCCACCTGACAGCCCACGATGCGAGTCGCTGCACCGCAGGATCGCCGAGCTGGCGAGCGAGAGGCATGAGCTGACGCTGACCATCGCTGGCAAACGGCGGATGGCCGCGGGCAGCCCGTTCAGCGTCGTCCAGCCGCACAAGCGCCGCCACGTGCTGGGGGAGTCCGCGCAGGCTACCGAGGAAGACGTGGCCGCCGCGGTGCGTGCAGCCAAGGAGGCCGCTTTCTCTTGGCGCGATCTCCCCTTCGACGAGCGTGCAGCGGTTTTCTTGCGGGCCGCAGACCTGCTGGCGGGACCATGGCGAGACACTTTGAACGCGGCGACGATGCTCGGCCAGTCAAAATCGGTGCATCAGGCGGAGATCGACTCCGCCTGCGAACTGATCGATTTCTGGCGGTTCAATGTGCACTTTGCTCGCAGCATCATCGCTGAGCAGCCGAGTTCGGCGCCCGGGGAATGGAACCGCACCGACCACCGGCCACTGGATGGATTCGTGACGGCTATCACGCCGTTCAACTTCACTGCGATTGCCGGCAACCTTCCCACCGCCCCGGCGCTGATGGGCAACACGGTGGTGTGGAAACCCGCCTCCACGCAGCTTTTGGCCGCGGACTTCCTGATGCAGTTGTGGGAGACCGCTGGCCTGCCCCCCGGTGTCATAAACCTCATTACCGGTGGAGCCGCCGCGATGAGTGCCGTTGCGTTGACCGACCCCGAGTTTGCAGGCCTGCACTTCACGGGATCCACGTGGACATTCAATTCGATGTGGCGGATCGTCGGGGAGAACCTGGACCGTTATCGCGCTTACCCGCGCCTAGTCGGCGAGACGGGCGGCAAGGATTTCGTGATCGCTCACCCCTCCGCCGACCAGGCGTCGCTCGTAACCGCGCTGGTCCGCGGAGCGTTCGAGTACCAGGGCCAGAAGTGTTCGGCTGCCTCCCGCGCCTATCTGCCCCGTTCGCTCTGGGACAACGGGCTCCGCGACGCACTGGTCGACACGACCAAGGCCGTCTCCTATGGTGACGTGACCGACTTCCGCTACTTCGGCGGGGCCGTGATCGACGCTCACGCCTTTGCCGAACACAGTGAATTGTTCGAGCGGGTACGCCACGAGAAGCAGGTGGAGATCCTCGCAGGCGGTGTCGCAGACGACCGAGAAGGGTTCTTTGTCCAGCCGACCATCCTGCTCGGCGAGGATCCCCGTCATGAGATCTTCACGACCGAATACTTCGGCCCCATCCTGGCCGTGTTCGTCTACCCCGATGACGACTACTCGAGAGTCCTTGATCTCGTCGACACGACGAGCCCGTACGCGCTGACCGGTTCGGTGTTCGCCACTTCCAGGACCGCGATCGATGAGGCTCAGCGAGCGCTCCGGTTCGCCGCGGGCAACTTCTATGTCAACGACAAACCAACGGGTGCGGTCGTCGGCCGCCAGCCCTTCGGAGGTTCCCGTGGTTCCGGCACGAACGACAAGGCCGGGTCGAAACTGAACCTGCTCCGCTGGACCAGCCCGAGATCGATAAAGGAGACGTTCGTTCCGCCTACGCACCACGAGTACTCGCACATGACCTGACCGACCTCCTGCGGACTCCGCCCTGATCCTCGGCTGGCGCCGCCTCGGCCAACCTTTGCAAGCAGCCCCGATCATCACCTTCGGCCTCATCGCGCCGAGTGTTTCGACAAGAAGTCAGGTAGGTAGAGTCTTGTCAGCCTCACCAGCCACCCGGAGCGAGCGCGCCAAATGGTTTCCTTCCGACTGATCAGACCGGTGCTCGGGGGCCTCATCCCGTTGGCGGTGTGCTGCGTCGCTGTCGTCCCCCCGCTCGTTCTCTGGAGTCATCTGCCCGACCCGGTGGCCAGTCACTTCGGGTTCTCGGGGACTGCGAACGGGTTCACGACGCGGTCGACGGCTCTTCGGTGACGTGGGCCATGGCCGTGCTGCCCTCGCTGTGCGTGACAGCGGGCGTGCTGCGTTCCAGGCGTCCCAGCCGGGGGGTCTTGTGGCCTTTGGCGTGCTTATCGGCGCCGCAGGTGCTGCCGCTTCGATCGACTTGGTGGTCGCCAACTTCAACGCGTCTCGTTGGAGTGACGCCCACAATCCCGCCTTTGGCCTGGTGCTCATGCTGGGTCTGCCCGTCGTTTTGGCGGTCCTTGTCTACGCCCTCGCGCGCTTTCTCGATCGCTCCACGGTGTCGGAAGGTCAGAGTCGCAAAGACACGGGAACCGGGCATGCCATTCCCGCCTGAGGGGCCTTCTTCAGATGACAGGGCCGATGGATACAAGCTGGCGCCCCCGTCCCTGGGGAAAACGGTGGATGATTTTGTTCGGAGCAGGACCCGCTAGTCAGGGAGGACGACATGGCCGAGATAACCGTCGACGGAGACGAGCTCGTGGTGCGCCTGAGGGCGGTGGAGAAGATGGAAGCCGTTCACGGAGAGGTCAGAGTGCCGCTCAGCTCCGTCAAGATGGTGGAGGTGCTCGATGACGCCATTGGAGCGGTCCACGGGTTTCGTGTCGGCACCGGCATACCGGGGTCGGTAGCTATCGGCACCTTCACCTCGCGCGAAGCCAAGATCTTTGCCGTGGTACATCACGACACGCCGCGCGGTGTCCGGGTGGATCTGGAGGGTGCTCAGTTCGACGAGCTGATCGTGGGTTGTGACGATCCCGAGTCAGTCGCCGCGGTCCTGCGTCAGCCAGGCTGACGTCACGTTGAGGTCGAACAGCGCCCGATCGGGGAGCTAAGCCGCCGAAGTAGGGCCAGAGGTCAGCTCAGCGTTGCACCCGTGTTCGCGCAGCTCCAGCTTCACGACTGCCGGCTTGCTTTGTAAGTCCAGGGAGCCCACAGCTCATCACAGTCCCGGCACGAGGGTCGAGATCTTTATCTTCTTCCCGAGTCGCGTGAGGTAAACGTCACAGTGTGCGAGTGGATGCTTCAAGCCCCCGGGGCAGTTTCTCTCACATACTGCGTCAAGGTCGTAGCACGCTCCCGTGTAGTTGCAACAACCCTCGAGCTTTATCGTGCAGACGAGCGTGGAACAGATGACCTGCTCCGCGGTTGAGGTTATCTTGTCCTTCGCGATATCCGCGCTGAACTCGCTCTCCTCGCCAAGATTCAAGAGCGAGGCACCGGTGTAGGCAGCACCCATTGTCGTCAGCGCGAGGTCATTCGAGAATCCGCCGCCGATGACCGCGGAGAGAATGCCTTTCACCAAAGGCAAAGCAAGCTTGATCGTCGTTATCGAGGCCGCCTCTCCCGCGGCCGCGAGGGGCGTGAGTACTCCGATCAAAAGCGCCAATGCCGCGCTGCACACCTCCTCGCAACTCGCCACCTCATCGCCGACATAGGTTCTCTCTGGCTCGGGCAAGGTGTCGGACTGGGGTCGAGGTTCTTCGTGTGCGAGATCCGAATCGATCGCTGACCGCGCGCCGCCCTCCACCGAGGTCGTTCGCGCCGCGGCACCACTCGGCAGCGCGGGACTGACAGGGACGTCGATGGTGACGACCTGGCCGGCCGAGTTCGTCGCCACGACGGACGTGATCTTGCCCTCGGAGTTGAAGATCGCCGCCGACGCCGTGCCCGCGGTGTTGGTCAGGGTGTACATGAGCAGCGCATCCGGGCTCGCCGACGACTTGCTCGTGAAGCTCGTGTTGGTTCCAATGAATGACAACGTCCCGTTCTGCTGTAGTCCAAGGGCCGCCGGCTCGCCGCTCTGCGAGAACCCCTGCGCGAGCAGGTAGGAATGGATGCTCAGGTAAGCCGGCAACTTGTTTGCGTAGTTCGCACAAAGGTCGTTCGCCGTGCACTTCTCATGACAGGGACGACAATCCAGTTTCTTCGGCCGTGAGCCTGCCGCCGGCGCCTCGCAGATCATGCACGTCCCACACGTCGGGCACTGGACTCCCTTATCCCTTGGTGACAGCAGCTTCGTCGTGAGATCCACTGCCCGTCCGAGACGTGTTGCCACGGCGGTCAAGACACCGGCGCTCATGCCCGCCGCCAAGGTCTCTCGACGGCTGAGCATTGCTTGCAGCGGGGACGTCAGAGGTGACAGGCCCCAGTCGGACACCTGACGACTTGGTTCGTTCGGGCTCGCACCGGATTTGCCGGTGGACCCCGGTGCACGTCCGTCGTAGGCGGGATGACTGGCGAGATCCCGGATGGCGGCGGGTCCGACGGCGAGAGCCTCTTGCCGGAAGCCGGACGCGCTCAGCACTACGGCCGATGGGGTGGCGCGAACGCCGTAGCGGATCATCAGCGTGTCGTTGACGTCTACAAGTGACCGATCCCTGGGAAACTCGGCCAGCAGATCACGGTTGAGGTCTACCGGACCACGGGTGACCAAGAGGAGCCTGTCGGTCGTGTGGGACCACAAACGCTGCAGGTCCGGCAGCAGTGACCGGCAGGGACCGCATGCCGGATCGATGAACACGAGTATGTTGCGCGTGTTAGCGGCGAGCCTTTCCGCGAGGGTTGTCACCCGTCCGTCGAGCAACACGACTTGTGCAGACGAGGGATCGACTGGCGGGCCGTGGCGCTGGGCGAACGGCCCTGTCCCTCCGTCTAGAGCTCCCTCGTCGGTGAGCTCACGACTTCGCCCCCGTAGGGCCCAGCTGAGCAGAAGCGCCGTAACGAAAGACACGGTGACGACTGCGACCGCGACTGTGATCCAGACGTTTCGCGTGGCCCCAGCCAAGACGTTCACGAGCAACGAGACACGCGGCTGGTCGGAAGCCACGACGACGATCGCCGAGGCCGAGATGAGGACGGTGTTGCGGACGACCGTCGACCACCCGAGCTTCGAGGAATGCAGCCGCCCAAAGCAGTTGCAGGTGCCCGCAAGGCCTCGGCTTATGCTCGCGACGACCAGCGCACAGAACAGCGACAGGAGCAGGCAAGAGACGGCCGCGGCGACTCGCGAGGTCAGGGGGAAGAGCAACGCTGCACCGACGCCCAACTCCAGCACGGAGAGCGCGTTGACCGCCGGCCTCAATTTGGGACTCAGCCGAAAAGTCTCGATCAGGAGATCGGTGCTCCCCGGGGTCAGGAGTTTTCCGATCGCTGCCGCGGCATACACCACCGCCAGGCTGAGCCGAAGAACCACCACGAATGTCGCCACGTGTCCCCCCAAAAGGTCGATCCAAGCAGTTCTCTATTGGCGTTGCCCGTGTTTCCGATGCGCGCTGAGCGCTCTCGGCGATGTCGCCGACGTCAACCGCTGTCGCCACACGGTTGCCGTGCTGTGTCGGCTCGTCTGAGAAGTTCACGGAACTCCTCTAAAGATCATCGTATACCTGGACCTTTCATGCCGGCATAGTTCCCCGGCCCGCCAGCTGGCCGCTCAGATCGGATGATCCGGTATGCCGTGAAGGGCCTTCCGCACTCTTGTCGGCACGTTGACAGCTTTGACCACTACGTCCCGTGTCCGCCGTCTCGATTCGGTGTATGGCCAGGACCGAGCGCATACATGGCTGGGTAATATTCCCCAGATGGTGGGGGTGTGCGGCGAGTGTGGATCGCCAACGACTCAGGACGCCAAGTTCTGCGCGAGTTGCGGGGCTCGGCTGGTTTCCGAGAGCACCGACGAAGTGCGCAAGACCGTTACGGCACTGTTCTGTGACCTCGTGGGCTCGACCAGTCTGGGTGAGCGGACCGATCCCGAGAACTTGCGGGCCTTGTTGGAGCGCTACTACGCCGTGATGAGGGCGGCCGTCGAAGGTCACGGCGGGAAGGTGGAGAAGTTCATCGGCGATGCCGTCGTGGCCTTCTTCGGCGTTCCCACCACCCGGGAGGACGACGCCCTTCGGGCTGTGCGAGCCGCCTTCGACATGCACCGGGCGCTCGCTGAGCTCAACCCGGAGCTGTCCGAACGCTGGGGCATCGAGTTGGCCGCTCGCATCGGCGTCAACACCGGTGAGGTGCTGGTGAGCGGCCCGGCCGACCACACCGTCGGCGACGCAGTGAACATGGCCGCCCGGCTCGAGCAGGCCGCCGGCGCTGGCGACGTGCTCGTCGGCGAGGCGACGTGGCGCCTCGTGCGGCAATGGGCTGAAGCAGAACGCGTCCCGCCGCTCGAGCTCAAAGGTAAGTCGCAGTCGGTGCCAGCGTGGCGCGTCCGATCAGTGGTCGGCGTCACCGAGGAGCCGAGCACCCCTGCGACGCTACGTGCCAGGCTTGTCGGACGCGACCGGGAGCTGGCCATGTTGCGCCAGTGCTTCGAGCGCGCGGAGGCCGACCACAGTTGCCAGCTGTTCACCCTCCTTGGCGCGGCCGGGGTGGGCAAGTCCCGGCTCACCGACGAATTTTTGGCCATGCTGGCGCCAAGTGTGCGGGTGATCCGCAGTCGCTGCCTGTCCTACGGGGACGGGACCTCGCTATGGCCCCTGCTCGAGATGCTAAGGGCTTCAGTCGGGTTGACTGGTACGGAGGACGACTACGAGGGCCGGGCGCGCCTGGCTGAGGCGTACGGCGACGCGACCGACGCCGCGCAGGTCACCTGGCTGCTGTCTCCTCTTGCCGGGCTCGGGGGAGCGCCGGCGACCATCGAGGAAGTGCAGTGGGCGGTCCGTCGCTTCCTCGAGGCCATGGCCCGATCAGGCCCGGTCATCTGGGTGGTCGAAGACCTCCAGTGGGCCGAGCCCGCCTTTCTGGCCATCGTCGAGGACGTTGTCGACTGGACCCGTGACGCGGCGCTGGTGGTGCTGTGCCTGGCTCGGCTCGAGTTCCTGGACGACCACCCGACCTGGGGTGGCGGGAAATTGAACGTCACCAACATGCTGCTCAGACCCATGTCGACGCGCGAGTCCGCCCAGCTGGTCGATGAGCTCCTCGGAGGGGCCGGCCTACCCGCCGAGGCGCTCGACCGCGTCGTTTCGGGGGCGGGCGGCACACCGCTGTTTGTGGAGCAGCTGCTCGCCATGCTGGTCGACGACGGCCTGCTCCACCATGACGCCAACGGGTGGCATCTCGCCGGCGACCTGGGGACGGTGACCGTGCCGCCAACCATCGGGGCGCTGCTCGCCGCACGCCTCGAACGGTTGTCCTCCGGCGAACGTCAGGTGCTCGATGCCGGGTCGGTGGTGGGCCAGCTCTTCTATTCCGGCGCAGTGGCGGAGCTGACCGCACTCGATCCATCGGCGGTCTCGGGTCATCTGCGCTCGTTGATGCGAAAGGAGATGATCCGCGCCGCGCGAACTGACCTGGCTGGTGAGGACGGATTCGAGTTCACTCACATCCTCGTGCGCGACTCGGCTTACGGGGCACTGCCGAAACTTCGCCGGGCCGACCTCCACGAACGCTTTGCCCGATGGCTCGACAAGCGGGCGGACAGTTTTGCCGGCGAGGCCGACGAGTTCGTAGGACATCACCTGGCGGAGGCCGTGGTTTTGCGACGGTCGATGGGCGCTGCCGACGACAATGGCGTTGCGCGCGCCGAGGAGGCTGCGACGCGTCTGGCGACGGTCGCGTGGCGACTGATGGCCACTGACCTCCTTTCGGCCTCAGCCCTTTACGGCCGCGCCACCGATCTCGTCCCAGGCACTTTGCTCGGGTTGGACCTTCGATGTCGTCACGGCGTGGCCCTGTACCGAGCCCAGGAGATGGGCGCGTCCCGGGCCGTTCTCGACGATGTGCTCCACGAGGCCGAGCAGTGCGGTGATCGGAGCTTGTCCCTGCGGGCCCGACTGGCGTGGTTGGAGGCCGCCGGGCATACCGAGGGTGACCTCACCACGGCGGAGATATCAGTCGCGGTGGCAGACGCTTTGAAGTACTTCGAGTCGACCGGTGACGACGAGGGACTGGCGCTCGCCTACTCGGCAAGGCACACCGTGTTGAACCTGGAGGCACGTTGGGAGCCGATGGTGGAGGTCACCGAGAAGGTGATGTACCACGCAGCACGTTGCGGCGACCATCACCTGGTCGAGGAGGCCCGGGCCTTCCGGTACGCGGCAATGTTCTATGGGCCATGCCCGTCCGACGTGGCGCTCGATCTCATCCGCCTGGAAGCGCCGTCTGATGACGCCGGCGGAGTCGCCTATGGCACTCGACGCATGTTCGAGGGTCTCTTCCTCGCCAACCGGGACCGCCCCGCCGAAGCGCGTGCCGCACTTGGGGATGCCAGGTCCGTGTTCGAAGAGATGCACAGCTCCATGCACTTTCTTCATCTGGCCTTCGCCTCCGCCTGCGCTGAAACTGTCCTTGGCGACGACCAAGCGGCGGCGCGCCATCTCACGTCCATGTTCGACGAGCTCGTCCGCGCCGACGAAAGGTCCTATCTCTCCACCGTGGCCCCCATGTTGGGAGTTATCCGATTGCGCCAGGGAGACATCGAGGCGGCGAGAGACCTGGCCGGCATGGGACGCAGCCTCGCACTCCCGGAGGACGTGGCTTCCCAGGCGCTCTGGCGCATCCTCTTGGCCAAGATCGCAGCCAGAGAGGGCGACCACGACCAAGCTGTCCTGCTCGCAGATGAAGCAGTCGAGTGGGTAGAGCGCAGCGATCAACTTTCATGGATCGCCGACGTCCACGTTGGAAGGGCCGAGGTGCAAGCATCGGTCGGACGGCCCGAAGACGCAAGGTTCTCTTTGCAGCGCGCGTTGGAGCTGTGCGACGCCAAGGGCGACATCCCCGGCAGCCGTCGGGCTCGCAGCCAGCTGGATGCCCTCGCCTTTGGCTGAGCCGCCGAGCCCACTGACTCCTGCATCGGCCGCCGTGGCGCGCCGCGTTGATCAGTGTTCGTCGAAAACGGTCACGTGGTAGGCGGTGTTCTCGGCAACGATCCGACCGCCGGCGATCACGTAGCGCGGCGCGGCGTGCCGGGAGACCGCTTCGCGCACCGTCGAACCATCCAACACGACCAGGTCGGCCTGGCACCCGGGTTCGAGTCCGTGTCCGTCGATGCCCATGACGCGTGCCGCAGTGGTGGTGACGGCGTCCATCAGCGCGTCGAGCCGCGGGCCGACGGTGGCATTGAGCAGGTGCGCTGCGAGGAACACCACTTCCAGCATGTTCTGTCGCCCGAACGGGTAATACGCGTCCTCGCAGTCGTCCTGGCCGAGCGCGACGAGCAGGCCCTGGTCCAAAAGGTCGAACACAGGCAAGTGGAGCGGGCCTGTTTGCGGGTCGCTGACGAAGCCGAGCCCCGCCTCGCGAGCCAGGCGGGTGAGGCGAAGAAGCGACGGCTGTCGATACTGGCTCAGTGCCCTTGCGTGGTTCGCGATGCCACGTCCGTGCAGGCCGAACCTGAGCATCTCGGTGGCGAGCATCTCGGTCGTGCGCAGAGCTGGATCACCGGCGTCGTCCACCAGCATCGCCACCCTGCGACCAGTCGACGCGGCGAGCTCGCACATTCGCCGCACGTGCTCGTGTGCGTCGGAGTCGGTGTACTCGATCCAGGGAATTCCGCCCACGACGTCCGCGCCGAGCTCGACCGCTTCGCGCACGAGTTCCTCGGCGCCGGGGTCGCGCAGCAACCCGTCCTGTGGAAACGCGACGACCTGCAGATTGATCACGCCGCGGAACTCCTCGCGCAGTCGCAGGAGCGGCGCTATGCCCCTCAACTCGGCGCGCGTGTCGACATCGGCGAAGGCGAGCACGTGCCGCAAGCCGTGACGCAGGCCGGACAGCAGGCACCGTCGCGCGTTCGCCTCGATCACTGCTTCGTCGTAGGTGTCCTTCACCGATGACGCGAGCTCGATCGACGCCATCGCGCCGCCCATCTGCTCGCCGGCGTAGGCGGTCACAGCGGAATCACCGAGCACGTCGAGCGTGTACACCTTGTCCAGGTGCATGTGCGCGTTGACAAACGACGGGATCGCGAGAGCCCCATCGGCCTCGACGACGGTGATGGCGCGCAGCGGGTTTTCGGCGACCGTGACGATCGCGCCGTCTCGCACGCCGATCCAGCGCGGACCGACGATTCCCCGTAGAGCAGCCTCCGCGACGACGAGATCGAACGGCGCAGTCGAGGAGGTCATCGGGGTTGTGACAGTAGTCGAACGGCGACCCGGTGCCCGCTCAGGCGTGGTTGCGGCCCGGCCGTCCGCGACTTTCACCTCGTGATGGCGTCCGGGGGCTGACGTCGTTCGGCCACAAGGTGCTCGACAGGACTCCGACGATCATGACCGGTCCGCCGGCTGACGGCGCGGTGCGCCCACGGCCGCTCCGGTCGTCATGACTGCCACCTCTGGTTACCGACACCCGAATGCTGTGAACGCTGCAACGCTATCTGTCGCCCTCCCGAGTCGCTCCAGTCGCTCGAGCGCCTGTGTACGATCGCGGCGTGCCGCTGATAGGAGGTATCGCGGCGCTCGCTGGTAGTCGCGTCGCGATATTCGGAGCAGGCATGGAAGGTCAGTGCTTCGCTCGGCGCGTCGGTCCGACCTGCGCCGAACTGGTCGTCGTCGACGACGTTGCAGGGGATCCCAGCGGTCTGACGGGTCCCCGGCAGGCGGGGGAGGCTGCGCTGGCCGGAATCGATGTGCAGCCGCCGTCGGTTCTCGAAGATCGCCGTTTCGACTTCGTCGTCCACTCACCCGGCGTCTCGCGCTACGACGAGCGCCTTGTGGCGGCAGCCCGGCTCGGCGCGGTGGTGACGACTCCGACGGCGCTGTTCATGGAGGACTTCCGGGACAGGCGGGTCGTTGCCGTGACCGGGTCCAAGGGCAAGACGACCACGGCGATGCTCACGGCGGCTGCTCTCGACGCCTACGGACTGGACGTCGCTCTCGCCGGCAACATCGGCCGTCCCTTGACCGAGCTGTACGACGACGATGGTCACGACGTGTTTGTCGTGGAGATATCGAGCTTCCAGGCTGCAGAGGTGACGGTGTCACCCTCGGTCGGCGTTCTCACCTTGCTGGCGCCGGACCACCTCGACTGGCACCGGAGCCTCACGAACTATTACGAGGACAAACTCCGCCTCTTTTCCTATCGCGCCGACGTCCCCGTTGCGGTGAACGGATGCTGCGACGAGGCCGTTGCGCGGAGCTCACGGCTGACTGGCAGGGTGCTGTACGGCAACAGCGGTCCGGTCCGCCTCGAAGGTGCCGAGGTCGTCGTCTCCGATCTGGGGGCACTGGATCTCGGTGAGTTCCGGCTCTTGGGTGAGCACAATCTCCTCAACGCCTGCGGAGCCGTCACCGCTGCCCTCCTGACCACCGGGGAGCTGCCCGACCAGAACCGGCTCGAACGCGAGCTCTGCACGGTGTCGGCGCCCCGGTCGCGGCTCCAACCGATCGGGGACGCCGCCGGCGTCAGCTACATCGACGACGCCCTCGCAAGCAACCCGGAGGGGACGGTTGCCGCGCTCAAGGCCTTCACCGGGAGAAGAGTCGCCTTGATCGTCGGCGGACACGATCGCGGACTCGACTACACAGCGCTTGCAAGGTCGATCGAGTCGAGCTTGCCGCAGCCGGTCGTTTACTTGATGGGTGACGCCGGTGCGGCAATCGGGACCGCGCTCGACGAGATCTCGAGCAGTGTCCAACGCCAGCCGGTGCCATCGCTCGAGGTTGCGGTGGAACTCGCGTCCTCTCGCCCGGATGTCGCGGTGGTGCTGTTCTCGCCGGCGTCGCCGACTCCCCGTGACGAAGGTTCCTACCTCGATCGCAGCCGGCGCTTCCGCCAGGTCGCCGGCATAGCGGAAAGCGACTCGAGCCACGCGGAGACCTCGTGACGGCGCCCGAGCTGGCGGGCGTGGAGACGTTTCGAGTCGTCGGTTTCGATTTCGATCCGGCACGCAATGCTGCCCGTTTCCGTTACGCCTTTGACGACGCGCACCACTTCGAGGAGGTGGTCGACTTCGGCGGGTTCCCGCTCGGATCGCGTGCAGGGTCCGGAGTCGAGAGAGCGTTACGGCTGGTGCATCTCGCTGCGGGCGTCAGCTACTACAAAGCGGCGGCGCCGGCAAGGATCGTCGTCGAGACCGGGCCACTCAGCGGCGGGGAGGTGGCGCTGGTCCACGACCTGTACGACAAGGGTCTGCGCGAGTTCGCCGTGGCGAACGGCTTGGACGTGCCACTCAACTTCGAGCTGGAGCTGGCACCCGAGCTGCGCTCCGGAGCGTTCCGTGAGGGTTCGGGGTCCGCGATGACCGCTGCTCATGGTAATGACGCTCCTCCGGAGGGGGTCGCCGTGCCAGTCGGCGGTGGCAAGGACTCGATCGTGCTGGTCGAGGCCCTCAAGGCGGCAAGCCCGCCGCCTGAGCTCACAAGCTGGCTGGTTGCGATCAACCCGCGACCCGCCATGCGGCGCACGGCCGAGGTCGCCGGCCTGCCGCTGGCCTCGGTGAAACGGACCATCTCACCCAGGTTGCTCGAGCTCAACTCGGCCGGGGCTCTCAACGGTCACGTTCCGATCACTGCGATCGTTTCGCTGATAGTCGTGGCAGCGGGGTACGTCTACGGATATGACACCACGCTCATGGCGCTGGAACGCTCCGCCGACGAGGCAACCTCACTCATCAGGGACGTCGCGGTCAACCACCAGTGGAGCAAGAGCACCGAGTGCGAACTCGGACTGCGCTCGGTGATCCGGGAATCGGTCTCGCGCAGCATCGAGTACTCCTCGCCGTTGCGCTCGTGCGGTGAGATCGAGATCGCGAGGTGGTTCGCGGACCTGCCCGCCTATCACTCCAGTTTCGTGAGCTGCAATCAGGCCTACCGCTCCGGCACCCTCTTCGATCTCTGGTGCGGGAGGTGCCCGAAGTGCCGGTTCGTCTTCTTGATGTTGGCGCCGTTCCTCGAGCCCGATCGCCTCTCGGCAATCTTCGGTGAGAACCTCCTCGACGACATCCGGCAGGTCGAGGGATTCCGGGACCTGTACGCCGCAGGGCGCAAACCTTACGAGTGCGTCGGGGAGCAGCGCGAGTCGTTGCTCGCTTTCCTGTTCCTGCTCGAGCGTCCGAAGTGGCGCGACGCCTCTGTAGTCGTGGCACTCCGGCCGGAGCTCGAGAACAGCCGTCGCGTCGTCGTGGCGGACCTTGACGGTGACGTCCCCGCCATCGAGAGTGCCGAGGCGACCCGCGAGCGAGTCGTGAGGTTCGTCGCGCAGCTGCTCACACGTGATCGCAGGCACGAGCCGTGAGCTAGGGGCCGCCGGCACCCATCCGGGGGTCTCCGGCGCCCCGCGGCCGGTCCGCTCCACGTATGGACCCGGCGACCGGGTGGTCAGCTTTGTGCCGCGCCAGTCCGGTAGCCTGACGTTGGGTACCCAGTCATGATCCTCGATTCCATCCACTCGCCTGCCGATCTCAAGGCCCTCTCACTCGCCGAGTGCGACCAGCTCGCGGTCGAGATCCGTGACTTCATCGTCGAGGCCGTGTCTCGCACCGGTGGGCACCTCGGTTCGAACCTCGGTGTCGTCGAGCTCACCCTTGCGCTGCACCGGGTCTTCAGTTCCCCCGAGGACATCCTCCTGTTCGACACCGGGCACCAGGCCTACGTCCACAAGATCGTGACGGGCCGCCGGGAAGGCTTTGTCGGCCTCAAGCAAGAAGGCGGCCTCTCGGGCTACCCGTCGAGGGCGGAGTCCCCTCACGACTGGGTCGAGAACTCCCACGCCTCGACGGCGCTCAGCTACGCGCACGGGATCGCCACCGCTCTCGCTCTCCGGGACAAGAGCGCGCGGGGGGCCGGCGAACGGCGCGTCGTGGCGGTGGTCGGCGACGGCGCTCTCACGGGTGGCATGGCCTATGAGGCGCTCAACAACCTCGGCCACTCCGGGGCCAGGGTGCTGATCGTGCTCAATGACAACGGCCGGAGCTACGCGCCGACGGTTTCGAGGTTGTCGGTATCGCTGACCCAGCTACGCCTGGACCCGCGCTACTTGCAGGTCCGTGATCGCGTGCGCCACTTGGTGGAGGACCTTCCCGGCGGCGTCTCGTCCCTCGCGTTCACCTCGTTCCACGGGCTCAGCGCGGCCATCCGTGAGGTCGTCGAGCCACGCATGTTCTTCGAGACGCTCGGGATCCGTTACACCGGACCAGTCGACGGGCACGACGTCGGCGGGCTCGAGCAGTCCCTCCGGCGCGCTGCGAGCTGGCAGGGCCCCATCGTTCTGCACGTCGTCACGACCAAGGGAAAGGGCTACGCGCCTGCCGAGGCCGACGAGATCGCCTGTCTGCACGACCTGAAGGCTCCGGCGACAGCGCCGACAGGACGTTCCGCGGGGCGTGCGTCGGCTCGCCCCGGTTCGCCAACGGTTGCCGGGGCTCAGTCGAACGGGTCGACCGACGACGACGGCGTGCCCGGCCCGCTTGACGCCGGGGAGAGCTACGCCGAGGTCTTCTCGACGGCGCTCGTGGATCTGGCCGCCGCCGACGAGCGCATCGTGGCCATCACGGCAGCCATGCCCGGCCCGACCGGGCTGCTCGCGTTCAAGGACCGCTTTCCGCAGCGTTTCGTGGACGTGGGCATCGCCGAGCAGCACGCGCTCACAGCTGCGGCGGGAATGGCGATGCTCGGCTTGCGTCCGGTCGTCGCCATCTACTCGACGTTCCTCGGCCGAGCGGTGGACCAGTGGAACCTTGACGTCGGGCTTCACAAGCTGCCGGTCGTGATCTGCGCCGGACGCGCGGGGGTCACCGGGGACGACGGGCCGAGCCATCACGGCATCTACGACCTCGTCCAGGCGCTGCAGGTACCCGGATGCACGATCTTCTGTCCCGCCGAGACCGCCGAGCTCGCCCCGATGCTCGCCGAAGCGCTCAAGCTCGAAGGTCCCTCCCTGATCCGGTGGCCGAAGACGCCGTCGCCGGGCCCGATCGCCCCGCCTGGGACCGGTCTCAGAGCGCGCAGGCTGCGAAAGGGGACCGGCGAGGTCGTCCTCGTCGGCATAGGCAAGCTGACGCGTGCGGTCGTCGCGGCGGCGGACGAGCTGTTCAACGACGGCATCGAAACAGACGTCTTCGACGCCCGTGTCGTCCGCCCGGCTGACCCCGAGCTGCTGGAGGCGATGGCGCGCTCGAGGCTCGTCGTCACTGCCGAGGACGGGCTGGCTCATGGCGGTGCGGGCTCTTACCTGGTTGGCGAGGCCGCCCGCGTCGCCGACGCCAACGCGTTCGAAGGGCCGCGCCAGGTCGTGCTCGGCGTCCCTACGGAGTTCTTGCAGCATGCAAAGCCCGATGCGATCCTTTCCAGGCTCGGGCTTGACGGCGCCGGGATCGCGGACGTCACGCGCAGGGCACTTGCCAGGCGCAGGCGGATCGAGCGGGCGCAGCAGACCGAGACGCTCAAGCGGGGCTGACGAACCGAGCGGGCCCGAGGGTCCTGCGCAGCGCGGCCCTGCCTGAGCGACGCCGACGGGCGCGTCAGAACAAGCGAGCATCGCCTGGTGGCGCGACGCCGCCCGGCTCGCCGGCATCGATGGGCTCCTCCAGCTCGGGTCCCTCCTCACGTGCGTCGTTGAGCCTGGTCGAGACCCGGAACGTCTCCAGTTCCTCGCTCGGCGCAGGAAGGATCAGCCTGCGGAGCTCGCCGGCAGGGAGCGGCTCGGGAGACAGCCACTCCTCGAGGTCCTCCTCCGCGATCAGTACCGGCATGCGGTCGTGGACGCGACCGACGAGCTCGTTCGCGTCCGTGGTGAGGATCGTGCAAGTGAGCAGACGCGTGTCGGGCTCGGCGTCCCTCCGTCGCCACTGCTCCCAGAGTCCGCCGATGAGGAACAGCCCTGAGCCTGCCCGAGGCCGAAAGCACCAAGGTTGCTTGCGCCGGACCTGGTCGCCTTTGCCGGCCGGGGCCCACTCGTAGAAGGCGTCGGCGGGAACGATGCAGCGTTGTCGCTCGATCGCGTTGCGGAACATCGGCTTTTCTTTAACCGTCTCCGCCTTCGCGTTGAAAGCGCGCGCTCCGATCGACGGATCCTTCGCCCACCACGGGACCAGGCCCCAACGGAAGGCCGACAGGCGCCTGAGAGCTGGATCCTCCTGCATTACCGTCACCGCGAGCACGATCGCCTGTGGGGCGATGTTCCAACGTGGAACGAGAAGCTCAGGCGGGACCTCGATCTTGCCGACATCGAGCAATCGGGCGATCTCCTCGACGGGGCGGCTCGCGACGAAACGACCACACATCGGCCCGAACGCTATCGGCAGGCGCGCTCCGCGAGCACAGGTGCTGTTCCGGAGCCGTGGTGAGTGCTACTCGACGGTGCGGTAGACCTCGACTGCACAGGCGTCGGCGATGTCCTCGGCACAGGGCTCGCATTCCATCTCCAGGGTCGCGTGCGCGACGTGGAAGCGATTCTGGACGGAGAGCTTGACCCGCTCCCCGACGACCTGAGCCTCCTCGAGGCTCGGGTGCCCGTCCAGCACGACGTGAGCAGAGAGCGCTCGGACCTCGCTCGAAAGGCTCCAGCAGTGAAGGTCGTGGACGGCGGTCACTCCCTCGATGCCCGAGATCGCCGAGGCGAGCGCGGCGACATCGAGGTCGGGCGGTGTCGACTCGAGCAGGACATCCAGGCTCGCGCGCACGAGCCGCCAGGCCTCGGCTCCGATCAGCAGGGTGATGAGGAGAGCCACGATCGGGTCGATCACCTCGAAACGTCCCGTCGCGAGGATCACGGTTCCCGCCACGATCACCCCGAGGGCAGCGGCCGCGTCGCCGGTGAAATGCAGGGCCACTGCTTTGAAGTTCAGGTCCGTGGTGTGCTCGCGCAGCAGGACGGCGGCGACGGCGTTGCCCAAGAGACCGGCTGCCGCGACGATCACCACTAGCGCGCCGTGCACATGTGCCGGGTGGGCGATCCGATATACGCCGAGAGCGAGCACCCCGATGCCCACGACGACGATCGCCGTCGCGTTCGCGAGGGCGGCGAGGATGGTCGCCCGGTGGTAACCGAAGGATCTCGACGCCGTCGCAGGTCTCAGCGCGAGCCGGGTGGCGACGAGGGCCAACCCGAGCGCGGCCGCGTCGGCCAGGTCGTGACCAGCGGTCGCCACCAGTCCGGTCGAGCGGGCGAACACCCCGCCGGTGGCCTCGGCGGCGACGAGCACCAGGTCGACGACTAGAGCCAGCACAAGCCGGCGCGATCGCGTCATGGCAAGCCTCAGCCGGCTAGCCCTTCTGCGACGAGCGAGCGCACGAGCGGTAAATCGTCAGGGTGTGTGAGCCCTATGCAACGGCTGTTCGACGGCACGACGAGGAAACGTGCCCTGCCTCCGGCCACGATCTGACCGACCACGTCGGGCAGCAGGAGCTCGGGCGGCTTGCCTTCGTCGTGCGGCGCGGTTTCGGGGTCGAACGCGTCGAGCGCACTGTCGAGCTCGTTCAGTATCGAGTCTGCGAAGCCCCATAGGTTCATGCTCACCTGCTCGTCGCCGCTCAGGCGTTGCAAGCGGCCCGCGTCCGGTCCCGCGATAGGAGATCCCTCGAACGCCCCATCGGGGAGTCGCTGTATCCGCTGTTCCACGATGCGGGAGAGGAGGTGGCCCTCCCCGGTCTCGCAGAGCCCTCGGGTGACCGGGCTGTCGGTGATGACCGTGTCGCGCAGCTGGTAGCTGACGATCAGGTGGTCGCCCGGGGAGCCTTCGTGGAGATGCTCCGCGAGCGTCGTGAGAGCTGAGGTTCCGTAGAGGTCGTCGGCGTTGGCGACGCCGAAAGGTCCGTCTATGAAGGGTCGGGCCGACGCCACCGCCTGAGCTGTGCCTGCGATGGGCCCCTGGACGACAGGCACGACCGGGAGGTCCGGCGGCCAGAACGACCCGACGTGGTCGAGAAGCTCGCTCTGGATCTCCTCTCGCACGATGAGGATGACACCGCCGAACCCTGCGGCGAGGGTGTCGCGGGCCGTGAAATCCATCAGCGCCTCGCCGCCCGGCCCGACGGGAGCAAGTTGCTTCAAGCCCCCGAAGCGACGGCCGTGACCTGCTGCGAGCAATACGAGCTGCATGGATGAAGCCTACGACCTCTTATCATCAGGGTGGACAAGGCTCACGGCGCGGCACGAACGGGAGGAGGGGTCGGCGATGCAGGATGAGGCTACGAGGCCGGTGTCCCCGGACGCGCCTGCCCCGGTGGCCGCCAGCGTGGGGATTCCCACCAGGTCCGACATCGGGCCGATCGACGACGCCGAGCGCGATCGACGCAAGGAAGCCCTCGACGATCTGCTCGAGCTCATGCGCCCCGCTGTGCAGGCCGACGGTGGCGACATCGCCCTCGTCGACGTCGACTACGACGCCGGCGTCGTGGAGGTGCAGCTCCAGGGCGCCTGTGGGTCCTGCGCGATATCCGCCGTGACGCTGCAGGGAGGTGTCGAACGCCTCTTGAAGGAGCGTCTGGCGTGGGTCACCGAGGTCACAGGAGGCGTGGACGAGTCGGTGGATCCCTTCGAGAGCGCCGTTATGGGCCGCGGAGGCTACGTACCGCGCTGGTGAGGACCTCAGCCGGCGGCGCGCGCTTCCAAGGGTCGCCGGCGCCGCGACGGCTGCGTGAGTGATTCGCCCTGCCAGCCGGCGTCGGCTGGATTCAACGTGACTCCTGGTGGGACGATCTCGTCCAGACGGTCGAGCGTGGCGTCGTCCAACGCGACCTCGCAACCCGAGATCAGGTCCTGCAGCTGGTCCATGGTCCTCGGCCCGATGATGGCGGCGGTCACAGCCGGGTGCGACACGACGAAGGCAAGCGCGAGGTGCCTGAGCGACATCCCGGCGTCGGTGGCCACGGCCTCGAGCTGGTCGACCAGGTCCAACTTGTGCTGGTTGGCCGGAAGGGTCGGGTCGAAACGCTGTGGGACCCGAGACGCCCGTCCGGAGGTCATGTCGATCTCCTTGCCGTGACGGTACTTGCCGGTCAGCCACCCGCCGGCGAGCGGGCTCCACGCGATCACCCCCATGCCGTAGCGTTCGCAGACCGGCAGCACTGCCGCCTCGATCCCACGGGCGAAAAGCGAGTACGGGGGCTGTTCGCAGCGGAAACGTTCGAACCCGCGCCGCTCGGCAGCCCAATGCGACTCGACGATCAACTCGGCGGGGAATGTCGAGCAACCGATCGCGCGTACCTTGCCTTCCCGGATCAGGTCAGTCAGCACCGACAAGGTCTCCTCGATGTCGGTTCGCGGATCGGGGCGGTGGATCTGGTACAGGTCGATCCAGTCGGTGCCGAGGCGCCGCAGGCTCTGCTCGACCTCGTAGCGGATCCAGCGGCGCGAATTGCCCGAGCTGTTCCTTCCCGGGCCCATGCCGAAGTTCACCTTCGTGGCGAGCACGACGTCGTCGCGCCGGCCCTTCAGAGCCTTTCCGACTATCTCCTCCGACTCGCCGTGCGAGTACACGTCCGCCGTGTCGACGAAGTTGATTCCCGCGTCCAAGGCCGCGTGCACGATGCGCACCCCGTCCTCGTGGTCCTTGTTGCCCCATTCACCGAGCATCATGGCGCCGAGGCAGTACGCACTGACCTGGATGCCGGTTCCTCCGAGCGTTCGATAGCGCATGACGCCAACGTTAGGGCTCAGGCGCGTCTCAAGGGCGCAACTTGCTGGCGTTCGGTGCTCGTCCGCCGGACAGAGCCCGTCCTTCGTCGTAGGGGATTGTCAGTCCTTCGCCTACAGGACGCGGCGTTGCGGATCGGTGGCCCGGGACCCCAGTCCCACCGCGTAGTAGTCCTCCGTGCCCATGACGTCGAACCCGCAGCTCAAGTACAGGTGCAGCGCGGCGTCGTTCGTGACTGACACCTCGAGCCCTACTTCCCTCACGCCTTCGGCCTTGAGGTCCCTGGCGAGAGACGACAGCACTTGCCGGCCGATCCCGCGTCCCCGGTGCTCCGGCACGATGACGAAACCGTAGATGCCCGCCATGTCGTCGTCCCGGTCGACGCGGACGGTTCCGACCGGCTCGTTCGCATAGTCGATGACGAGCGTTCCGGGGTACCGCTTGGCAAGGGCCGCGAGCTCCTCGTCGTCGAGCCGCTCGGTGTGAAAGCCGAAAGCATCGATCAGGCACGACACGACGAAGCTCGCGTCGGCCAACGCCGCTTCGCGGATGGTTACGAGCGGATCGGGGACGATGCCGGCAGGCTCCCGTTGCAGACTCATACGGTGCTCCGAGTGCTCGATCATGCCCCCGACGTGCCGGGCGAAGCACGCCCCGGGCTCGTAGAGGCGATCCACGACCAGGAGGGCCAGCGGCACGCCGCGTAGGGCCAGCTCGGCGGTCGCGGCCTCGAACAGTCGTGAGAAGACACCCTGCCGGCGCGCTGCGGGATGGACCATCCCGCAGATCTCGACCTGGTCCGGGCGGTAACCGTAGAGGCCCAGAAAGCCGACCAGGCCGCGCTCTGCTGTCCACAGGAAGTCGTTGACCCGATCCAAAGGCCGCGAACGGAGGACGTCTCGCTCGAGCTTGAGACGTCCTCCGTCCAGCGCGACGCACGCCTTGGCGAGCTCTTCGATCGCGTGGACGTCCTCCGGCCGGAGCCCCGGCCCGGAGCTCAGCCGACCGGGAGGTTGTTTGAGACCGCTCGTCGAGGTCACCGGGCGCCCCACGCTGGCATGTTGTTCACCCCGTGGAGGCTATCCTGCGGCCCCTCGGCGAGTGCCCGCCCCGGTGTCAGTGGCCGACCCCGATCTGCACTGCCTTCACGATGAGGAGGACGACCGCCAGGACCAGGTAGAGGCTCAGGACCCGCATTGACACGGTACGCCCACGCGACCATACGGGTCGCTCGAGGAGGGCAAGCTGAGGCATCCTCCAGGTTTCACGCCGGACTTTGGTCTCGCGTTCGGCGGCCGCGGCGACCTGGATGGCGACGCGACGTTTGGCACGCTGGCCAGGAAGGAGCGCCCACGAGCCCACGCCGAGGAACCCGGCCACGATGATCCCTCCCAGCACGATGGCGAGCGAGGTGACGTCCAGGTTCCGGAACACGGTGGTCGTCATCAAGATGAGCGACAGCGCCAGCAGCACGGAGACGACCAACCCTGCCAATGCGTTCAGCCATGGGCGGTTGACCCACGGCCCGAGAACCTCCTTGTCGTTGCAGAGCAAGAGGAGGAACACTGTCGCGCTCGGCAGGAGAATTCCTGCCAACGCCTGAACGGCGGTCGTGATCAGCCCCAACGGCGCGCCGGGGATCAGGACGATGCCCGCAGCGCAGATCACCAGTGCAGTGAAGAGGATGTAGAACTGTTTCGCGTCAGCGAAGCTGCGGTGAAGGGAATGGCGCATCCCGAAAATGTCGCCGAAGGCGTAGGACGTCGAAAGTGTGACGGCGGCGGCCCCGATGATCGAGGCGTTGAGCAGCACGAGCGCGAAGAGCGCTCCCGTTCCGTGCCCGACCGTGTGCTCGAGTCCACTCGCCACGCCCGCTGCGTTCGTGAAGTGGCCGGCGAACCGGGTGCCCCGGAACGCAAAGGCAGCCGTCACGAGGAGCGCGCTGGCCGCGATCACCACGACGATCGAACCAAAGAACGTGTCTGCCCGTTCATAGTTGATCCAGCGTGGCGTGATCCGCTTGTCGACGATGTTGGACTGCTGGAAGAACAGCTGCCACGGCGCGACCGTGGTTCCCACAATCGCGATGATCAAGAGCACCGCGGTCGAGGTAATCCCACCCTCGGCTCCCGGGATGAGAAACCCGCGTACTATAGGGCCGGCCTGGGGATGGACCAGGATCACGAGCGGGATGGCGAGGAAGTTCACCGCAACGAAGATGAACATGAAACGCTCCCAGCTGCGGAAGCTGCCGGTCGTGGTTATGGCGATCAACCCGAGCGCGGCAATGGGGACCGAGATGTCCGGAGAGATGCCGAAGTAGCTGAGGGCAAGGCTCACGCCGATGAACTCGGTGACGATCGTGAGGAAGTTCAGGATGAACAAGTCGCCGACCGAGAAGGCCGCCCAGAACCTGCCGAAGCGCTCCTTGATCAGCCGGGCGTGGCCGACGCCTGTCACCGCCCCCAATCGCACGACCATCTCCTGGTTGACGATCAGGACCGGGATGAGCAACGGCAAGGTCCACAGCAGGGTGAGGCCGTAGTTCTGACCGGCCTGGGCATAAGTCGCGACGCCGCCGGCGTCGTTGTCGCCCACCATCACGATGAGGCCGGGGCCGACTATGGCGAGCAGCGTGAGGAGCTTTTTGCCCCAGGATCGTCGAGCAGCAAGATCGTGCTCGCGGATCGTGCCGAAAGCCCCCTGGATGTCGCCCACGTGCGCGCTGTCGAGAACTGCCGAGGAGTGCTCCTCGGGCTCCTCGTCCTCGCCAGGTTGCAGGTTCGTGACCATGGTGACCTCTCGCGCCGGCATTGGCGTCGTCGGTGTGCGTAGGCGTAGCTGATCGCGCAAGCACACCAGAGGTCAGGAGGGTTCAGCGGGACGGCCGCTCCTGCCCTGAAGCAACGTGCGCGCGAAGTTGGTCAGGTAACCAACCGTCGGTACTCAGGGGTGCTCCATTTCCTGGCCCATCGTCAGCCTGCCTTTGAACGAGTGGCGCCGACGGGTACCGGCTTCACCCCGGCACGGCCGGGTGCACTCAGCTCACCGTTGCCGGAGAAGGCATGGCTGCTTGCAGGCAGGATATTACCCGCTCGGCTCCTGTGGCGACATCCGAAGGGACCTATGCGGACCGGCGCGGTCCACAGGCCCGAGTTCACTCGTCGGCGGCGGTCATTCCGAAGTCGCGGCGCCACCCTGTCGGCAGGAGGAGCTCGAGCACGTCGTCGACGGTGACGACGCCGATCATCCGGTGCTCGTCGTCGATGACGGGAGCCGCGGCGAGGTTGAAGTCCGACATCTTCCGGACGATCGCGTGGAGGTCGGCATCGGCCCTGACCGCCACCGGGTCGAGGTCCGCGACCTCACCGATGCGCGCCGACGCCGGGCTCTTGACCAGCCGGACGACCGATACAGTGCCCGTGAGGCGTCCGTCCTCGTCCATCGTGTAGATGACCCCGAGCGCTTCAGGCGCGACCGGGCTGCGACGGATCTCCTCGAGCGCGTCAGAGACGACCGTGCTCCCGGGCAAGGCAAGGAATTCCGGGCTCATGAGGCCTCCAGCGGTCTCAGGGTTGTAGCTGAGCAGCGCCCGGACCTTCGCTTGTGTCGGCTGCGGAATGGCCTCCAGCACCGAGAGCCGCCTGTCCTGGTCGAGGTCGGCGATCAGGTCGGCGGCGTCGTCGGGCTCCATAGTCGCGAGCAGGCGGCCCGCCTCCTTGTCCGTCCGGGTGCTGAGGAATTCGAGCTGGTGCTCGGTGTCGAGCTCCTCGAAGACGTCAGCTTCGAGCTCGAGGTCCTGGCCGACGGCGTTGATGATCTCCTCGCCCTCCTCGTGTGAAGCGGCTTCGACGAGGTCGGCTATCTGGGCGGGGTGAAGCCGGGCCAGTTTTCGGTAAGGGATGCGGAGCATCGCCGTCGGCACGTGGGAGACGAAGGGCTGGATGCTCTCCCAGTCGACGATGGCCTTGGCCGGTATGCGCTGAGCGAGCGGGCGGGGGAGCATCCTGCGAAGAACGGGCCGGCTGGTCGGGTCGACCCCGATTACCTCGAAGGTGCCGTCGACGAGCGCGATCTCGATCTCGTTGGCACGGATGAGACGGGCGCCGACGATGTTGATGAGGTGCCTCCCGGACAGGTCTTTCGTGAGGAGAAGCTCGCCCGGCCTGCGCTCGAAGCGGGCGAGGTTGAGCGTCTCGCCTTGGAGCTGGACGCACCCGGGACGAACGCTTTCGATCATCGAGATCGGGACGAAGAGCTCCCTCCGGGCGATCCTCGCGACGATGCCAGTCACCGGGGGATGTGCCTGCTCGCCTTGGCGCGCGATGACGTCGTCGACCCGGCCGATCCGCTCCCCGTCACTGCCCAGCAGCGGGCTATGGACGATGCCGGAAAGGTGGATGATGTCGGCGGCCATCAGACTAAGACCCAGCGTGATCGGCACACGGCGATCCGCACGGCTTCATAGTAGTGAAGACTTTGCGGGACTGGGAAGGGTCTGCTGTGGTCGGCTGGCGCCGGCCGCTTTGCTTATCGGAGCCGTGCACGGGAGGCTAGACGGTCATGCCAGAGCCAGCTCGGCCTCGCCGCCTGCGCATCGCGTACCTCGTCTACAGGGGGAACCCGCGTTGCGGCGGTCAGGGTGTCTATACGCGTCACCTCACACGTGAGCTCGCCGCGCTCGGTCATTCGGTGACGGTGTTCTCGGGACCGCCCTATCCGGAGCTCGCCGAGCCCGTCGAGCTCGTGAAGGTGGCGAGCCTGGACCTTTACCGCGAGCCGGATCCGTTCCGGGTTCCCAGGCTGCGCGAGTTCACCGCACCGGTCGACCTCCTCGAGTTCGCGCTCATGTGCACGGCGGGGTTTCCCGAGCCCTTGACGTTCAGCCTGAGGGCGCGACGCCTCCTTGCCGGCCACCTCGGCGAGTTCGATCTCGTTCACGACAATCAATGCCTCGGCTCGGGGATCGTCGGCATGATGAACGACGGCTGGCCCGTGCTCGCGACCATCCACCATCCCATCACGGTCGATCGCGAGCTCGACCTGGCCCACGCCGACGGGTGGCAGCGGCGGTTGACGCTGAAGCGTTGGTACGGGTTCGTCGGTATGCAGGCCAGGGTCGCACGCCGGATGCAGCGGATCGTGACCGTCTCGGAATCGTCACGGCGCGACATAGCCGACCAGCTCGGGGTCGCGCCCGAACGCATCGCCGTCGTCCCGGTAGGCGTCGACGGTGCCGTCTTCCGGCCGATGCCGGGGGTCGCACGCGTGCCGGGACGGATCATGACCACGGCCAGCGCCGACGCGCCGATGAAGGGGCTTGTTCCGCTCCTGGAGGCGCTCGCGAAGGTACGTACGGAGCGCCAAGACGCCCACCTCGTGGTCGTAGGCCGCTTGCGGGACGGGAGCACGATCCCTGCCGCGCTTGACCGCCTCGGGCTTAAAGGCGCGGTCCGCTTCGTCTCGGGGCTGAGCGACCAGTCGATCGTCGATCTCTACGCCGAGGCCGAGGTCGCCGTGGTGCCTTCGCTCTATGAGGGCTTTTCGCTGCCGGCGATCGAGGCCATGGCTTGTGGAGTCCCGCTCGTCGCGACCACCGGCGGGGCGTTGCCCGAGGTGACCGGGCCGAGTGGCGCCGCGGCGCTTCTCGTGCCGCCGAACGAGCCAGGCGCGCTCGCCCAGGCGATTCTCACGGTGCTCGGCGACCCGCGCCTGCGCCTGCGCCTCGGGGCGGCAGGCCGCAAGCGCACAGCCGAGCGTTTCAGCTGGCCGGTCACGGCTCGAGCCACGGCCGAGCAGTACTACGAGCTTCTCGCGTGCTGACCGTCGACTTCGACCGCTTCGGCCTGCGCCCCGCCGAGCGCGTTCTCGACCTGGGCTGTGGCGGTGGCCGGCACGCCTTCGCGTGCCTCCGTCGCGGTGCCGTGGTCGTCGCCCTCGACGCCGACGCGGTCGAGGTCAAGGGCGTCATCGGGATGATGGCGGCGATGGTCGAGTCCGGGGAGGTCGGAGACGGTGGCGCAGGAGCCGCTGTGAGGGGCGACGCGTTGAGGCTGCCGTTCCCAGACGGCGCCTTCGACAGGGTCATCTGTGCGGAGGTGCTGGAACACCTGCCCGACGACTCTGCGGCGATGGCCGAACTCGCCCGCGTGCTCAAGCCGGGCGGCATGCTCGCGATCAGCGTGCCCCGATTCGGTCCAGAGCTCGTCAACTGGGCCCTCTCGCAGCGCTACCATGCCGTCGCGGGCGGCCATGTGCGGATCTACCGGCGAAGCCAGCTGCTCGGGAGGCTCGAGGACGCAGGCCTGGAGCCGGTCGCGTCCCATCATGCGCACGCGCTCCACAGCCCGTACTGGTGGCTCAGGTGCCTGGTCGGGCTGGAGAACGAGAGCTGCCTCGCCGTTCGCGGCTATCACCACCTCCTGGTCTGGGACATCACGGCCCATACGCCCGTCACTCGCGTTCCCGAGAAGATCCTCAACCCTTTCCTGGGCAAGAGCCTGGTCGTCTATCTGAGGCGCGCGGGTCGATGATCGCTCCCCCCCACCAGGTTGCCGACGGCCGCTTGCTTTCCGAGACAATCGACTCGATCCGCGCCGTCCAGCTGCGCGACGGCATGATCCCGTGGTTCGCCGGCGGGCACGCCGACCCGTGGAACCACGTGGAAGCCGCTATGGCGCTGACCGTGGGCGGTGCCCTCCACGACGCGGAGCGCGCCTATGAATGGCTCCGCGCGACCCAGCGCCACGACGGGGCGTGGCACACCTATTACCTGGCAGGCGGCCAGGTGGAAGAGACCCGTCTCGACACGAACGTCTGTGCCTACGTGGCGACCGGAGTCTGGCACCACTTTCTTGCCACTGGGGACTCGGGTTTCCTCGAGGAACTCTGGCCCTCGGTCGAGCGCGCCATCGACTTCGTCATCAACTGGCAGCGTCCCGGAGGCGAGCTCGTGTGGTCAGTCGACCCGGACGGGACACCGGGGCGCTACGGACTTGTGACGGGGTCCTCCTCGGCCTACTTCAGTCTCCGCTGCGCCATCGCCTGCGCCTTCGAGCTCGGCCGCGAGCACCCGGACTGGGAGCTCGCGGCCGGCCGTCTGCGACACGCTGTCGCCCACGGTGGAAGCGGCTTCGCTTCCAAGGACGAGTTCGCAATGGACTGGTATTACCCGGTGCTGGTCGGTGCGCTCGACAGGCGCACGGCGTCGGATCGCATCGAGGAGCGATGGTCCGAGTTCGTGATCGAACCGAGGGGCGTGCGTTGCGTCTCGGACCGTCCATGGGTGACCGCCGCGGAGACCGCAGAGTGCGCCATCGCCCTTGCCACGATCGGGCGTCTTGACGAGGCCGAGACCCTGCTCGGATGGGCCCGGCAGCACCGTTGGCCGGATGGTTCGTACACGACCGGCATCGTGTACCCGCAGCAGGTGACCTACCCGGCGGGCGAGCGTTCGACCTACACCGCGGCCGCGATCGTGCTGGCCGAAGACTGCATTCACATGCTCAGCCCGGCCGCTCAGCTGTTTGTCGGCTCGTCGCTTCCCAGCGGCCTCGACCTCGATGCGGAGCCGGATCCGGGCAGCCGCCTGAGCACGCGCAGGCTCCCAGTCTGCGCTCGGTGTTCCTCCTCGAACTCGCCGGAGCTCAGCGCGCGCCTGTAGATCTCGAACGGGGGGCGCCCGCCGTCGGCGGGGTCCGGGAACACGTCGTGAATGGCGAGCCAGCCCTGGTCGGCCACGCGTGGCGCCCAACCCAGGTAGTCCGCCGAGGCAGGCGCCTCGCCGTGGCCCCCGTCGATGAACACCAAGCCGGCGGCGACGTTCCAACGGGCAGCGATACTGGGCGAGTCACCGACGACGCCGACCACGAGATCCTCAGCGCAAGATGCCTCGACGGCCTTTCTCCAGAGCGGCAGGGTGTCCATGCGGCCGGTCTCGACGTTGACGAGCGTCGTGTCGTGGTGTTCGAAGCCAGCCTGGTTCTCCTCCGAGCCATGGTGGTGGTCGACGCTGAAGACCACGGCGGGTGCCGCGCCCTGGCCCACCGCCCGGGCTATTCCCGCAGCGAGGTAGAGGGTCGACCGGCCACAGTAGGCGCCGACCTCGACGATGGAGGAGAAGCCCGCCAGCGTGGAGCGCTCGGCCAGGGCGGTGAGCGCGAGACCCTCGTCGTCGGGCATGAAGCCCTTGGTCACGCGAGCAGCTTCGAGCAGATCCTGGTCTCTCGACATAGGGCTCAGCCGCGCGCGTTCATCGCAAGGCCCCGGTCAGCCCGTGGCCAGCGAGACGACCGAGTAGATGCCCAGGCCGAGCAGGGCCAGGCCCGAGAGGCGCCGGACCATCGCAAGCGGCACCCAGCGCGTGACGGTGCGGCCCGCGAGCACCCCTACTACAGACACCAGAGCGAACGCGGCCGCGGCGCCCGCGAACACTGCCAAGTGGTCCCGGTAGCGTGCGGAGAGGTTGGCTATCAGCACCTGGGTGATGTCGCCGAACTCTGCCAGGGCGACCACGCCGAAGGTGATGGCGGTGACGCGCCAGAAGCTCGAGCGCCTGTCGGCCAGCGACCTCTCCTCTCCGGAGGCCAGCTGCTCGGCCCGTTCCTGTTCGGCGTGCTCGGTGGTCACCAGGAGGTAGACGGCTCCGCCGAGGAACAGCGCCGCCACTAGCGACCGCACGGCGAGCTTTGGCAGCAGAGAAATCAGTCCACCGGCGACCACGGCAACGGCGGACTGGAGGACGAGCGCTGAACAAGCGCCGACCCAGACCGGAAGCGGGCGGTGACGCGACGAGAGGACGAGGCAGGAGACGAAGGTCTTGTCGGGCAGCTCCGCCGGGATGACCAACGCGAACGTCGTCACCGCGACGGCGAGATCCACGCTTGCCGCCGAAGCTCATGCTTTGGCGAGGCAGGACCCGAGAATCGACCTGTGCGCGAGCACGAAACGAACGTTCACAGCCAGGCGTTCGAGGCTCTGGTCGACAGCCCTTTGCTGGCCGCCGAGGGGATGTGCCGCACAGAACGCAGTGACTCTGCGCGAGAGCCCCGGTGTGCCATCGGAGTCAAGTTGGCAAAGGCGCGAGACCTCCAGCATCCGTGTGATCGAGTTCGCCGGATAACGCTCTAGGAGCGTGTCCCAGTGGCCGGAGACGAACTCCCAGACTTGGGGACCGGCGACGCGGTTGGTCAAGAGTGACCGGAGGAGGTAAGGAGCGTCCTGGCTCCTGATCTCGGTCAGGCACAGCTCGCAGGTCTCCGCGACGAGTTGCAGATCGCGGAGATAACTGAGCGAGTCGAGGTAGCGCTGCTCCTCGATCGGGTCGGAGGGGGATCGGAACCGTGCGAGCAGCGCTTCGTACTCGGGGCGCCGGGCGGTGCTCGCCACGACGCGGAGGATGGCCGATGCGGTGTCCGCGTCCAGCAAGGCGCCCTTGTCGAGCGCGAGGAAACGGTCGCGACACTCGGCCTGCACCGACAGGTCGGCACCGATCGTGCCCAGGGCTGCGATGAGAACTGCTCGACGCCTTGCCGCCTCTCCGTCGTCGTCCTCGCGACGGTCCCATCCGGCCCGTTCGAGCTCCGGTCCGAGCAGCGACTGGACGAAGGCCTGGAGCGCACCGCGGTCCGACTCGTCGACCGCGAAGTCCAAGAGCCCGAGCGCTCCGGCGACCATGGTCCAAACGGACGGGTCCTTCTCGCCCTCGAGTCGCCTGACGAGCGCGAGGAATTGCTCGAGGGGCGCGGAGCCGGCCAGTGCGCAGGCCCAGGTGTCGGCGACGAGCCTGAAACGTTCGAGCGGCTCGAGCTGGTCGAAGCCGGCGAGGATCTCTTCGAGAAGGACCCCCTCGTAGCGCAGCCGGTAGACGCCATGGCCCCCGGCGTCGACCACGAGCATCCCTTCACCGGCCGGGACGGTGACGGGCTTCTCCCGCAGGAGCTCGTAGTAGCGCGGGGCCTCGGCGAACTCGTCTGAGTCGGGCCGCCTCTGCAGCGCCACGGGGATGAGCCACTGCGAGCCGATCGCGCTCGGACCCGAGCCCGCGGGCCGGTCCGCGACCGGCAGGTACGAGAAGGGCGTCTGAGTGAGGAGCGCCCCGGAGCCGTCCGAGGTCGCCGTCACCAGGGGATGGCCGCCCTGGAAGATCCACGAGTCCATCAGCGCGCGGATCGGAAGACCCCCGGCAGCTTCTTCGATCGCGTCCCAAAGGTCTGTGGTCTCGGTGTTCCCGTAGCGGTGAGCGGCAAGGTAGCGGCGGACACCTTCGCGGAAACGTTCCGTGCCGAGGTACTTCTCTAGCATCCGAAGCAGGCTGCCGCCCTTCTCGTAGGTGAGAGCGTCGAACATCGCGTCGACCTCGTCGGGCGTGCGCACCGGGAATTCGATCGGACGCGTCGTATGGAGACCGTCAAGGGCGAGGGCCATCTCCCGGTCTCGACTGAACCCGACCCAGCACTGGTACTCGGGCTTGAAGTCGTCCAGGCAACAAAGGGCCATGTAGGTCGCGAACGCCTCGTTCAACCAGATCCCGTTCCACCAGCCCATTGTCACGAGGTCGCCAAACCACATGTGCGCCAGCTCGTGCTCGACGACCCCGGCGACGCGCTCCAGCTCGTTGCGGGAGGAGTTGGCGGGATCGGTGAGTAGAGCAGCCTCGCGGAAGGTCACGCACCCGAGGTTCTCCATCGCGCCGAAGGCGAAGTCGGGGATCGCGACGAGGTCGAGCTTGTCGCCCTGGTACGGCTGGGCGAAGTACTCGGTGTAGAAGCGCAGCGCGTGGGCGCCCGCCTCGAGTGCGAATGTGGTCAGCCGTTCCTTGCCCGCGGTGTGGACGACACGAAGCGGGGTCCCCTCAACATCAAGTGCGTCGGTGGCTGCGAGGGGGCCGACGACGAACGCGACAAGGTAGGTCGACATCGGGATCGTGTCGGTGAACTCAAGGCGACGCTTGCCGCCGGGCAGCTCGATCACGGCGCGTTCCGCACCGTTCGAGATCGCGAGGAGGTCCGAGTCGACCTCGAGCGAGACGGAGAACACAGCCTTGCGATCCGGTTCGTCCCAGCAGGGGAAGGCCCTTCTCGCGTCGGTCGATTCGAACTGTGTCGTCGCTATGACGTGTTCGTTGCCGTCCTCGTCGCGAAAGGTGCTGCGATAAAAGCCGCGGAGCTTGTCGTTCAAGACCCCGGCGAAGTCGCACTCGAGGACATAGGCGCCCGGCCTGAGCGGGCCCGGTGGCGTGAAGGTGACCCGCTCGAGGACCTCGTCGAAGGAGATGTCGAGGTCGACCGCGTAAAGCGGATCTCCCTGGCGGCTCAACGTGGCGCTGGAGATCTGAAGCTCGTTGGCGTTGCAGACGATCGAGCGTGCCGCAGCGACCACCTCGATCTCGATCCGTTCGTGGCCTAGGAAGCTCGCAGCTCGGAGGTCAGGAGCGATCGTGAACTCGTATCGCTTTGGTGCGACGTCGCGGGACAGCCTGTAGTCGATCTCGTCGGTGTTCAAAGTCACGGACATCGAAGATTAGCCGTGTGCGGCCTTATTGGCCGTCACCGGTCCCTCACCGACTACGGTCGGGACTCGTGCCGGAGCCCGGATCATCGCGCGTTGGTCAGCGTGCCTTTGACGAGGAGTCAGGCAACCAAGAGATCGACGTCGTGTGCCTGGGGCACGCGATCGTCGACCGTGTCGCACACGTGGGCGCACGGACGATCGAGGCAGCCGGCGTCGAGCTGGGGGCGATGACCCTCGTCGACGGAGCGGAGATCGAGAGGATTGCCGGACTCGTCGGTGACTGGGTCCAAGTTGCCGGGGGATCGGCCGCCAATACCGCCGTCGGGCTCGCATCTCTGGGCGCTCATCCGGCCTTCGTGGGGTCCGTCGGCAATGACGTGCTCGGCACCGAGTACGAGCTCGACCTCGGATCGGTCGGTGTCCGGTGCGTGCTGAGCCACAGCGCCGCCGAACTCCGTACCGGCCAGTGCCTGGTGTTGGTCAGCCTCGACTCGGGACGCACGATGGCAACGAATTTGGGTGCGGGCGTCGTCATCGACCCAGCGGCTGTCGAACAGGCCTTCGCCGGGACCACCGCGGCAGCGGTGTACATCGAGGGTTACCTGCTCGACTCACCCGGGACGGCCGTTGCCCTCGAGCGGGCCGTCGAGCTCGCGAAAGGCGGCGGTGGCTTCGTGGCCCTCAGCCTGTCGGACCCGTTCCTCGTGGAACGGCACGGTCCGTTCCTGAACGAGCTCGTCCAGAGCGAGGTCGACCTGCTGTTCGCCAACGAAGAGGAAGCTCGTCGCTTCACCGGCGTCGACGACCTGTCGGGAGCGCTCGACGCCCTGGAGCGCCCGGGACTCATGGCCGCGGTCACCCTCGGAGCGCGAGGAGCGGTCCTGTTGAGCGGTGGGGAACGCGCAGTCGTCGGGGCTCCGCCGGTCGACCGTGTGGACGACACCACGGGTGCGGGCGACCTCTTCGCGGCGGGTGTGGTCTACGGAATCATCCGTGGTGCGCCCTTGGCGGCCTCGGGCCGGCTCGGTGCCCTCGCCGCCGGTGAGGTCGTGTCACACCTCGGCGCGCAGCCCCACGTCTCGTTGCACGTGCTGGCGGTGCAAGCCGGGCTCACGGAGCCCTGGTAGCGCGATACGGCGGGCCCCGGGTCAGACCCGGTTGCTGTCCTCGTCGGGCGGTAGGAAGGTCAAGTCGAGGTCGGCCAGCCGCACGAGCGCCGACGCGACCCATCGAGCGAGCCCGGCAACCTGGCCGTCGAGCTTGGTCGGATCGTCGAGGAGCGGCTCTTCGAGCCGGACGCTGCCCTGGTAGGCGACCTCGATCGCGCAGGCTGGTGTGTCCGATGAGGGCTCGTACAGCTGCTCGATCATCGGCCCGGACTGCTCCAGGTGCTCGGAGCCGAACTCCGGTCCCTCACCGGCCAGAGCGGCGAGGACCAGAGCGGGATCCGGTGTGGCGGCGAGGCGCTGCACGCGCAGCGCGACCTCGACGATGAGCTCGGGCGGCTCGGCCGGAGGCTCGCCTATCGACCACGACCGGTAGGCGCTCTGGCTCCAGGTCGGCCAGTCGAGGCTCAGGTCCGCGCGGACGCGGGGCGGACTGTCCTCGCCGGGAAGGCTGTAGGAGGTCTCGAAGGCGACGTCACCGAGGAAGACGTCGATCTGGAACCGCTCCTCGACAGCCTGCTGTTCCAACAGCGCGCCCTCGAAGGCTTCGCGGAGGGCCGCGATCACGTCGAGGAGTATGTGATCGATCATGGCGAGCCGAGGCTAGCCCCCAGTTGCGCCGCAAGCGCATTCAGCTGGTATACAGCGGGTGTGCGCGACAATCCCTGGCTCGAGCGACGGGTGATCGCCTATGCCCACCAGGGAGGCGCCAAGGAGGCACCCTCCAGCACGCTACATGCCATGAGGCGGTCGCTCGAGAATGGAGCCACAGGTATCGAGCTAGACGTCCATGCCACCAACGACGGAGCGCTCGTCGTCTGCCACGACCCGACGCTCGAGCGGACCACCAACGCCACGGGCGAGATCGCAGGGCTCCGCCTCGACGAGGTCCGCCACCTCGACAACGCATACTGGTTCTGCCCGGGAGAGGGAGCCGTCAGAGACCGTCCCGCGGGGGACTACGTGCTGCGCGGGAGAGCACCCGACGACCGGGACCTGTGCGTCGCGACGCTCGCGGAGGTCCTGGAGGCCTTCCCGGGGGTCGTGCTCAACCTGGACATCAAACGCAGCGCACCACAGGTCGTCCCCTACGAGGCGGCGCTGGCCGAGGTGCTCCGCGCGCACGGCCGGCGAGACGACGTGGTCGTGGCGTCGTTCTTCGATCGTGCGATCGACGAGTTCGCCAGGTACTCGCCAGGCACGGGCGTCGCGGCAGGCACCGACGTGACGACCGAGTTCTACAGGCGGCTGCACGCCGGTCTGCCGCCCCAAGAAGGCATCGAGCGCTACGCCGCCCTCCAGGTCCCGGCGCGCTATGGCCCACTAGTCGTCGTTGACGAGCGCTTCGTCGAGGCCGCACATTCGAGCGGGCTCGCGGTCCACGTCTGGACGATCGACGATCCTGAGGAGATGGAGCACCTTGTCGGCCTCGGCGTCGATGGGATCATCTCCGACAGGCCTTCGGTGCTGGCAGGCGTCTTGAATCGCCTCGGGGCGAACTGGAAGCTGTGACGGTCAGCCGCGACCGCAGTTCGGCTTCTTGCCGTGGTTGGCCTTCTTCTTCTTGCGGAGCTTCCGCTTGACGGTTCGCTTGGACACAAGCGGGACAGTGTAGTGGCTTGCGAACTGGCGCTTTTCCCACGAGCAGCCGGCCGTTCGGTAGCGTTGGGAATCTTCCTTGGCTTGGGGCGCGAGGGGACGGTTAGATGGCATGGCTGCTGCGTGAGGGCGAGGTGCTCGCGAGCGTCGAGGTCGCTTCGTCGCTCGCCGCCAGATCCCGCGGCCTGTTGGGCAAGAGCGGTTTCGAGGGCGCCCTGTTGTTGCGCCACACGAGATCGGTGCACACGGTCGGGATGCGGTTTGCCATCGACGTCGCGTTCTTGACCGACGATCTTCGCGTGATCGCCACGACAACGGTGCCGCCGTACCGGATCGCGCTCCCACGCCGGGGCAGCCGCGCCGTGCTAGAGGCGGAGGCCGGCGCCTTCGGGCGATGGAAGCTAGCCCCGGGCGACGGTCTGGAGATCAAGGGGTGAGCGGGGGCCACACGCGCCCCGGCGAGCTGATAGTTGTCGCGACCCCGATCGGCAACGTCGGAGACCTCTCGCCACGGGCTGCCGAGGCGTTGCGAGAGGCGGACGTCGTGTGCTGCGAGGACACACGTCACACCGGGCAACTGCTTGCCCGCCTGGGACTGCGAGCCTCCCGCCTGCTTTCGGTGCACGCCCACAACGAGCGTGAGCGGGTCGCGGAGATCCTCGAGCTGCTGGGCGGTGGCCAGCGGGTCGCGCTGGTGAGCGATGCCGGCACGCCGGCACTCTCCGATCCGGGTGAGCTGGTGATCGTCGCCGCTATCGCCGCGGGTCACAACGTGACGACCGTGCCCGGGCCATCGGCGGCTGTGAGCGCCCTCGTGGTCGCCGGGCTCGGGACGGCACGCTGGAGATTCGAGGGCTTCCTGCCAAGGCGCGGGAGCGAGCGCGCCAGGCGCCTGGCCGAGATAGCGGCGGCGCCACATCCGAGCGTGATCTACGAGTCACCGCAACGGGTCGCGTCGACCTTGCAGGACCTGGCGAGTTGCTGTGGCGCCGATCGCAGGGTGGCGGTCTGCCGGGAGCTGACGAAACTGTTCGAGGAGACATGGCGCGGGACCCTCGCCGAGGCGTGCGAGCGGAGCACGGCGGGAGCTATCCGCGGTGAGCACGTGATCGTGGTGGCGGCAGCTCCGGCTGGCGAGCATCCGGCTCCGAGCGAAGTCGAGGTCCGAAGGGCAGTCGCGAACCGGATGTCCGCAGGCGTCAGCCGCCGCCAGGCGGCGGCCGAGGTCGCCGAGGAGCTCGGCGTGTCGAAGAGGCTTGCCTACGAGATTTCTCTCGCGCGCAACGGCCAGTAGTTTGAGAGGGTGCCCGACCGTTTCTTCCTGACGACACCGATCTACTACGTCAACGACGCCCCCCATCTCGGCACGGCGTACTCGACGGTGAACGCGGACGTGCTGGTCCGCTGGCACCGGTTGATCGGTGACGATTCCTGGTTCCTCACCGGCACCGACGAGCACGGGCTGAAGAACGCCCGCGCCGCCGAGGAACAGGGGCTCACGCCCCAGGAATGGGTCGACCGGACGAGCCGCCGCTACATCGCCTCGTGGGCCGCCCTCGACATCTCGAACGACGACTTCATCCGCACGACCGAGCACCGCCACCACCTGAGCGTCCAGAGGTTCATGCAGGCGATCTACGACAACGGCTACATGCACAAGGGGTTGTACGAGGGCTGGTACTGCGTGTCGTGCGAGGCGTACTACCCGGCGGGCGACCTGCTCGAAGGCCGCCTCTGCCCGGTGCACGAGCGGCCGGTGGAGTGGCTCACCGAGGAGAACTGGTTCTTCGAGCTGTCGCGTTTCGAGCAGTCGCTGCTCGACTGGTACGAGAGCCATCCGAACGCGATCTTCCCTGACTCCAGGCGTAACGAGGCCCTCGGGATCATCAAGGGCGGGCTCCAGGACATCTCGATCACCAGGACCTCGATCGACTGGGGCGTGCGCGTCCCCTGGGACGGCGCGCACGTCTTCTACGTCTGGTACGACGCCCTGGTCAACTACATCACCGCCATCGGCTACGGCGAGGACACCGAGCGCTTCTTGAAGTGGTGGCCGGCGGCTCACCACCTGCTCGGCAAGGACATCATCCGGTTTCACTGCGTCTGGTGGCCGGCGATGTGCCTCGCCGCGGGCATCGACCCGCCGGCCCACTACATCGTTCACGGGTGGCTTCTCGTGGGCGGCGAGAAGATGTCCAAGACGCGGTTGAACCAGATAGACCCCGTGGCCCTCGCCGGCGACATCGGCGTCGATGCCCTCCGCTACCACCTCGTGCGCGACGTCGTGCTGGGCTCGGACGGGGACTTCACCTACGAGAGCCTGGTCGCGAGGTACAACTCCGACCTCGCGAACAATCTCGGCAATCTGCTCGCCAGGGTCGCGGCGGTCGTCGGGAGCAAGTGCGGAGGGATCGGTCCTGCCCCGAGGGCCGCCTCGCCCGCTGTGCGGTTGAGCGAGGTGTCGGCGGAGGTGGTGGCAGCGTGCCGGGACTCCTGGCAACGGTTTGCGGCTCATGAAGCTCTCGAGGCGACCTGGCGCCTCGTGCGAGTCGCTAATGCCGAGCTCGAGACCGCGGAGCCCTGGAAGTTGCCGCCCGGTCCGGCCCTCGACGCCTCGCTGGGAGACGCGCTCGAGGCGCTGCGCATCGTGTCAGTGCTCGTGTCTCCAGTGATGCCTGCAGCGGCCGGCGAGATCTGGGCGCGGATCGGGCTCAAGGGCAGGCCCGACGAGCCCGGTGCGGCCGGGGAAGAGGGCATCCTCGAGTGGGGCGGCTATCCCGGAGACCTCCCCGTGACAAAGGGTGCACCCCTGTTCCCGCGGCGTAGCGTTGAGGGCTGAACGAAAGAGGCGACGTGAACGATTCGAGCGACCAGACAGGTCGAGGGGGTCAGCAAGAGGGTTCATGGTTGCGACGCCGGCGTGGCACCGCGCGGCGGGCGCAACGCGAGACAACCGGACCGGTCGGGACCGAGCCCACTGCCGGGACGCCGCCCTCCTCCTCGCCTTCCGAGCGGGCTTCGCGGCAGTCGGCCATCTGGACAGATAGCCACTGCCATCTGCAAGACGAGCCGGATCCCGCCGCGACCCTTGCCCAGGCTCGCGCGGCCCGGGTGGGGCGCGTGGTCTGTGTCGGGACCGACGCGGCATCGTCCCGCCGGGCCGTGCTCCTGGCGAACGAGCTTTCGGGAGACCGGGCTCCGGGCCCGTCCCCGGGTTACGCGCACGCCCCTGGAGCAAGTGCTGCCGAGGTCTGGGCAACGGTCGGGCTGCACCCCCACGACGCCAAGGCCGGGCTGAGCTCTGTGACAGAGTTCCTGGACGAGCTGGTGGCAGGCGAGGGCTTGCGCCGGTCCCGTGTCGTGGCCATCGGAGAGTGCGGTCTCGACTACCACTACGACAACTCACCGCGAGATGTCCAGCGCGACGTCTTCGCCGCTCAGGTCGCTTTGGCGAATCGCCACAGTCTGGCGCTCGTCATCCACACCCGGGAGGCCTGGAACGACACGTTCTCGATCCTCGAGCGCGAAGGGGTGCCCGAGAGGACGATCTTCCACTGCTTCACGGGCGGCGAGCAGGAGGCGAGGCGATGCCTGCGGGTGGGAGGCATCCTCTCGTTCAGCGGCATAGTGACTTTCGCCAACGCGGGCGAGATCCGCCAGGTCGTCACGCATTGCCCACTCGACAGCCTGTTGATCGAGACGGACTCGCCATTTCTGACGCCTGTCCCAAACCGCGGGCGTCGCAACTCTCCGAGCAACGTCACAGTCGTGGGGAACGCGGTGGGGCAGTTGAAGGGCTTCGAGCCCGAGGTACTGGCCGCGGTCAGCTGGATGAACGCCGAGAAGGCTTTCGGGTTCGGAGTCTGAGATCGCCGAGCCTGCAAGCGGCGCACCGGCCGTTCCCTTCCGGCGCCCGCCTGGCCGCGGCGAGGTTGCGCGCCTGTTGCGCCGGCACGGCCTCCACCCGTCGAAAGCGCTCGGGCAGCACTTCGTCGCCGACCCGAACACCGTCGAACGCATCGCCCGGCTCGCCCGGGTCGGCACCGGAGACCATGTGGTCGAGATCGGTGCCGGGCTCGGTTCGCTGACCGTCGCGCTCGCGGCCAGCGGGGCGGCGGTGACGGCGATCGAGGTGGACAGAGGCATCACGCCGGTCCTTCGCGAGATCGTCGAGCCGCTCGGGGTGTCGGTGGTCGAAGCGGACGCCATGACCTGCGACTGGGCCGAGCTGCTCGCAGCCGCACCGCACTGGGTGCTCGTGGCCAACCTGCCTTACAGCGTCGCGACTCCACTCGTCCTCGACCTTCTCCGAGACGTGCCTGCCATCGGCCGTATGCTCGTGATGGTCCAACGTGAGGCTGGTGAGCGGCTCGTCGCTGTTCCGGGCGCGAGGAATTTCGGCGCCGTGTCGGTGAGGGTCGACTACTTCGCGACCGCAGCGATCGTCGGACGTGTTTCGCCCGGCGTGTTCCTGCCCCGCCCCAACGTCGAGTCGGTGCTCGTGGATCTCGTGCGACGCGAGTCTCCAGCGATCGATCCCGATGTGGCGAGCTACGCGGAGATCGACCTTCTTCTCCGGGCCGGCTTCGGTGGGCGCAGGAAGATGCTCCGCCGGTCGCTGGAAGGATTCGTCGACGAAACCACCTTTGCGGCAGCCGGGATCGACGGCCGTTCCCGGGCCGAGGAGCTCGGCATCGAGGAGTGGGGCAAGCTAGTCGCATGCCGCCGGTCGATCACGTTCGGGCTCCCGCCAAACTGACCCGCGCGCTACGAGTCGTAGGTGTCCGCCCCGACGGGTACCACCTGCTCGAGGCCGAGATGGCGACGATCGATCTCACGGACGAGCTTGAGATCGAAGAGGGCACCCATGGCTTCGAGGTCGTGGACGAGGTGGCCTGGGTCCTTGGCGACGGTCCCGCCGGTTCGGCACAAGGCGCCGTTCCACTGGGCCGGGAGAACCTTGTGACCCGGGCGTTGGCAGCCGTCGGACGCCGTGCCCGGGTGCGGCTGCGAAAGCGCGTCCCGACCGGCGCCGGCCTTGGAGGCGGCTCGTCGGACGCAGCCGCGGTGCTCCGATGGGCGGGGGCTACGGACCCGGCGCTCGCGGCGGGCCTGGGCGCGGACGTGCCGTTCTGCGTCGTGGGCGGCCGGGCGCTCGTGAGGGGGATTGGGGAGCTGGTGGAGCCCCTCGGTTTCGAGGCCTTCACGGCGGTTCTCGTTGCACCTGCCTTGACGGTCTCGACTCCCGAGGTCTATAGGGCCTGGGACGCGCTCGGTGGTCCGACCGGCGAGCACGGGAACGACCTCGAGCCTGCCGCCGTCGTCGTCGAGCCACGCCTGGCCTGGTGGCGAGACCTGATAGCCGCAGTCGCCGGCGACAAGCCGCGGCTGGCCGGAAGCGGTGGCACTTGGTACCTCGAACGCGAGCCGCAAGTGGCCGCGCATCTTGTGGTCGAACTCCAAGGCGCGGTGCGGGCCGAGCACAGGCAAGCTGTCGTCGTCGCTGCGGCGAGCACCGTTGACATGTGACGAGCGCCTCGCGACCCCTGGCAGCCTGGCGGCGGCAGGGGATGCGCCTCGCCGGGCGGTTCCCCGCAGCAGGGCTACTTGCCGGCGGCGCGTCGCTGCCAGCGGGTGCGCTTCAACATCTTCTTATGCTTCTTCTTGCGCATTCGCTTGCGGCGCTTCTTGATGAGTGATCCCATGGCTGGCAGAACGCTAGCCGAACTTCACGCGGGCTCGCCCGTCGGTTGGTGCACTCGTTGGGCCACGGGCCGCTCCCCACTGGCGTGCCAGTCGCCCGGTGCCGCCCCAAGTGGCCGGCGAGGGCTTTTACTGTTGTAAACATGCGGTGGGGAGTTTCCTTCCGGGGTAGTTCAATCGGCAGAACGTCGGCCTTTGGAGCCGGATGTTGGAGGTTCGAGCCCTCCCCCCGGAGCGAGGATCAGGAGGAACGGGCCTGGTGAACCTTGTCAGTCCATCTCGAGCCGTCGAAATAGCGGTAGTGGCCGTGGCCGAGCGGGTCGACGTGCCACGACGGGGTCGCGTCCGAGGGCGGCGGTAACGCGCGAAGGCGCCGTCGGAGATCAGCGCGCGGATCCCCCACCGCCTCGGCTGCTCTCCGTGCCGGGTCGTCGATGACATCGCGCGTCCACTGCTTGCCGTCGTAGAAGCGGAAGGCCCGCTGATGCAGGGGATCGGGATGCCAGCCGCGCGAATCGGGCTGTGGCGAGCGTAACAGAGGCAGCTCGAAGCGGATCCTTCGCAGCTTCTCGCGCTCTTCGGCCGTGTCGGCGATCGCAGTGCTGGACCGGTGGGTGAGCGAGAAGTCTGCCACCCTGGTGGTTCGCGATGCCGCCGAGAAGATGAGCCAGCCGATCGGCAGCAGCACGACGTGGATGGCACCCCAGCCCGCCGGCGGGATGGTCCAGGGGGGCTTGCCGGTTTCGGCGCGGAACCGGGCCGCCCGCGCCCAGCCCCAGGCGAAGAAGACGACAGCGACGACGATGCCGACGGCTGCGGGCTCCACAGGCACGAGACTGGCCACGGTTGTCTTCATCGGCACCGGGGCCGGAAGGGCTTAGCTTGGTGCATGGACTTCGACCGTTTCACCTTCGGTCTGTACCTCCGCCCGGCCGAGATGCCTGCCCTGGACGAGGAGCGGGCCGCCTCGATCCAGGACGACCATCTCGCCTACCTCGCGGGCCTCGGGCGAGCGGGGCAGCTCCTCGTCGCGGGTCCGTTCGAAGACCAGGACGACCCCACTCTGCGAGGGGTGATGATCTTCTCCACGGGAGTCGGCGAGGCGCGTTCGCTGCTCTTGGAGGACCCCGCCGTGCGCGCCGGCGTCCTGGTGTTCAAGCTGATGAGCTGGCTGGCACCGGCGGGGCTGGTGAGCTTTCACGCCGGCCGCTTTCCCGAGTCCATGGAGGAGGCCACGACTTGAGGAACGGGTGACGCCGACGCCGACCGTCGGCCCAGAAAGCACCTGCATTGCGCGCTCGTCAGTCTCCGTAGCGCGACCGAGCGTAACCGGTGTCCTCCCAGCCCGTGATGATGATCAGGAACATGGCGAAGGTGAGCACGTGGACGCCCGTGCACCACAGGCAGATCGTGTGCAGCACGAGTGCCTCCTGGTAGACGAGGTAGACCACCATTCCGATGCCGGCAACGGCAGCCGCGATCCGTCCCCAGGCGAGCCAGGCGGCATCGAAGCGCCACGCGAAAGGAAGACAGATCACGCCCATCCCGATGAAGAAGACCATCCCGAAGATCGGCACGGGCACGCCGAAGATCACAGACGACGGACTGGTGAGCACCTTGAAGCAGTTCACGGTGCCGCTGTTGGAGCAGATGAGCGCGCCCTGGTCGTAGTGCACGATCAGCAGGTAGATCGAGATTGCGATCCCGACGAGGCAGATGGCGCCGGTGGCCAACGGCCGCCAGGGACGGCCCTGAACGACGCCGCCGGCCCGGTGACGGCCCGCGGCGACCTGTCGAGCCTTCGGCCCTGAGGTAGCCGCCTGGGACCTGTTGCGCTGAACCGGCGGCGCCACCTGGTGTGCCCGCCGCCGGGCGTTCTTGCGGCTCACAGCTTCAGCTGTTTGGCCGCCTGCTTGACGACGGGCATCTCGCAGACCGAGCCTGGCTTGTCGTTGGTCAGCTTGCAGATGGCGGCCGTGTAGAAGTTGGCCGAGACGAGTATCGGCTGTGCCGGCGAGGCGATCGGGTTGCCCAGGCTCTCGGCGATCTGCACGTGGGTCAAGCCCGCGAGGATGGACGGGTCCATGAAGTCGCCGTCTTCAATGATCTTGTTGCCGAAATCGATGAACGGGATGCCACCCTCGTTGTTCTTCGACTCGAAAGGCGGGAAGTCGTACTTGAGGAGGATCTTCTGGACCGCCGGCGACAACGCCTCCAGGGGCTTGTAGCCGTTGCAGTCCTCGGTGGCCGTCGAGGTGCTGGACGAGATGAGGTCGCTGCACTGCTCGGTGCCCGAGAACGAGACGTAGGGGCTCGTGTAGGTCGACCCGTAGAAGCTCAGGGTGGGCGTGCCGGGATAGGCCTCGTCCGTGGCTATCCCTGATTCGGTTATGTGGAGCTTGGCAAAGCTGCCGAAGCGCGACAGGGCCACGGCGAGTGGCCAGCGGCTCGCCGCGCAGTACGGGCACCAGTTGGAACCCATGTAGACGATCAGCGGCTTGCCGTCCGAGGTCAGCGGGGGCTGCTTCTTGGTAGCGCTCAGCGCGATCGTGTAGGGACCGGCCGAGGTGATCTTGGACCCCGCGGCGGCAAAGGCCGACGCCGGTACGTGACTGATGGCGCTTACGACGGCCGCCGGCGCGGGCTTCAAGCCGAATCCCGCGTTCGCGGGCGTGGACTTGCCCGTGACCGAGACGAGGACGATGACGAGGATCGCCAGCACGACGAGCACCGTGCCGAAGATCCCTGCCGTCATGGCGGTGCTGCGCTGGGGGGCATTCTTCGCTGACGCACGCCGGGAGGCGGCCCCGCCCGTTCTCGCCCGGCGGGCGGGGGACGAGCCCGCCTTCGCGCGTTGAGTTGAAGGGCCTCCCGCGCGCGCCCGCTGCGAGGCGGTCTGGCGCTTTTGCCCCGACAGTTTCTGCTGAGCCAGCCTCTCGCGTGCCCTCTCGGCGGCGGACTCGCCTCGTTCGCCGTTGCCGGTTGCGCCGTCGCTGCTCGGCGACCTGCCACCACGGTTCTGCGACTGGCCACGCCGCGGGGGGCGGTTGCCACTCTGTGCCATTACGGCGTGTTCTCCTCGTTGGTACCGCGACTCGCGCGGTAGGGGATGCCTTCCCGGCCGGATGCTAGTTCCCGGGCAGGCGGGGCGTAGATCGGGGTCTCGGCGCGGGAACGGCTCACGGTCCTCGCCGGTGCCGCGACTCGGGCATGCTTGGCCGGTGATCGGGGCCCTCGTTGTCGAGCTGCACTTTCCGGCTTGTCATTCTCTCAAGGAGAAACGCGCCGTCCTTCGCCCGCTCATCGATGGCGCTCGCTCACGTTTCGCCGTGGCGGTCGCCGAGGCGGACTACCAGGAGCTGCACCAGCGCGCGCTGGTCGAGGTGGCCGCGGCCGCGGCCAGCGAGCGGGTCGTCGTCGAGACCCTCGACGCCGTGGAGCGCTTCATCTGGTCGCGGCCCGGCTTGGAGGTCGTTGGTGCAACTCGCAGGTGGCTGGACGACGACTGAGCCCGGGACCGGCTTTGGCGCCTCCCCCCCGAAACCGCCGGCCGCCGGTACGATCAGCGACGTGGACACCGCAGACCCGGGCGACCTCCGGGTGCTCGACAACGCCGAGGGCGAGCTCGAGGACGTCGAACGGGCCCTGCAGCGATTGGACGAGGGGACTTACGCCTTGTGCGAAGCGTGCGGGCGGGCGATCGGCGACGACCGGCTAGCACGCTCGCCGCTCACGCGACGCTGCGCCGATCACGCGCCGCCCGGCGCGCCCGGCGCTTCGGCTGGGATCTGAGGGTTTGGCGCGACTCCGGCTGTTCGCTCAGGCGCGCGAATGCGCGGGCACCAGCGAGGCGGAGGTCGACGGTGCCACGGTAGGCGAAGTGCTCGACGCGGCCGTCGAGCGTTACGGGACTCGTCTCGCCTCGGTCATCGCCTTCAGCGCGATCTGGCTGAACGGCGAGCCGACCGGCCGCGACGCGGCGGTTGGCGGCAGCGACGAGGTCGCCGTGCTGCCGCCAGTGTCGGGCGGATGAGCAGGGATCCTCGCGGTCAGGGTGCCGAGAGCCGCTCAGCCCTTCTTGGTCTCCCAGAAGATGCGGTCGATCTCGGCGATCTGGTCGAGCAACTTCTGGCCCACAGCGACGTCAGTCGTCTTCTTGGATTCGCCGGCCGTCTTGGTGGCCGTCCAGAACAGGCTGTGGAGCTCGGGGTACTTCGTGAGATGGTCAGGCTTGAAGTAATCCGTCCAGAGCACCCAGAGGTGGTGCTTGACCAGGTCGGCGCGCTCCTCTTTGATGAAGATGGCGCGGTGCCTGAACACCTCGTCGTCCGAGGCGTTGAACTTCTCCATGATGGCTTTGACCGACTCGGCTTCGATCCGCGCTTGGGCGGGGTCGTAGACACCGCACGGCAGGTCGCAGTGGGCGTGGACGGTCACCGGGCTGCTCAGGCGGTCGAGCAGGGTGAGCAAACGCGAGGTGAGGTGCATCCTTCAGCTCCTTGGTTGGTCATCGGTGACTAGGAATCGCTCACCTTATCTCCCGCCCTTGAGTGATCGGGCAGGGTCGCGGATCCCCGGACGTGCTCTTTCGAAGCTGGGCGTGTGTGCCGCGTCAGGCGTGTCCGTGATCGCTCTCGTGGCGGGGGCGCGAGGGTGGTTTCGGCGCGTGAGGGTAGAGGGCACGAGCATGATGCCGACACTTGCCCATGGCGACCGACTGGTCGTCGTGGGCGGGCTGCGTCCCCGAGTCGGCGATCTCGTCGCCTTTCACGACCCGTCACAACCCGCGCGCCTGCTCGTGAAAAGGGTGGTGGCACTCGGCCCCGACGGTGTCGAGGTGCGCGGGGACAATCGGGCCGCCAGCCGTGACAGCCGGACGTTCGGTCCTGTGGAGCCCTCCCGTCTCGTGGGCAGGGCCGTGTACCGCTACTTCCCACCTGCCCGGGTCGGGTTCTTCCGGCAGTCCGGTTCGAGCAGCGGTACGCTCGTTCAGGATGGCCCTGCACCAGAAGGACATTGATCGGCTGCTGGAGCCTGAGCTGACGAGCGACCTGGAAGCGGTAGCCGTGGGCGAGCTCAGGATTCGCAGAGATGCCTGCCAGCGGGCGGAAGTCGCGCTCTCCTATGTCCGGCGATTGCTCCAGGGCGAGCTCGACATCGTCGCGGCGGAGCTCGAAGCTCGCGGCAGGGGCGTGCGCGGTGACACGGGGCGTCTCCTCGAGGACCTGCCGACGATCCTGGCGGGAATCAGTGGCAACGCACCTGCGCAGCAGCATGCTCCTCACGAGCCGCGCCTCACCATGGCCGGGGTTGCCGAGGGGTGGACCGAGCAGTCGGAGCTCGCGCTCGAGGAGCTCGTCGTCGAGGTTCTCGCCGCTGAGATGAAAGGCGACGAGACGCGTCAGCCGCTTCTGCCCGGCGCCAACCTGGGAGCGTTCGGCGACGATGAGCTGCGGTCGCTGGCGGGGCTGCTCCGCTCCGCCGAGACGAGCGTCTCCACGAGGCGCAGAAGGCTCCACGATCAGATTGACCAACTCCAGTCGGCGATCGTCGAACGGTACAAAGTCGGAGCGGCGGACGCGGACAGCCTGCTTACGTGAAGGCCGGATGACACCGAGCGACTCGTCCGACCGCTGGGCGGACCTAGGCGAGTTCATCAGGCAACAGCGGAACACCGCCAGGCTGTCGCTGCGGAGGCTCTCGGAGATCGCGGGCATCTCGAACCCGTACCTGAGCCAGATCGAGCGAGGGTTGCGCAAGCCTTCGGCCGAGATCCTGCAGCAGATCGCGAAGGCGTTGCGGATCTCCGCTGAGACGCTTTATGTGAGAGCCGGGATCCTCGAGGACGAGCGCCGTGACGACGACGTCGTGAGGCACATCCTCATGGACCCCTACCTGGTCGAGGAGCAGCGCCAGGCGCTCGTGCGGATCTACTTGTCGTTCCGACGGGAGAATGGCCTATGCGACACCGGACGGGAAGAGCCACGGGCCTGACGCCGAGTCTTCCTCATTAGCGCCCAGGGGCCTGGCGGCCCACTGATGTTTGGGGAAATCTGTTGTGGTGCCGCTCCGTCGACGCCGGCCAGACTTGGTGCGACTGAGCCCGACCATTAGCGTGGCGTGAGGATCTCGAGCACCATGATTGCCGCCTCGAGCGCGTGCTTTAGATTTCTTGTCTGAGACCCTCCGGATCGGCACTTTACGACGAGTAAAGGAGCAGCCGATGGAGGTAGTTGTCGAGCGTTGCGCCGGGATCGACGTGCACAAGGACATGGTCGTCGTCTGTGTGCGAGTGCCTGGCCCCGGCGGGGACCGTGTCGCTGAGCTGGCGGAGTTCTCGACTTTCACAGCGGACTTGTTGGCCTTGCGGGACTGGCTGGTCGCTCACGGAGTGACCCGGGTGGGGATGGAAGCGACCGGGGTGTACTGGAAGCCGGTCTTCTGGATTCTCGAGGACGCCCTGGAGTGCTGGCTACTCAATGCCCGCCACATGCGCAACGTCCCTGGGCGCAAGACCGATATGGCCGATGCCGAATGGATCTGCCGGCTGATGGAGCACGGCCTCGTCCGGGCCAGCTTCGTTCCACCTCTGGAGATCCGCGAGCTGCGTGAGCTGACGAGGTTCCGCAAGACCCGGGTCGAAGAGCGCACCCGGGAGGCCCAGCGCTTGGACAAGATCCTCCAAGACGCCGGGGTGAAGTTGTCGAGTGTGGCCTCAGACGTCCTCGGTCGCTCAGGGCGCGACATGCTCATGGCGCTCGTGGAAGGAAGCCGAGACCCAGCTGTGCTCGCCGAGCTCGCCCGGGGCCAGCTTCGCCACAAGCTCCCTCAGCTCCAAGCCGCCCTTACGAGCCGGTTCGGGGCACACCACGCCCTTCTTGTCAGCGAGGTGCTTTCCCTGTTGGACTACCTCGACGAGTCGATCGAACGGCTCTCGGTCGAGATCGACCGAGTGATCGCCCCTTTCGCCCAACAACGGGACCGTCTGACGACGGCTCCCGGGATCGACAAGCGAATGGCTGAGGCGATCATCGGCGAGATAGGTGTCGACATGTCCCGGTTCCCGACTGCGGCGCATCTCGCGTCCTGGGCAGGGAGCTGTCCTGGCCAGTACGAATCGGCCGGCAAGTCGCGCCACGGCACGGCCCGCCATGGCAACAGCTGGTTGCAACGGCATCTGGCCACGGCCGCCATGTCCGCCAGCCGATCTAAGGGCACCTACCTTGCCGCCCAGTACCGGCGCATCGCCGGCCGGCGTGGCAAGCTGCGGGCTCGCAAGGCCGTTGGCCACAGCCTCCTCGTCGGCGTCTGGCACATCCTCGCCGAAGGTGTCGAATGGAACGACCTCGGCATCGACTACTACGACCGCCGCGAAACACCCGAACATCGTGCCCGGCGCAAGCTCAGCGAACTGCGATCCCTCGGCTGGCAGGTCGTCATCTGCGACGACGGCACGACGGTCCTCACCCCTCCAACCGCCGCGTGACCCTTCCTGATCTCGTGGCTCCGCCCCGAGCCCTGGCGGACTTCAGCATGATTTCGCTTTAGGCTGGACCTTATGCGCAGGCTGGCCGTTCTCTCCATGCACACGTCGCCGTTGGCCCAGCCCGGTACCGGGGACGGCGGCGGAATGAACGTCTATGTCCGCGAGCTCTCCTCGGCACTCGCCCGGGGAGGCGTGACCTGTGACGTCTACACCCGCCGCTGGTCCGCTCACCTTCCCGACGTCGTCACGATCGAGCCCGGCTTCGCCCTGCACCACGTGACCGCCGGGCCACCGGTCCCGGTCGCCAAGGAGACTCTGCAAGACCACGTGGAGGAGTTCACCGAGTCGGTCATCGACCGGATGACCGGTCCGGCCCAGGCCATGCCCGGCGGCAACGAAACACCCGCGGACGCCATCCACGCCAACTACTGGCTGTCGGGCTTGGCAGGTCATGCGATCAAGCACCGCCTCGGGCTGCCGCTGGTGTCGACGTTCCACACCCTGGACCGGGTGAAGGCTGAGGCGAGCCCGGAGGAGGTCGAGAGCGCGGAACCGGGCCGTCGTGCGCGGGCCGAGTCGGAGATCATCGGCTGCTCGGACGCTCTGCTCGCCTCGTGCACGGTCGAGGTCGACCAGCTCGTGGAGCTTTACGGGGCGGACCGGGACCGGGTCGAGGTCGTGCCGCTAGGGGTCGACCACGCGTTCTTCTCGCCCGGCGACCGAGCCCACGCCAGGCGCGCGCTCGGCCTGTCCGGAGAGGGTCCGCTCCTGCTGTTCGTAGGGCGGATCCAGCCCCTCAAGGGCGCGGAGGTGGCGCTCCAGGCCTTCGACCTGCTCGTGCGGTCCGTTCCGAGCGCCCAGCTCGCTGTCGTCGGCGGTCCGAGTGGTCCGAGGGGCGAGGCGGAGGTAGCGACGCTTCACGCGATGGTCGAGACGCTCGGCCATGTCGGCCGGGTGCGTTTCGTGGCCCCTCAACCGCATGAGCTGCTCTCGACGTACTACCGGGCGGCAGACTGTTGCCTGGTGCCTTCGCGATCGGAATCGTTCGGGCTCGTCGCCCTCGAAGCCGCGGCTTGCGGCACGCCCGTGGTGGCGGCGGCCGTCGGTGGCTTGACGACGCTCGTACAGCACGGCCGGACCGGGTACCTGGTCGAGAACGGCGACGCCGAGGCGTACGCGAAGTTCGCCGCGGGCATTTGCGCGGACCCCTTGCTGCAGGCTGAGCTCGGTGCGTCCGGTGCAGCCATGGCAGCGGGTTACAGCTGGTCGATCACCGCGGGCCGGCTTCGCCGCCTCTACGCCGACCTCACTTCGCGATCCCTAGTCGAGTGTTGAGCTGATCGCAGTGGGGACACGTCTTGTCGTCGTCGGCGGTGGCAAGATGGGCCACGCGCTGATAGGTGGTCTCATCAGGTCGAGCTGGGCCCTCTCAGACGAGCTGGCCGTCGTGGAGCCGCTCTCGTCGGCGCGCGCCGATCTCATGAGGCGCTTTCCGGGTGTCGTCGTGACCGACACCGGGGTCGCCGCGGAGTCCGCCGTGCTGGCCGTCAAGCCCGCTGACGCTCAGGCCGGGTGCCGGACCATCGCGGGATCGGGCTGCCACCGTGTGCTCTCCATCGTGGCGGGTCTCACGATCGCCCAACTCGAGACCTGGCTCGGACGCGGCGTCGTCGTCCTTCGGGCGATGCCCAACACCCCAGCTCTGCTCGGCGCAGGTGCTTCGGCGCTCGCGGGCGGTACCGCTGTCACCGAGGGCGATCTCGAGTGGGCGGAGGGGGTGCTGTCCTCGCTCGGGGTCGTCGCCCGCCTTCCCGAGTACCAGCTCGACTCTGTGACCGGGCTCTCAGGCTCGGGACCGGCGTACGTCTTCCTGCTGGCGGAGGCACTCGTCGATGCCGGTGTCAGCGAGGGCCTCGACCGTGAGGTGAGCCGTCTCTTCGCGGTGCAGACGCTGCTCGGCTCGGCTCGCCTGCTTGCCGAATCCGGCGACTCGCCGGAGGTTTTGCGAGCCGCCGTCACCTCTCCGGGCGGTACGACGGCAGCCGGACTGCGTGTCCTGGAGGCTCACGGCTTCCGCTCGGCCGTGCTCGAAGCGGTCGCCGCGGCCTCGATCCGCTCCCGGGAGCTCGGCCGCAGCGAGTGACCCGACGACCCGCGAAGGGCCGAACCTGACCCGATCCCGGCGCCTGTGGACTTTCCCACTTTGCACTTCAGCCACATTGGCGTACATTCGTGACTGGCGGAGAGGGGTGATGAATCTGTCAAACATCGAATACGCCAAGGCAAGGTTCTCCACGGTCGCCGAAGTGGCCCGGGCGTTGCGGGTCTCGAACATGACGGTTTACCGACTCATCAGCTCGGGACAGCTGCCGGCAGTGCGTGTCGGCAAGTCCTACCGGCTGCGTGACGAGGACGTCGACCGCTACCTCGCGGAGCGTTTCACGGAAGCCGGCTGAGCCGACGCCGCGCTCTTGACAAGCGCGGTTTGTGAGCGAGTGCACGAAGTAGTTACCATCACCCGCGATGGCCGACCGCTTCGTTCGTCGGATTCCAGAGCCCACCGTCGTGCGGCTGCCCGTATATCAGCGCGCCCTGCTCGCTCTCTCGGCCAGCGGCGTCCAGACCGTCTCGTCGGCGGAGCTCGCGGAAGCGGCGGGAGTCAACGCCGCCAAGGTGCGAAAGGACTTGTCGCACCTCGGCACCTACGGCACGCCGGGCACTGGCTATGACGTCAACTTCCTCCTCGGCCAGGTCCGCCGTGAGCTCGGACTGGACCGGGAGTGGCAGGTGGTCATAGTCGGCGTGGGCAATCTCGGGCGCGCCCTCGCGCGCTCGCAGAGGTTCTCGACCCAGAACTTCCGGGCGGTCGCCCTTTTCGACGTCGATCCCGCCGTGATCGGTGAGGAGGTCGCCGGACTGCCGATCAGACACGTCTCAGAGCTGCCGGGTGTCATGGCGGGCGTCAGCAGGTGGATCGGCGTGATCGCCTCCCCGGCGGCGGCGGCCCAAGACGTGTGCGACCGGTTGGTATCCGCGGGCGCAGGGGCGATACTGAACTTCGCCCCAGCGATCTTGACGGTGCCGCACCCGCTACAGCTGCGCCAGGTCGACTTCTCCGTCGAGCTGCAAGTGCTCGCGTTCTACGTTGCCCACCCGGAAGCCACCGCCAGCCCGGACGACGCGTCTCTGTAGGGCCGTGACGGCCGTAGGCTGTCGCCCGAGAGAAACGAGGTAACCGCGCCGTGGCGGTCGTTGCCGTGGGGATCAACGAAAGGGACGTGTCGCTCGATGTCTTCGAGCAGATCGCGATATCCGAACGCGACCTGCCGAAGGCCCTCCAGGTGCTTTGCAGCAGCGAGCACATCTCCGAAGCGGTCGTGCTCTCCACGTGCCTTCGCACCGAGGTCTACGCGGTCGTCGAGCGCTTCCACGACGGCCTGGCCGACATCGAGAGCTTCTTCCGATCCTGTTCCAGCTCCATGGGGACCGATGTACCGGAACTGTCGGAGGTCCTCTCCTGCTGGATCGACGAAGCGGCGGTCTCGCACCTGTTCGAGGTGGCGGCCGGGATCGACTCGCCGGTCCTCGGTGAGGGCGAGGTCCTCCGCCAGGTGCGAACGGCCGCTGAGCTGGCCCGTCGCGAACAGGCCGCCGGCCGTGTCTTGCGGTCTCTGTTCCGCCACGCCGTCGAGGCCGGAAAACGCGTGCGCACCGAGACCGCGATCTCGCAGGGGACGACGTCGATCGCGCACGCGGCCGTCGCGCTCGCGGCGGGGAACATCGAAGGGGGCCTCGGCGGGCGGTCGGTGCTCGTCATAGGCGCCGGAGAGATGGGGGCCGGATTCTCGAAGGCGCTCGCACAGCCGCCGGCCCCGGCACGTGTGGTAGTCGCGAACCGTTCCCCCGAGCGCGCCGCAGCGGTCGCGGACCAGTCAGGCGCAACAGCGGTGGGCCTTTCGAAGTTGGACGAGGAGCTCGGGCGGGCTGACGTCGTGCTCACCTCGACCTCCGCCGCCGACGTAGTGCTCGACGCGGTCCGCGTCGCAAGGGCGATGCAGTCGCGCCCAGTCCGGCCGCTTTTGGTGGTCGACCTCGCGATCCCCCGTGACGTCGACCCCGCCGTGGCCGACATCGAGGGCGTCAGCTTGTTGGACGTCGAGGACGTGCGGCGTTTCGCGGAGGCCCAGATGTCGACGCGCCGCGGGGAGATTCCGGCCGTGCGCGCGGTGCTCACCGAGGAGCTCGAGCGTTACCGGGTCTCATCCGCGGCCAGATCCGCCGCGCCGGTCGTGGCCGCCTTGCGGGCGCGGGCCGAGTCGATTCGTCGAGCCGAGCTCGATCACCAGCGGGCGCGGCTCGATGCCCTCGGACCCGAAGCTGCTGAGATCGTCGAAGCGGTCACCCGGCGCACCGTGGCGAAGCTCCTCCACGAGCCGACGGTGCGACTCAAGGACGCAGCCGGCTCGGCACGCGGCGAACGGCTCGCCGAAGCGTTGCGCAGCCTGTTCGACCTGTAGGGCGCACGTGCTGACGCTCCGGGTCGCGACCCGTGGCAGCCCGCTTGCGCTCTGCCAGGCAGAGCTCGTGGTCGACGCACTTGCCTCGGCGGCACGAGTTGCCGCCCGGCGGATCCGGACCGAGCTCGTGGTCGTGGAGACGGCTGGCGATCTGCACAGGGACCGACCCATAGGGGCGATCGGCGGTCAGGGCGCCTTCGTGACCGAAGTCGAGCAGGCGCTGATGGACGGTCGTGCCGACCTTGCCGTCCATTCCGCCAAGGACCTCCCCTCCCGCTGTTTTTCCGGCGAGCTCGCGATCGCCGCCGTGCCGAGAAGGGCTGATCCGAGGGACGTGCTCGTGGGACGGACGCTCGCCGATCTCGGTCCCGGAGCGCACGTTGCCACGGGTGCCCCGAGAAGGCGGGCACAACTGGCGTGGTTGAGGCCGGACCTGCGTTTTGAGGAGCTGAGGGGCAACATAGCCACCCGCCTCGGCAAGGTGCCGGCCGGCGGGGCCGTCGTCACGGCCTACGCCGCGCTCGAGCGCCTCGGCCTTGCCGGGCTCGCAGCCGAAGTCTTGCCGACCTCTACGATGCTTCCCCAGGTGGGCCAAGGGGCGCTGGCGATCCAGTGCCGTGTCGGAGACGAGACGTCGGCCGAGGTGGCGCGCTCGATCGACGACGCGGCGTCGCATAGCTGTCTCGACGCCGAGCGGGCCTTCCTGTGCGAGCTCGGTGGTGGCTGCGAGCTGCCGGTGGGCGCTCTTGGCACGGTGCGCCCGGACGGCGTGGTGGAACTGGAGGGCCTCATCGCGAGCCTGGATGGGTTGGTCCTGCTTCGGCGGGCGATGAGCGGCGCGGATCCGGTCGAGCTGGGCCGGTCGTTGGCGGCCGAGATTCGCGACCGGTGCGGAGGCGCGGAGATCCTCTTTGGCTCCGGCTCCGCCGCGATGCCGTGAACCCTACGGCGCCGCCCGGCGCTCTGTCGGGCTGGCGCGTGATCGTGACACGGTCGCGCGCACAGTCCTCGAGCATGGCGGAAAGGCTCGCTGATGCGGGGGCCCGCGTCTTGGAGGTGCCCGTCATCGAGATCGCCGACCCGCTCGACCAGGGTGCGGCACTCCTCAGGGCGATCTCGCGCATCGAGGAGTTCGAGTGGGTCGTGTTCACCTCGGCGAACGCCGTGGAACGCTGCTGGCGGCACCTCGGAGGCGGTCGGGCGCTCGGCGGGGTCAAGGTCGCTGCCATCGGTGATGCCACGGCCGCTGCGCTCGCCGGCCACGACGTCGTCGCCGACCTCGTTCCGGAGCGCTTCGTCGCCGAGTCGCTAGTCGAGGTCTTCCCCGACCCGGTACGGCCGGGGGAGGCTCAGGTCCTGTTGCCGTGCGCCGCCGATGCCCGCGACGTGCTGCCGAATGGCCTGCGTGACAAGGGCTGGCGCGTCGAAGTGGTCGAGGCGTACCGGACCGTGCGGCCGACACTGGACGCGTACGACTTCGCGTCCCTCGAAGACGCCGACGCAGTCACGTTCACCTCGCCGTCGACGGTGAACGGCTTCCTCGAGCTTGCCGGTGCGGCGCTGGTGCCACCAGTAGTGGCGTGCATAGGTCCCGTCACGGCCCGCGCGGCTCTGAAGGCCGGTCTGAGCGTCGACATCGTGGCAGCGGTGCACACCGTCGAGGGGCTGGTGGGGGCCCTCGCCCTGTGGGCGGAGCAAGAGGGCGCGCCGGACGGCGGGAGGTAGGCTCGGCGAGATGGGCTTCCCTGCTCGCAGACTGCGGCGGCTGCGTCGGCTCCCGGCGATGCGCCGTCTTGTTGCCGAGTCCTCACTCCGGATAGACGACCTCGTGGCGCCCCTGTTCGTCCGTGAGTCGATCGACGCTCCCGTGCCGATCGGCTCGGTGCCGGGAGTCTCACAGCACACGGTCGCCTCATTGGTGCTCGAAGCCAAGAGGCTCGCGTCGCTCGGCATAGGGGCCCTCGTGCTTTTCGGAGTGCCGGCCAGCAAGGACCCGGTCGGATCAGGTGCGTCGGAGCGAGACGGCATCGTTCAGGTCGCGCTCAGGGAGCTTCGCGAAAGCCTCGGCGACGAGATGGTCCTCATCGCCGATCTCTGCCTCGACGAGTACACCGATCACGGGCACTGCGGCGTACTGGACAACCGGGGCGAGGTCGACAACGACGCCACTCTCGTGCGGTACGGCGAGGTCGCCGTCGCCCAGGCCGAGGCGGGTGCTCATCTCGTGGCGCCGAGCGGGATGATGGACGGCCAGGTCGCCGCCATCCGCGCCGCACTGGACGCCTCGGGGCACTCCGATGTCGGGATACTCGCCTACTCGGCCAAGTACGCCTCCGCGCTGTACGGCCCGTTCCGCGACGCTGTGGACGTGACGATCGTCGGCGGTGGCGACCGTAAGGGCTATCAACAGGACCCGAGGAACCGCCGCGAAGCGCTCGAGGAGGTGCGCCTCGACGTCGCCGAAGGCGCGGACCTGATCATGGTCAAACCCGCGCTGGCTTACCTCGACGTCATTGCCGCGGTGCGGTCGATGGTCGACGTTCCTGTGGCCGCCTACAACGTGAGCGGCGAGTACGCCATGGTCGTGGCCGCGGCCGAACGTGGGTGGATCGACCGCCAAGCCGTTGCGCTCGAGCATCTCGGTGCGATCAAACGAGCCGGTGCGGACGTGATCCTCACCTATTTCGCTGCCGAGGTGGCCGAGGCGCTCGGTGGCTGAGGATCCCGTCGCAAGCCACGTCACCGCTGGTCCGCGCAGCGCGGAGCTGTTCGCCCAGGCCTGCAGGGTGATCCCGGGCGGTGTCGACTCACCGGTACGGGCCTTCGGCTCGGTGGGCGGGTCGCCGTACTTCGTCGCCCGCGGCGAGGGTGCCTTCGTCGAGGACGCCGACGGACGGCGCTTGCTCGACTACGTCCAGTCCTGGGGAGCCTCAATCCTGGGTCATGCCCATCCGGCCGTGCTCGAGGCGATTGCCGAGGCTGCGTCGCGGGGCACCACCTACGGCGCCCCTACCGAAGGCGAGGTCCGCCTCGCCCAGGTGATCACGGCGGCGGTGCCGGGTTGCGACCAGGTCCGTCTCGTGTCGTCGGGAACCGAAGCCGCCATGACGGTCATCCGGCTCGCGCGCGCCGCGACCGGCCGGGAGCGGGTGGTGAAGTTCGCGGGCTGCTACCACGGCCACAGCGACGCCCTCTTGGCAGGGGGAGGAAGCGGCGTTGCCACTCTCGGCCTCCCGGACTCGGCCGGCGTGCCACCGAGCGCCGTGGCGGGCACGATCGTCGCGCCCTACAACGAGGTCCCCGTGATCGACGACTCGGTCGCGTGCGTCATCGTCGAGCCGGTGGCGGCGAACATGGGGCTCGTCGTCCCCGCTGCGGGCTATCTCGAAGGGCTCCGCGCCGCTTGCGACCGCGTCGGCGCCCTGCTCGTCTTCGACGAGGTGATCACCGGCTTCCGCGTCGGACGCGCCGGAGCCACCGGGGCTCTCGGCGTGCAGCCGGACCTGTGGTGCTTCGGGAAGGTGATCGGCGGAGGCCTGCCGCTTGCTGCGCTCGGGGGCCGGCGTGACGTCATGTCGCAGCTCGCCCCGCTCGGGCCCGTCTACCAGGCGGGCACCTTGTCGGGCAATCCTCTCGCGACCGCGGCCGGTCTCGCCGTGCTGGAGCGCCTCGGCGAGGGGGATTACGCGAAGTTGGCGGCGAATGTCGGGCGACTGGCGGACGGGCTCAGCCGTGCGATCCGACAAAGCGGGCTACCCGTGCAGGTGCCTTGCTTTCGGACCCTGCTTTCGGTCTTCTTTTCTGAGGAGCCGGTACGGGACTACCAGGGCGCCGTTCGCTCTGCCCGGTCCGGGTACTACGCCCCGTTTTTCAGGGCCATGCTCGCACGCGGCGTCGCGCTCGCCCCGAGCCCGTACGAGATCGCCTTCGTGTCGCTGGCGCACTCGCCCGAGGACATCGATCGCACGATCGAGGCCGCGGCCGCCGCGGCGCTGGAGGTGGCCGAGGCGCCGGGTGCCCAGTGCTCGGGGATCTGACGCGCCAGAGCGACGACCGCCTTGTACACGGCTTCGGCCGGTCCCAGCTCGTGGGGCTGCAGGAGGTTCGCCATGATCCGGAGCAGCCACTCCATGATGGGGCGGCTGTACATGCCGGTGTTGACACAGGTCCGCATCACCCCGGGCCGGGAGAGCACGCCGATGAACGCCCGGCCCACCCGGTAGTAAAGGCCGTAGACGTCCTGCAGGGATTGTTCGTAGGCGGCCAGCGGGCCCGTGTCGCCGGCTTCGAGCGCGTCCGAGACGGCGCCCGCGGCCAGGCGGCCCGTCTCGTAGGCGTAGGCGATGCCCTCGCCGTTGAACGGGTTGATGACGCCCGAGGCATCGCCGACGACGACGCAGTCCGGGCCGACGCGCGGGCCGACGCCGAGGCCCATCGGGAGGCGGCCGCCGACCGGTGCACCGCAGGAACTCCGCGGGTCGAGGCACCACGACGCCGGCACCTGCGCGACGAAGTCGTCCATGAGCTTGGTGGTGTTGACGTGCTTGCCCTGACCCATGGTGGACAGCAGGCCCACTCCGACGTTCACCCGGCCGTCCCCGAGCGGGAAGATCCAGCCGTAGCCGGGCACGGCCCTGCCGGCAGCATCACGGATGTCGAGGAACGAGTCGATGTACTCCTCGGAGCTGCGTGGCGAACGGTAGTAGCCGCGAAGCGCCATGCCCTGAGGCCAGTCCCGGTTGCGACCGGTCCCCAGTGCCCGGCCGAACCGGGACAACGACCCGTCGGCCACGATCACGTACCGGGCCCGGACCTCGGTGGAGGTCGCGCGTGCCTTGTCGCTCACGATGGCGCCGCCGGCCCGTCGCAAGGGCGAACCACGACGTACCGGGATCGGATCGCTCCCGATGGGCAAGCCCATCGCCGACAGGGGTGCAACCGCCTCGGCACCCTGCCAGAGCACCGCGCCCGCCTTCTCGGCACGAGCGGCTACGAGCCCGTCGAGGTCGGCGCGCGTGATCACGTAACCGTGCGCGGGCAGGACGGGGTGCTCGGGCCAGTCCATGGCGATCGTTCGCCCGTAGGCGTTGGTCCGCAGGCCCCGGTAGCGGTGGTGTGACGCCAGCTCGGCGCCGAGACCCATCTGCTCGAGCTGATGGACAGAGCGCGGCGTGAGGCCGTCTCCGCAGGGCTTCTCCCGGGGGTAGTGCTTCTTCTCGACGACGAGCACGTCGATGCCCGAGCTCGCGAGCCAGTACGCGGCGGCGGCGCCAGCCGGTCCTCCTCCCACCACCAGGACGTCGCATTCGTACCGGTCGGGACGGGGAGGCTGCAGCTCCGCCGCGGAGAACTTGGCTGCGGTCATGCGAGCATGATAGGAGCGGCGCCTCGCGACCGGCCCCGATGTGCTCGCCGTGGGGCGCGCGTGGTAGAAACCACGCCAGCATTATGGGCAGCCTCGACAGCTACCTCCCCATTTTTTTCATGATCGTGCTCGGGATCGCATTCGCGGGCCTTTCTTTTGCCGCGTCCAAGCTGCTCGCGCCCCAGCGACCGACCGCCGCCAAGGAGGCGCCGTACGAGTGCGGCATCGTGCCGACCCACGAGCCGGCGCGTCGCTTTCCGGTGCGCTTCTACCTGATCGCGATGGCTTTTGTGGTAGTGGACATCGAGATCATCTTCCTGTTCCCCTGGGCCGTGGACTCGGGGGGCCTGGGCCGGTTCGGCCTGGTCGAGATCCTGGTGTTCGCCGCTTCGGTGTTCGTGCCTTTCATCTACCTGGTGGCAAACGGCGCCCTCGACTGGGGGCCCCTCAAGCGGGTCCGCCCGGTCGAGTCCGATGCCGTCCGAACCTCGTCGTCGACAGTCCGCCATATCGGGCCGTCGAGCGACGAAGCAGCGTAGAGCGAGTCGCAGGCATGGGCCTCGAAAACCTGAACCACAACTTCCTCACAGGCTCGCTCGAGGATCTGGTGAAGTGGGCGCGCCGCTCCAGCGTCTGGCCGGCCACGTTCGGCCTCGCATGTTGCGCGATCGAGATGATGGCGACCGGCGCAGCCGACTTCGACCTGGCGCGTTTCGGCATGGAGGTTTTCCGCGGCTCGCCGCGCCAGGCCGACCTCATGGTCGTCGCCGGTCGCGTCTCGCAGAAGATGGCGCCTGTGCTGCGGCAGGTCTACGACCAGATGGTCGAGCCGAAGTGGGTCATCTCGATGGGCGTGTGCGCCTCGAGCGGCGGGATGTTCAACAACTACGCCATCGTCCAGGGGGTCGACCAGATCGTCCCCGTCGACGTGTACGCCCCAGGATGCCCGCCCGGGCCCCAGACGCTCATCCACGCCATCTTGACTTTGCACGAGAAGATCCGCCTGGGCGAGATCACCAACCGGCGCCCGGGTGAGACGGGAGCCGGCATTGACCTCGCGTCGGAGCCGGCGCCCTCCGGCTGGGTCGCACCCCCGTCGGGGGCCGTGCGCCTGGGGACGCCCCGCTGATGGCGACCGGTGGCGCGAGCGCGGCCGAGCTGGCCGGCCTGGGCGAGATCACCTCGAGCGGGGTGGACGGCCAGGAGGTGCTCCACGTGACGCGCGAGCGCTACCTCGAGGTGGCCGGCGCGCTCAAAGACGTCGGTTTTGAGATGTGCGCGGACCTCTGTGCGGTCGACTACCTGCGCCACCTCGATCGACCGCTGCCCGAGGGCGTGAGGGCCGAGCGCTTCGAGATCGTCGTCAACCTGCTTTCCCTCGAGCACCATCAAAGGGTCCGCCTGCGGGTCCAGGTCCCCGAGACCGACCCCGTGGTCCCGACGCTGTTCGACATCTACCCCGGCACCGAGAACATGGAACGGGAGGCGTTCGACCTGTTCGGGGTTTGCTTCGAGGGGCATCCGGACCAAACACGGATCCTCATGCCGGACGACTGGGAGGGGCACCCGCTGCGCAAGGACTACTCGGTCGGGCGCGTGCCGGTGCAGTTCAAGGAAGCGCCGGGTCCACGGTGAACGACGAGGAGCTCAAGGCGGAGACCTCCGAAGGCCTCCAGGAGCTGCAAGAGCGCGACGAGACCGACCCGGTCGTGCTCGCGATCGAAGAGGGCTCGCCCATCCGCCTGCCCGAAGGTCCGGTGCTGGTGCCGGGCGACATCGACGTCGAGTTCGGCGAAGACGAGACGATGATCATCAACATGGGCCCGCAACACCCCTCGACCCATGGCGTGCTCCGCATCATGATGGAGCTCGAGGGCGAGACCGTGCTGCGGTCCAAGCCCATCATCGGCTACCTGCACACCGGCATGGAGAAGACCGGCGAGGAGCTCACCTACGTCCAGGGCGCGACGAACGTGACGCGCATGGACTACCTGGCGCCCTTGCACAACGAGCTCGTCTTCTCGCTCGCCGCCGAGGCACTGCTCCAGATCGAGATCCCGCCCCGCGCGACCTGGATCCGGATGCTCATGACAGAGCTCAACCGCATCTCCTCACACGTTTTGTGGATGGCCACCAACGGCATGGATCTCGCGTCGACCTCGATGATGATCTACGGCTTTCGAGACCGCGAGATGATCCTGTCGTTCTTCGAGAAGACGACCGGCCTTCGCATGAACCATGACTACATCCGTCCCGGCGGCGTCGCCGCGGACCTGCCCGACGGGTGGGAGGACGACGTCATGGCCATCGTCGAGACCATCCCCGGGCGCGTCGACGAGTACGACGAGATATTCACCGGCCAGCCCATCTTCAAGCACCGTACAGAAGGCGTAGGGGTCATCTCGCCGGAGCTCGCCATAGCGATGTCCGCCACAGGGCCGATACTCAGGGCGTCGGGCGTGGCCTGGGACCTCCGCCGCGCGATGCCCTATCTCGCTTACGACGAGGTCGATTTCGACGTCATCGTCGGCACCGTCGGGGACACCTTCGACCGGTACGCCGTGCGCCTCAACGAGATCCGGGAGTCGTGCAAGATCGTTCGCCAATGCGTCGAGAACATGCCGTCCGGTGACTACCGGGCCCAGGACAAGAAGGTGACGCCACCGCCACGGGCGCGCATCGACGAATCGATGGAGGCGCTCATCCACCACTTCAAGATCTTCACGAGAGGCTTCGAGGTCCCCGCCGGAGAGGTGTACACGGCCATCGAGTCCCCCCGTGGCGAGCTGGGCTGCTACCTCGTAGCGGACGGGTCGAACAAGCCCTACCGGATGCACATAAGGGCACCGAGCTTCGTGAACCTCCAGAGCCTTCCGCCGCTGCTGCGTGGCGGGTTGATCGCGGACGCTGTCGCGGTCATCTCCTCGGTCGACCCGGTGATGGGTGAGGTGGACCGCTGATGGCGCGCCTGTCCGCCGACAACCGCCAGAGGGCCGAGGCGATCGTGGCCTGTTATCCGAAGCGTCGTTCCGCGCTCATACCGCTATGCCACCTGGCCCAGGCACAGGACGGTTGGCTCACCGAAGAGGCGATGGAGGACATCGCGGGGCTCCTCGGGTGCACGCCGGCCGAGGTGCGGGGAACTGCCAGCTTTTACGACATGCTGCACACCGAGCCGGTCGGCCGTCACGTCGTCACCGTCTGCACGAACATCGCCTGCATGCTCGCCGGCGCCTACGAGGTCATCGATCATGCCGAGGCCTCGCTCGGCATCTCGGTCGGCCAGACGACGGCCGATGGCGAGTTCACCCTCGAGGAGGCCGAGTGCCTGGCGGGCTGCGACCGCGCCCCGTGCGTGCAGGTGAACCACCGCTTCTTCGGCCCCGTGGACCCAGACCGGTTCGACGCCCTGACAGAGGATCTGCGCTCGGGCCGCTTGGGCGAGACCGTGCCCGCGCACGGGGTCCTGAGTCGTGTCGAGCGCAGCGTGGGCCTGCCCGCCCGAGAGGCGAGATCGGGTCCCCGGGCCCCATCGACAGGGACGGTGCCCGAGTGATCACGAAAGCTCCTCGGATCGTCACGTCGCGAGTCGGGCTCCCGGACTCGTTCACCCTCGAGCGCTACCTCGCCACAGGCGGGTACGAGGGGCTCCGCAAGGCGCTGTCGATGACTCCGGCCGATGTCGCCGCCGAGGTCAACAAGGCGAGTCTGCTCGGACGCGGCGGGGCCGGGTTCCCCGCAGGCCGCAAGTGGTCGATGCTGCGGAAGGCCGCGACGACCTATCTGGTGGTGAACGGCGACGAGAGCGAGCCCGCGACCTTCAAGGACCACATGCTGATCGAGAGCGATCCGCACCAGATCATCGAGGGGACCGCGATAGCGGCCTACGCGACCGGGGTGGAGCTGGCGTTCATTTACTGCCGGGGAGAGTTCGCCCTCGGCTTTGAGCGTCTGCAGCAGGCGTGCAACGAGGCCTACGCCCACGGTGCCCTCGGCGCCGACGTGCTCGGCAGCGGCTACGCGCTGGACATCGTGATCCATCCCGGTGCGGGTGCCTACATCTGCGGTGAGGAGACCGCGCTCTTGGAGAGCCTCGAAGGAAAGCGCGGCTTCCCGCGGATCAAGCCGCCCTATTTCCCCGCCGCGGTCGGCCTCTACGGGGAACCGACCGTCGTCAACAACGTCGAGACCGTCTCCAGTCTGCCCTGGATCGTCGTCCACGGCGGCGATGCGTTTGCGGCGCTCGGTGAGGGATCCTCGACCGGGACACGGCTGTTCGCCCTGTCCGGGCGCGTCGAGCACCCTGGGTGGTTCGAGATCGAGATGTCCAAGACGACGTTCCGGGACCTCATCTACGACCCCTCGCTCGGTGGCGGCATAGCCCGCGGCAAGCAGCTGCGCGCCTTCATCCCCGGCGGCGTCTCGTCGCCGTGGTTCGGCCCCGAGCAGCTCGATCTGGGGCTGAACCAGGATGCGGTCGGGCAGGCCGGCTCGATGCTCGGGTCGGGCTCGGTCGTCGTCATGGACTCCGACACCTGCCCTGTCCGGGCCGCTTGGCGCATTGCCCGGTTCTTCAACCGCGAGTCCTGCGGGCAGTGCACGCCGTGCAGGGAGGGCAGCGGCTGGATCGAGAAGATCATGCACCGCCTCGAGAACGGCCTCGGCCGCGAGGAGGACATCGCTCTCGTGCTCGACGCCTGCGACAACATCTCGCCCGGCCTCACCTGGCCGCCTAAACAGACGACGATCTGCGTGTTCGGCCCGTCCATTCCCCCTTCGATCGTCTCGGTGGCCAAGATGTTCCCCGACGAGCTGCTCGTGCACGTAAAAGAGGGCGGCTGCCCGTTCCCTTCCGATGCGGTGCGTCGTGGCTGATCTCGTCGAAGCCCCGGCAGGCGTCTCCATCACCGTCGACGGGCGCGTCCTTGCGGCCGAGAAGGGCGAGCTCATCATCTCGGCCGCCGAGCGGGCCGGGATCTTCATCCCGCGCTTTTGCTACCACCCGAGGATGAAGTCGGTGGGCATGTGCCGGATGTGCCTCGTCGAGGTCTCCGGTCCCCGGGGCCCGAGCCTGCAACCGGCGTGCTTTGTCGAGGTGGCAGACGGCCAGGAGATCTTCACCGAGTCCGAGGCCGCCCGCAAGGCCCAGGAGGGCGTGCTCGAATTCCTGCTCCTCAACCACCCGCTGGACTGCCCTGTGTGCGACAAGGGGGGCGAGTGTCCCCTCCAGGACCAGGCGATGTCGCATGGGCCCGGGGAGAGCCGGTTCGCCGAGGAGAAGCGGCACTGGGCCAAGCCGATCGAGATCGGCCCGCTCGTGCTGCTCGATCGGGAGCGCTGCATCCAGTGCGCCCGTTGCACCCGTTTCGCCGAGGAGGTGGCGGGGGAGCCCTTCATCGACTTCGCGGAACGAGGCGACCGGACCGAGGTCGCGATCTTCCCCGGTGACCCCTTCGTGTCCTACTTCGCGGGCAACACGATCCAGATCTGCCCGGTCGGCGCGCTCACGGCGGCGCCGTACCGCTTCAAGTCCCGCCCGTGGGATCTCGAGCAGGTCGAAACCACCTGCACGACCTGCTCGGTCGGCTGCCGCATGGTCGCCCAGTCGTCGGCAGGCGCGCTCGTGCGCTACCTGGGCGTCGACTCCGAACCGGTGAACCAGAGCTGGCTCTGCGACCGGGGCCGCTTCGGCTTCGAATCGGTCGAGGCACCGGAGCGCCTCACCCAGCCGCTCGTGCGATCCGGTACCGGATTCGTACCCGCGACATGGAACGAGGCGCTGGGCGACGTCGCCGACAAGGTTCTTCAGGCGCTCGAGGAATCAGGTCCCGAGGCGGTGGGGATCATCGGCGGCTCCAGGCTCGCGAACGAGGACGCCTATGCCTGGGTCAGGCTCGCCAAGGGCGTCATCGGCACCGACAACTTCGACGCTCAGCTCGGGGACGGGCTACCCGCCGAGCTCGTGGCGGGCCTGGCGCGGGCGACGATCGAGGAGACGCTCGCCGCCCACACCGTCGTCGTGCTCGCAGGCGACCTGCGCGAGGAACTGCCGGTGCTTCACCTGAGGCTGCGCCAGGCTGCGGCCAACGACGGGCTCCGGATCATCGACTGCTCGCCCGTCGCAACCGGCCTCAGCCCCGTGGCGAACTGGACCCCGTACAGACCCGGCGAAGTGATCGAGCTCGCGCGAAGCCTCGTCGCCCGAGAGCCCGGTGACCGAGTCGTCATCGTGCTCGGTCGCCCGTCACTGTCCGAATCGGCGGCCGACGTAGCTGCTGCCGCGGCTGTGCTCGCCGCCGCTTGGCCCTCGGCGCGCTTCCTCTCGGCGCTCCGACGCGCGAACGTGCACGGTGCGATCGACCTCGGGTGTGCCCCCGGGCTGCTTCCCGGAAGGGTCAGCCTCGACGAAGGACGCGCCTTCTTCGGCGAGCAGTGGGGATCGGTGCCAGCGCGGCGCGGCCTCGATACCGCAGGGATCCTCGAAGCAGCGGCGTCCGGTGCGCTGAGGACACTTGTGCTCCTCGGTGCTGACCCGCTGTCGGACTTCCCTGATCACGACCTCGCCCTCCGGGCACTCGAGAGCGTCGGATTCCTCGTGGCGGTGGAGACCGTGCTCAACGCCTCGTCGATGCTCGCGGACGTCGTGCTGCCGGCGGCGGGCTACGCGGAGCGCGGAGGCACGACGACGAACTTGGAAGGCCGGGTGACGCGGCTCGCTGCCAAGGTGGTGCCACCGGGCGTGTCCCGTGCCGACTGGGTGATCGCAACCGAGTTGGCGCAGCGCCTGGGAGGCGATCTCGGCTTCGAGTCCCTGGAAGGCATCTGGGCCGAGATCGAAAGGGTCGCCCCGGCACACTCCGGTTGCACGGTCACCGCTCTTTCGGCACCCGAGGCGGCAGATGGCATCGTCATCCCGCTCAGAGCCGCGCCGGTGCAGCTCACCGCGCGCCCCCGCAGGCTTGACCCGATCGCCACACCCGGGATCGATTCGGTGTCCGAGCAGGGAGCGCCGCTCACCGCGGGGGCGGCGATGTCACCGGGCGTCGAGCCGGGTGCAGAGGCGGCCCTGGCGGACGACACCGCCCCCGCAGACGAGGAGGGCGAGGGTAGCGGCGAGGAGGGCGAGAGCGTCGAGGACGAGTCCAGCGTTCACGACGAACTCGTGCTTTCCGGGCCCACTCTGCCCGCGACCAGTCCACAGCCCACCCCCTTGGGTTTCGATGCGAGCGCGTGGGCGGTTCCCGAACCGCTCCCGCCCGTCGACGGGCGCTCCTGGCGTCTCGTCGTTCGCCGTGGGCTCTACGACCAAGGGACGCTCGTCCGGTCGGCCGGGTCGCTCGCGCCGCTGGCACCGTCTCAGGAGCTTCGGCTCGCCCCGCAGGCGATGAAGCAGCTCGGCGTCGAGCCCGGGGACGAGGTGCGCGTGCGGTCGGGTCGTGGCGAGCTGGTCGCCGTCGCCGTCGGCGACGCCGGCGTGCCCACCGGCGCGGCCCTCCTCCAGTTCAACGCGGCGCCTACTCCCGAGACGAGCGCCTCCGCACTCCTGGACTCGTCCCTTCCGGTCGTCGACGTAGAAGTGGAGAAGGTGACCTGATGCCCGATCCGCTGTTCGCCCATGGGGTCGATCTCGGCGCTGTGGTCATCGCCGCGGTCAAGGTCCTCGTCGCGTTCGGCGTACTCCTCGTGGCGGTGCTGTTGGCCATCTGGTTCGAGCGCAAGGTCATCTCCGACATGCAGAACCGGGTGGGACCGAACCGTGCCGGCCCCTACGGCATCCTCCAGACCCTGGCCGACGGCATCAAGCTGTTCTTCAAGGAGGACCTGCTGCCCGAGCGGGCGGACCGGTTCGTCTTCCGGTTGGCGCCGTACCTGGCGTTGTTGCCGGCCCTTTTGATCTTCACCATCGTCCCGGTGGGCGGCGTGGTGACGATCGCCCACCACGTGGTCGAGCTGCAGGTGGCCGATCCGCCGATCGGCATCCTGTTCCTGCTCGCGCTGTCGTCGGTGTCGGTCTACGGGACGATGCTGGCGGGCTGGTCATCCGGTTCGAAGTACCCGCTCCTCGGATCAATCCGGGCGTCCGCGCAGATGATCTCGTACGAGGCCGCCATGGGTCTGACCATCGCCATGGTGGTCATCGTCACGCATGCGCTCTCGACACGGGCGATCGTGGACTCCCAGGCGGCGAGCTTCTTCCACTGGAACATCTTCCGCCTCGGCATACTGCCTTTCCCGATTTTCGCGATCGCTGTGACCGCGGAGCTCAACCGCCCGCCCTTCGACCTGACCGAGGGCGAGCAGGAGCTCGTGGGCGGGTTCCACACCGAGTACTCGTCACTGCGTTTCGCGCTGTTCTACCTGGCCGAGTTCATGAACACGATCACGATGTCGGCCGTGATGGTGACGCTGTTCTTCGGTGGTCCGGACGGCCCCGGCTTCCACTTCGTCCGCTGGCTGTGGCCGATCCTGTGGTTCGCCGGCAAGACCGTCGTGTTCTTCTATGTATACGTCTGGGTACGTGCGGCCCTGCCCCGGCTCCGTTACGACCAGCTCATGGAGCTCGGCTGGAAGGTCCTCATCCCGCTCTCGCTCGGATGGCTCCTGGTCGTGGCCGCGTTCCGGGTCGGCACGACCTGGGGCATCGGGGTCTTCATCGGTTTCGCGGTCGTGGGGAGCGCTATCTGGCAAGCCGTCCTCGTCGGGCGTGGACGCCGCGAGGCACTGGACGAGAGCTCGCCGGGGCGCCGGCGCCCCCCGAGCGATTCCTACCTGCGGGCGGTGCGCGAGCCCGACGGAGGTGGATGATGGCGCGCGAGCCACGCAAGAAGATGTCGCTCGGGTTCCTCGGCGGTTTCGCAGTGACCATGAAGCAGGTCGCCGAACCGCGGGTCACGACGCCCTACCCGGGCGAGAAGGTGGCCAAACCGCCGCGCCTGCACGGCCGCCACGTCCTCAACCGATACGAGGACGGGATGGAAAAGTGCATCGGCTGCGAGCTGTGCGCAGCGGTGTGCCCGGCTGACTGCATCTATGTGCGCGGCCTCGACAACCCGCCCGACGCGCCGGTGTCGCCTGGCGAGCGCTACGGGTTCGTCTACGAGATCAACTATCTGCGCTGCATCCACTGTGACCTCTGCGTCGAGGCCTGCCCGACCGAGGCGATCACCGAGTCCAAGATGTTCGAGTTCTCCTTCACGAACCGCTCCGACGCCATCTACACCAAAGATGAGCTGGTGGTCGACGACGACGGCCTCCCGCGTCAGCTGCCGTGGGAGGACTGGCGACCGGGTGAGGCCGATTACACCTCCGGCTGGATGAGGGCGACGTCTCCCTCGGGCGCGGTCGAGTACGAAGGCGCGGTGCAGTGGTCGGGCGAGCTCGGCTATGGAGTCCGCGCGCCGGAGGGCGGCCAGAGCGGCAACCGCGACGACGAGGCTACGGGGAACATCTCGATCCGGACCGTCGAGAGGGACAAGATCTCGCGGCGTTTCGGGGGCAAGGTGCGCGGCACGTGACCCACACTCTCGCCGCCACGATCCCCGATGCGATCACATTCGTGATAGCCGGGGCGATCTGCGTGCTCGGCGCGTTCGGCGTGGTGCTGGCGCGCAACCCGGTCCACTCAGCCCTCATGCTGGTGATGACCCTTTTCGGCGTAGCCGTGCTGTTCGTCGAGGAGAACGCCCAGTTCCTCGCAGCTGTGCAGGTCATCGTCTACGCCGGTGCGATCGTCGTGCTGTTCCTGTTCGTCATCATGCTCCTCGGTGTCGACCAGCGAGAGGCCATCCAGCGTGATCCCCTCCCGGCCCAACGGCCCGTCGCCATCGTCGTCGGGCTCCTTGGTCTGACGGAGGTGCTCCTGCTCGCCCGGGGCCAGTGGCCAACCGGTGCGAAATCGGTGAGCGGCGCGATAGGCAGCCCGGCTGACAACGTCGGGCTTCTCGGGCGCTCGATCTTCACCACCTACCTGCTCGCCTTCGAGGTGACCTCCGCACTGCTCGTCCTTGCCGTCGTCGGCGCGGTCGTGCTGGCGCGCCGGCCCCGGCGCGTGGTCGGCGACAACGGTTCGCCGCAAGGGGCGAGTTCGGAGCCCGACGACAACGTCGACGGCCCGACGGCGTCGGAGCCTGACGGCGCCGAGGCGGGGACCGACGATGGCGGGCAAGGAGATGGCGAGCCGGCCGGAGGGCTTGCAGACTCGGAGGTCACTGGGCCATGAGCGTCGCCGCCTCCTGGTACCTGACACTCGCCGCGGTGCTGTTCACCATCGGCGCGATCGGCCTGCTCATCCGCCGGAACGTGCTCGTGATGTTCATGTGCGTCGAGCTGATGCTGAACGCCGCGAACCTCACTTTCGTGACCTTCGCCCGGCGGCTCAACGACATCGCTGGTCAGACGGCCGTCTTCTTCGTGCTGGTCGTGGCGGCGGCCGAGGTGGTCGTCGGCCTCGGGATCATCGTCTCGATCTACCGGCGCCGGCCCGGGGCCACAGCGGACGACATCCACGAGATGAAGGGCTGATCCGGTGCTCCGCGTCGCCTACCTGATCCCGCTGCTCCCGCTCGCGGGCTTCGTGATCCTGCTGGTGTCGGGTCGCAAGCTCGGCAACCCGCGCGCCGGATGGCTCGCGACCTTGATGGTGGCCGCTTCGTTCGTCGTCACCGTCGTCGTGTTCACCGGCCTGTTCCGGTTGCCGGCGAACGCCCGGTCGTACACGCAAACCTGGTTCACCTGGATCAACGCGGGACACCTGCACGTCACCATGGGCCTGCTCGTCGACCCGCTCTCGATGACGATGGCGGCGTTCGTCACCGGGGTGAGCGCCCTCATCCACCTCTACTCGATCGGGTACATGGAGCACGACGAGGACTTCCCCAAGTTCTTCCTCTACCTGAACCTGTTCGTGGCCGCGATGTTGCTGCTCGTGCTCGCGGACAACTTCCTCTTGCTGTTCCTCGGCTGGGAGGGCGTCGGCGTCTGCTCGTACTTCCTCATCGGCTTCTGGTTCGAGCGCGACACCGCATCGAGCGCCGCCAAGAAGGCGATGATCTTCAACCGCATCGGGGACGCGGCTTTCCTCGTGGCGCTGTTCCTCATCTACGAGCGCACCGGGAGCCTCGACTACCACACGGTCTTCGCCAACCTCGCACGCGTCGGCGAGCCCTCGCTCGTGGCGATCGGGATCCTGCTTTTCGCGGGCGCGGTCGGCAAGTCGGCCCAGATCCCGCTTTATCCGTGGCTAGCCGACGCGATGGAGGGCCCGACACCGGTCTCGGCCCTTATCCATGCCGCGACGATGGTGACGGCCGGTGTCTATCTCATGTGCAGGATCAACCCGATCCTGTACCGGGCACCGGACGCGGCGCACGTCGTCGCCATCGTCGGAGCTGCGACGGCACTGTTGGGAGCGACGATCGCCTGCGCCCAGAACGACATCAAGAAGATCCTCGCCTACTCCACGATCTCCCAGCTCGGCTACATGTTCCTCGCCGCCGGCATCGGCGCCTACGACGCAGCCATATTCCTCATGCTCACGCACGCGTTCTACAAGGCTCTCCTGTTCCTCGGAGCCGGCTCGGTCATACACGCCATGAACGACGACCAGGACGTGAAGACGATGGGGGCCCTCGCCCGGCGCATGCCGCTCACGGCGGTGACGTTCTTCATCGGCTGGCTCTCGATCGGCGGCGTTCCGGTGTTCTCGGGGTTCTGGTCCAAGGGGGACGTGCTCCTGAACGGTTTCGCCTTCAGCCCGGCCCTGTGGGCAATAGGAGCGTTGACGGCCGTGCTGACGGCCTACTACCTGGGACGGGCGTACCTGTTGGTCTTCCGGGGTGAGCAGCGGTGGGTCGAGGCCCGCAAGAGCGGCGACACGGCGGCGCTGCACCCCCACGACCCAAGGTGGGTGATGTCGCTGCCCCTCGTGGTGCTCGGGGCGCTGTCGGCTCTCGGAGGGCTCATCAACCTGCCGATCCATCCGGATTTCGACTTCCTCGACCGCTGGCTGCGCCCCGTGTTCGCCTCGCGCCTGTTCCAGCACCACTTCGGCCTCGCAGGCGTGTGGACCTTCGCGTTGGTCGACACCGCCCTCGCCCTGCTCGGGGTCGGCCTCGCGGTCGCCGTGTGGGGTTCGGTGTCAGAACGCCCCGCCTTCGAGCCGGTCTTCTTGCAGCGGGCCTGGTACATCGACTGGGCCTATGACAGGTTCATCGCGCGCCCCTCGACCGAGATGGCGGTCGAGACGTCGTCGGTCGTCGAGACCGAGGTGATCGACGGCGCCGTCAACGGCTTCGCCCTGCTCGTGCGCGCCACGGGCCGCCAGGTGCGAAAGCTCCAGACCGGTTACGTCCGCAACTACGCCCTGGGGCTTTCTGCGGGCATAGTGCTGATACTCGCCTACGTGCTGACGAGGGCGTCATGACAAGTTCGTTCCCTTACCTCACGACACTCGTCCTCGTGCCGGCGGGGGCGGCAGTCGTCGTGGCCCTCGTCCCCAAGGCCCAGCGCCGCCTGGTGCAACTGGTCGGCTATGTCGCTTCCATTGCGGTGCTCGGGATCGCCTCGGCGGCGACCGTGGCCTTCACCGCCGGTGACGGCGGTTACCAGTTCGTCTCCACCCACCAGTGGGTCCCCGCCTTCGGGATCTCCTGGAACCTCGGGATGGACGGCATCTCGCTCTTCTTGGTGCTGATGACGGCGCTCTTGTTCCCTATCGCTCTCGCCGCCTCGGACGACAGGGCCGGCGACAAGTCGTTCGTGGCCTGGATCCTCGTGCTCGAGGCCGGATGCCTCGGTGGCTTCCTCGCCCTGGACCTGTTGCTCTTCTTCGTGTTCTTCGAGCTCACTTTGGTGCCGGTCTACTTCTTGATCGCCGGCTGGGGCCACGAAAGACGCGGCTACGCGGCCGGCAAGTTCTTCCTCTACACCCTGGGCGCTTCCGCCTTCTTGTTCGTCGGGATCCTGGCAATCGTCGCCATCCACTCCTCGCAGACGGGCGTGACGACCTTCGACGTGAGGGCTCTTGCCAACACCCACCTGTCGGGGACCGCCGGTGTCCTGCTCTTCCTGGCCTTCACCGCCGCCTTCGCGGTGAAGATGCCTCTGTTCCCGTTCCACACATGGTCCCCGGACGCCTATCGGGAGGCGCCTGCGGCAGGCTCACTGCTCCTCGCCGGTGTCATGGCGAAGCTGGGTGCCTACGGCATCATCCGTTTCGACCTCGCCCTGTTCCCGAGGGCCGTGGTCACCTTGGCGCCGCTTTTGATCACCCTCGGTGCGATCGGCATCATCTACGGCGCCATCGTCGCTGCCGTCGAGCGCGACCTGAAACGTCTCGTCGCGTACTCATCCCTGGCGCATCTCGGCTTCATCGTGATCGGGGCGTTCGCCCTGAGCCGCGAGGCGCTCACCGGCGCGGTGCTGCAGATGATCAACCACGGCCTTTACACGGCGGCCCTGTTCATCCTCATCGCCCTGCTCTACCGTCGACTCGGCACGTTCTCGGTCAAGGAGATGCGCGGCCTGCAGCGGCGCGTGCCCCTGCTGGCGGGGGTGTTCATGGTCGTGGTGCTCGCCTCGATCGGCGTGCCGGGCCTGAACGGCTTCGTCGGGGAGTTCCTCATCCTCGCCGGCACGTTCCTGACCCATCGCTGGTGGGCCGTCGTGGCGACCGCCGGCGTCGTCCTCGCCGCGGTCTATCTCCTGTGGGCCTACCAGCAGGCCTTCCAGGGCAAGCCCTCCGTCGAGCCGGGCGCCATCCGCGACCTCTCCTGGCGTGAGGGGCTCACGCTCGCCCCGCTCGTGATCCTGATTGTTCTGTTGGGCATCTTCCCGGGGCCGCTGCTGAACCGCATCGGCCCCTCGGTCACCCGGGTAGTCACTCACGTCGAGGTCGTGGCGCACCAGCGCCCGCCGCAGGTCGGATCCCCCGGTGTAGCCCTGCGTTCGGACGGGACGAAGCAGTGAGCCTTTCGAGCGTGGTCCCGGCGACCTTCGTCATGCCTCACGTGAACTACGTCGCGATCCTCCCGGAGCTGATCCTCATCGGAGGAGCGCTCGTGCTGCTCGTCTCGGGCCAGCTCGTATTCGCGAAGGTGCGTACGGCGTTCTACTCGGTCGGTTCCGGCGCGATCGGGGTGGCCGCTCTGGTCGCCTCGCTTGTGGTCTGGCACGACGTGCAAGCGCGTGGGCCGTTCACGACGATCGCGGACTCCGTGGCGGTCGACGGCTTCTCCATCGCCTTCTTGGTGCTCGTGTCCTGCATCTTGATCGTCGCCTCCGCGATCGCCAACGACTTCCTCGTCCGCGAGGGGATAGAAGGACCGGAGTACCACGTGCTGGCGCTGTTGGCGGGCTCGGGCGCGATGCTCATGGCCTCGGCCAACGACCTGATCCTCATCTTCGTGGCCCTCGAGATCATGTCGATCCCGCTCTACATTCTCGCCGGGATGGACCTTAAGCGACGTTCCTCGGGTGAGGCCGCCATGAAGTACTTCGTCCTTGGCGCGTTCTCCTCGGCCGTGTTCGTCTACGGGATCGCACTCGTGTACGGGGCGACAGGGTCGACCAACCTCCCCCAGATCGCGTCCTACCTGAGCACCAACATCGTGACTTCCAACGGCGTCCTGCTCGCCGGCCTCGGCCTGTTGCTCGTCGGCTTCGGCTTCAAGGTCTCGGCAGTGCCGTTCCACATGTGGACGCCGGACGTCTACCAGGGCGCCCCCACGCCCGCGACCGGGTTCATGACCGCTATCGCCAAAGCCGGCGGCTTCGCGGCGCTGCTGCGCGTCTTCTTCTCCACCTTCGGAGTGCTCCGCACGGACTGGCAGCCGCTGTTGTGGGCGATAGCGATCCTCACGTTGCTGCTCGGGGCGATTCTCGGTCTCGTACAGCGCGACGTGAAACGGATGCTCGCGTACTCCTCGATCAACCACGCCGGGTTCATCCTCGTCGGCCTCGCGGCTGCGACCGCCAAGGGGATCTCCGGCAGCGTCTACTACGTCTTCGTGTACGCATTCTTGGTGCTCGGGAGCTTCGCTGTCATCACCGTCGTCGGGGGCAAGGGAGACCGCGACCACGACCTTGACGCGTACCGGGGTCTCGGTCGTCGCCAGCCGGTGCTGGCTCTCGCCTTCGCGGTTTTGCTACTCGGCCAGACGGGGATCCCGTTCACCACGGGCTTTTTCGCCAAGCTGTACGTCATCTCGGCCGCGGTGAGGGCCCACTCGTATGCGCTGGCCGTCATCGCCATGTTGTCGGCGGCAATCGCCGCTGCGTTCTACCTACGCCTCATCTTCCTCATGTACGGCGTCAGGCTCGCGCCAGGCGCCGCGCGCGACGAGGGCTCGCTGTCGCTGCCGCTTAAGGGTGACCCGGAAGCGGAGCTCGCTCCGGCCGGTGCGGCTCCGAGGAGCGTCAACCTCGGGCCGGTGAGCGTGCCGGGTCCGACGGCGGTGGCGATCTTCGTGACCGTGGCGGTCACGCTCGTGTTCGGGATCTGGCCTGCCCCGTTGGTCGACTTCATCAGGGCGGCCGGCTTCCTCTTCTGAGGCCTGCGGGCCGGCGAACACGAAGTCGGCCGGGCAGTTCCCCGCCGAAGCGACCGGTGAACTGCCGGTTTCACGGGCGCGGACGGGTTGAGCCAATCTGGGGTAGAGGTTTCATTGAGGCGTTACCCGATCTTCGCGATCGTGGGGCACTCAGGGTCGGAGGTGTTCACCTCCGAATTCGATACTGCTCCTGGAAGCTGACGCGGCCTTAGTAGCCGCCCGAAAGGGGCAGGAATCAATGGGAGACAGGAGAACCACTTTCGTCCGTCGGTGCCGAACAGCGCTGACGCCCGTCGGCGTCGGGCTGCTGGCCTGCGGTGCCTCGCTGGTCCCCGCCGCCGCGCACGCAGGCGGCACGACACCCGGCCCGAACTTCGGCGGGCTCTCGTCGAGCGACGGGTACACCACGACGGCCAACCTGGCGCCGGGCTCGATCAGCCACGTCTGGCTGATCATCCCGGAGAACAAGTCGTACAACTCGGAGTTCTCGGGCATCCACGACGCCGCTACCTGTGGCAGACCCCCCCTCCGAGGGTGCCCTGCTGCAGAACTACTACGGCACCGGCCACACCGGCATGGACAACTACGTCACGCTGGTGTCCGGTCAGGCCCCCAAAACGACGTGCAGAGCGACTGCAGCAACGCCAACACCGTGTTCGCCGGCAACACCGGGATCACAGCGGGGGCCGCCGACGGAATCGTCGACTCCGGCACAGGTGGCACGAGCGTCGGGGGCGACAACAACTGGTCCTATGGCCAGGCCGTCTCGAAGCTGGGTCCCAACTCGCCGAGCGGCACCACCGCGGCGAGCACCAACGAGTGCACATACACGACCGACGTCGTCACCCTCTTCGACCAGTTCAACCTGGCCGGCGTGACCTGGAAGGGCTACGCTCAGGGCCTCGGCGGCGCCCAGCAGATCGGCTCGACCTCCCTTGTGGCCAACAGCGTCCCCGGCCGTGACTCGGGTGCCTGCGGCGCGCCGGGCAACCCTGACGGCATGGCCGAGAACCCTGTGAGCAACCCGACCTACCTGAGCGGTGCCGAGGGTTACCCGGTTGCCAGCGAACTGGTCAGCTCCACGGCGAGCGGCGGCTCCACCTCGACGCTCCTCGACGTCAGCCAGACCTGGCCCGCCAACGCCTACACCAATGACGAGGTGATGATCACCGGCGGTACAGGCGCGGGCGAGTACGGCGCCATCGCCAGCAACACGTCCAACACCCTCACGCTCAGCGCGAACTTCGATGCAGCCCCCGGCACTTCGGTCGTGGCGCCGGACGGCACATCGACCTACATCGTCGGGGTGGCTGACACCAGCACCTACACCGCCGCCTCCCTGGTCGCCGGCAACGGCACCGGTCCGGACGGCCAGGCCTACAGCACCAACAACCCCGAGTACGCCGACCAGTACGTGGCCTAGCACTTCCCCTTCCCCTGGTTCGAGTCGCTCTCGGGCGTGGGCGCGAGCGGGCCCCTCACGACGCCGGCAGACGGTGGCACCAACTGCGACGCCAACCACATCGCCAACCTGGACAGCCCGTCCGACGGCCTCGTCCACGACCTCGTGGACAACACCGTCCCCAACTTCAGCTGGATCGCCCCGGACAACTGCAGTGACGGTCACGACTCCGCCTGCAAGGGCAACAACCTGTCCGGCGCCCTCGGGCTCAACGGCGACAACACGATCAACCTCAACGACCCGATCCACTCGCCGTCCACCACTGCCGGGGCCAACTGCACGCCGGCGGGCTAGAGAACGATTGACCGGCCGGGCCCGCATCATCATCAACGCCAAGACAGTCGTCGCAGTCGTGGTGTGCGCGGCTCTTGCCGGCGGTTGCTCCTCCTCCGCTAGCCAGTCCGCGGCCGGACCCAAGGCATCGGCCAACCGGCCGCTCGTCGCCCCCAGGACCTCCTACGCTCAGGACGCCCAGTACTTCCAGGACCTGGCCAAGGTGGACCCTCCCTCTCCTCCCACTTGGACTCCAGGCAGGAAGTGGCCCTGCAGGCGTTGCTCACCGACGGCTCGGCGTTCTGCGCCTTCCTGAAGCGGGGCGGCGGGGTGGACGACGCCATGGAATCGGTGGTGATCGGGGCCAGAAGCGTCGAGTCGCAGACCCACCTTCCGAAGAGCGTGACCACCTTCAATGCCATCGACGCCGTTGCGCTGGTCGAGTTGTGTCCGCCGGAGCAGAAGCTCCTGCCCTCCGCCGACCAGGCCCACATCGAGTCGTTGAGCAAATCCCTAGCGGAACCGTCCCGCGAAAGGTGATGTCCTAGCTCTTCGTGCCGGGACAGCCGGCCCCGCCGAAGTTCCTCCTGCCCGGCACAAGCTGACCTTCCAGCTCCGTTCCGTCGAGCCCGTTGGCGAGGGCCCGTTGCGCTCGGCGCCGAACGGACACAGGATCGTTGCCGGGTGGGACTAGGAGGTCGAGAACCACTGAACCTCAACGCGACGGCACGGCGACGTCCTCGACGCCCTTGCCATTGCCCGGAGGTTGGAAGAACCTCCCGATAAGAGGAAGCTCCCAGAACGACTCCGCTCGCGCGATGGCCAGTGCCATCGGCAGCGTGTTCTCGGCCGCGTCCCACACCACATATCGCGGCAGCCACTGGGGGCCGAACTTCGCGTTGAACTGCCAGAGCGACTCGATCTGCATCGAGTCCGACATCCGCCTCAGCAGCCACCTTTGGACGCCGCCTCCGTCCTCACCGGCGACGACGGCCCGCATGGCGGCGAAGTTGAGCCCGAGGTGCTCGTCCCCACAGCTGCGCAGCCGCTCGATCGTCCGGACGATGATGAAATCGAGGAGTCCGTTGGGGTGCTTGCCCTGGTCACGGCGCATGAGATCGAGCGAGTAGCCGTGTATGCCCGGTGCGGGGACGAACTGGCAGAACGCGACCGGGCAGCCATCGGGGCCATGCGCGATCGCAAGCAGGAGGCCCTGGTCGCGAGGGTCGAAAATGCGCCCGAGCGTCATCGAGAAGCCCCGTTCCACCTCGCCGCGGCGCCGCTGCACCATGACGGCCCTGACGGCGTCGGCGAGCGCGGGCTCGACCCGGGCCGGGTCGTGGAACGAGATGGTGTAGCCGTAGTTCGCGATCCTGTTGACCGCCTGGCGCAGGCCCTTGCGGGCACCGCCTTCGAGCGAGAAGGTTCGCACGTCCACGACGCCCTCGTCGCCGATGTAACGCTCGTGCATGCCGGAGCGTCGGTAGACGCCGAGCCACTCCTCGCCGGCCCCGAGCACGGCCACCGACCAGCCGCGGTCGTCCGCGTAGCGGCGGAACGCCGACCAGAGCTCGTCGCGCTCCTCGGGCTCGCAGATCGGGTCGGGTGAGACGAGGCAGATGCCTCCGTAGATCGCGTGGGCGACCAGGCCGTCGCGGTCTAGGAAGGCCTGCTTGTCGCTGCGGAGGGCGAAGTAGTCGAGCGTCCCTGTGCCCAGGCGCCGGACGATGTCGGCGGCGCGTTCGGTGGTGTCAGTGCGGCCGTTCGAGAGGCGCCGGTCGACGACGGGCCGGAACGCCAGCACGAGCGCGACCGCTGCCAACCCGAGCCCGATGGCGAGCAGGGCCGGGTACAAGAACGCGTCCACGCGAGGATTGAGGGGCACCGTGCGGATACCGACGAGCCGCCCGGCAGTTGCCCACCAGGCTTGGTCCCAGGTGATTGGACGGCCTCCACGATGCGTCGGGATCACGCTCCAGAGCACCGTCGCGCCGATGAGAGTGACCCCGATGACCCCGCCGAGGAGCGTGGAGAGGCCTGCTCGCAGCGAAGGCAGGTCGAAACGCGCCCGAAAGGAATTCCTCGCCCACCACAGTACGGCCACGAGCGCGAGGGCCGCGATGGACTGGACCACCTCGCCATGTCGGATCAGATGCAGTGCGACCGTGCCGCCGAGGAGCCCTATCGCGACGAGCCAAGCCAGGCGCTGGCCCCGTCTGACACCGCGGGCGACCGCCAGCAGCCCGACGCCGGCGAGCGCGACCAGAGCTCCCGCGGCCTCGCTCACCCCGAGGGGGATGTAGCCGAGCAAGGGGTGGAGCCGCCCCCGGACCTGAGGTGGCACGACGGCAGAGACGAGGTCGCTGAGTCCCAGGATCGCGATCCCTGCAGCGGTAAGCCGCCGTACCCGCCTGAGACTGCGGGCGGAATCGGTGACCTGTGGCCACACGCGCCCGCCGGGGAAAGAGGCGACCACCTCCGGCTCCCTATCGGTGGGCTGCAGGCGCCCGGCCGCGAACCGCTCCAGCACCGTGACCGGGCTCAGGTACCTGCGCGCGAGGAGAAGCCTCGCGTGCACCTCCGCTCCCCCCTCGATCTCGACCCAGGAGACCTGCCGGAGATGGACGAAGACCGGGGGCAGGCCAAGGCGCGACGCCCTTTCCTCCACGACTTCCCCGCACGCCCCGGAGTTCGCGTAAAAGCCGGTGCCGACCCTCGCGAGCTCAGGCTGGAGCGTGTGGCCTGTCACCAGACCGAGGCCTCCCGCGGCAAGGATCGGGCGGGTTGCTTCACGAGCTCTGTCGTTGGCGTGATGGGCTGCCGGTCCGAGCAGCGATCGCCCGGCCGAGTGCCAGACCCGGTGATTGACCACGGCGAGGACGATTCCGGCCACGATCACCTCTGCCACCAGGGTGAGGCCGAGACCGAGCAACCAGGACGAGAAGGGCTCGAGCCGTTTCGGCACGCCGAACAACCACCAGTCGGGGAGCCTGGCGAAAAGTGCTACTGCGATGGGGACAAGCAGCCACCACAGCCACCGGACGATGCGGCGGTAGGTGAGGCGCGAGGCCACGAAACGTGGCAGGCCCGAAGGATCGGCCAGCCGGTCGATGCCGGCGAGCCACGGCGAGGTCGATCCGGCAAGCGCCGGCAGGATCTCAGCCACCGCGTGCTGGCCGAGCGGCGTGTCGCGCTTGTCGGTCGGATCGACGAAGGCGTTGCGCTCGTCGAAACGCCACCCGGGCTCGATGCAGACCTGTTTGGGCCCTGCGGCCGTCGCCACCTGCAGCTGGGCCGAGAGCGCGACCTCGAAACCGGCGTCGACAACGGCGGCATTCGCCTCCGGGTCGTAGAGGACGGCCCGGTCGCGGTTGCCGGGCAGGAGGACGGCCCGCCGACTGCGGTCCGCCGCCAGGTAGGCATTGAGCGCCCGGCGCAGCTCCTCGTGTGCTCCGAGTGCCGCTGCGGGGTCGCCGTCGGGAGGTACCAGCAGGTCGAAGGCGTTGCCGGCGACGACCAAGGCGCCCGGGCCCTCGGCGCGTTCGAGAGCTCGGGCGAGCTCCACGGAAGCGGAACCAGACGCCTCCGTTCGCTTCGCTCCGAGAAAGAGGTCACTCACGATGATCACTCGCCAGCCGACGGGAACCGCCAGGCGGGCGACGGTGACGTACTCGGGCATGTGCGCTCCATTGTGGCAGTCGGCCGAGCCGCCGGTCGGTAGGGTGGGCGACCGGTGCCGGTGGGGCCGATGTCGGCTCTTCACGAGAGATCGGTGTGTGCCGGCGAGCGGTCAGGGAGGCGACGATGAGCGACGCAAGGGGGGGCGGGGGCCCAGTGCACACCGCCGCGATCGAGGACTACCTTGCCGAGCTACGGACTTTTCCTCCGCCCGAAGACTTCGCCCGCTCGGCGCTCGTGTCCGACCGGACGATGTACCGGCAGGCGGAAGCCGACCCCGAGGAGTTCTGGGCGGCTCAGGCCAAAGCCCTGACCTGGTTCGAGCCGTGGGATCGGGTGCTCGACTGGCAGCTGCCGTTCGCCAAGTGGTTCGTCGGAGGCCGGCTGAACGTCGCGTTCAATTGCCTCGACCGCCACGTCGAGGCGGGGACCGGCGACAAGGTCGCCTTCTTCTTCGAAGGCGAGCCCGGGGACCGCCGCACGATTACTTATGCGCAGCTGCTCGACGAGGTCGGGCGATGCGCCAACGCGTTGCGCTCGTTGGGCATCGAGCGCGGTGATCGGGTGGCCATCTACATGCCGATGATCCCCGAGCTTCCTGTGGCGATGCTGGCCTGCGCGCGGATCGGTGCCGCGCACTCGGTGGTGTTCGGGGGCTTCTCCGCAGACGCCCTGCGTGACCGGATCGAGGACGCCGACGCCCGGCTGCTCATCACCGCCGACGGGGGTTGGAGACGCGGGCACGCCGTCGAGCTGAAGGCGAACGCCGACCACGCGCTCTCGAGCGGTGCCCGCTCGATCGAGAACGTGCTCGTGGTCCGCCGCCTCGGTGAGGCCGCGAGGAACCTCGTCATGCAGGACGGGCGCGACCACTGGTGGCACGAGCTGGTGTCCGGCCAGAGCCCGCACAGCCCCGCCGAGGCTATGGATGCGGAGGACCTGCTCTTCCTTCTCTACACCTCCGGCACGACGGCTCGCCCGAAGGGGATCATGCACACCACCGGTGGCTACCTGACCCAGGTCGCCTTCACGCACCGGACGGTCTTCGACTTGAAGCCCGAGACCGACGTCTATTGGTGCGCCGCCGACATCGGGTGGGTCACAGGCCACAGCTACATCGTCTACGGGCCGCTCGCGAACGGGGCCACGAGCGTGCTTTACGAGGGAGCTCCCGATTTCCCCGACCGGGACCGCTGGTGGTCGATCATCGCACGCTACGGGGTAACGACGCTGTACACGGCGCCGACGGCCATTCGCACCTTCATGAAATGGGGGACGGACTATCCCGCCGCACACGACCTGTCGAGCCTGCGGATGCTCGGCTCGGTCGGTGAGCCGATCAATCCGGAGGCCTGGATCTGGTACTGGCGCCAGATCGGCGGCGGCCGCTGCCCCGTCGTCGACACGTGGTGGCAGACCGAGACCGGTGCCATCATGATCTCGCCGTTGCCCGGCGTGACGACCTTGAAGCCGGGAAGCGCGACCTTCCCGTTGCCGGGGATCGAAGCCGAGGTCGTCGACGACGCCGGCAAGACCGTCGAGCGCGGCGGCGGGTACCTCACGCTCACGCGGCCCTGGCCGGCCATGCTGCGGGGCATCTACGGCGACCCGGAACGGTACCGCCAGACGTACTGGAGCCGCTTCGAGGGGCGCTACTTCGCAGGCGACGGGGCCAAGGTCGACGATGACGGGTACTTCTGGCTCCTCGGGCGGGTCGACGATGTCATGAACGTCTCGGGCCACCGCGTATCGACCACCGAGGTGGAGTCCGCGCTCGTCGACCATCCGAGCGTTGCAGAAGCGGCGGTCGTGGGCGCCAACGACGCGACGACCGGGCAGGTGATCATCGCCTTTGTCACCTTGAAGCACGGCTTCGAGGTCGGCGACGACCACGCGGAGGCCCTGCGGGCGCACGTCGTGGAGAAGATCGGGGCGATCGCCCGGCCACGGGCCGTCATCTTCACCGACGATCTTCCGAAGACGCGCTCCGGCAAGATCATGCGGCGGCTCTTGAGGGACGTCGCCGAGGGACGCGACCTCGGCGACACGACCACGCTGGCCGACCCCGCGGTCGTGGCCGACCTCCGTCGCCGTGCCGCGACCGGCGCCGGCGAGGAATGAGCGCCGGGCGCAGCTACCCGGGAACATGGACCTGGCGCGCCGAACCCAGGGCCCCGGGCCCAGCGGTCGTCTTCGACGTCGACGGAGTGCTCGCGGACGCGTCCGGCCGCCAGCACCATCTGGCCGGTCTCCGGCGCGACTGGGACGCGTTCTTCGCCGAGTGCGGTGAGGACCCCATTATCCCAGAGGTCGCCCGCCTGCTCGAGCTACTCGCGCCCGAGCTCGTGGTGGTGCTGCTCACAGCGCGACCTCAGCGCGTGCGCGAGCAGACCTTGGCCTGGCTCGCGTCACACCGGCTGCGGTACGACCTGCTGATCATGCGCGAGGCGGGCGACGGCCGCCCGGCGCGCGACCTCAAGCGGACCGAGACGTTGCGGCTCGGGGCCTGCGGTTTCGAGGTGCGGCTCGCCGTGGAGGACGATCCCGCCAACCTCGAGATGTTCGATTCCGAGGGCGTGCCCTGCCTGTACGTCCACTCGGGCTACTACGGCTGAAGCCTCACTCGCGGAAGTTGCCGAACTGCAGGGGGATCTCGAGGTCCTGTTCCTTGAGGGCCGCGATCACGGTCTGCAGGTCGTCACGCTTCTTGCCGATGACGCGGACCTGATCACCCTGAGTCTGGGACTGCACGCCCTTGAGGCCCAGGTCCTTGACGATCTTGTTGATCTTCTTGGCGTGGTCCGCCGAGATGCCGGCGTTCAGTGCGGCGCTCTGGCGCAACGTGCCCTTTGACGCCTCCTCGATCTTGCCGTAGGAAACGGCCTTCAGCGAGACGTGCCGGCGGACGAGCTTCTCCTCGAGCACCTGGACGAGGGCGCGCCGGCGGTCCTCGGTCGGCGCGTTCAACTCGATCTCGTGCCCCTTCAGCTCGACGGTCGCGCCGGTGTCCTTGAAGTCGAAACGGGTGGCGATCTCTCGGCTTGCCTGGTCGACCGCATTGCGCACTTCTTGCATATCGACCTGGGATGTGACATCGAAGCTCGGCACGCTCGCACGCTAGCAAGGCCGGTAACGCCTTCGCCTTGCGAATTGCGCCGGTTCGGGCCACTATCGTGTCCGCCGACGGGTCGGTACCCAAGTGGACAACGGGGGCAGACTGTAAATCTGCTGGCTCAGCCTTCGAAGGTTCGAATCCTTCCCGGCCCACCGTCGCCCCTACTTCCCACGTCGTTCCCCGTCTCAGCCTGCTCCGACGTGCCGTTCCCGCTCCCGGGTGGACCTGTGGGACCCACTAGGTCGCGGCCCCGGCGCCATGGCCGGACGCCGGCACAGGGCGATGGCTGCGAGTCCGAGGATGAGGATCGCCGCAATGCCGGACCCTGATGCGGCAAGCCCGGTGGCAAGCCCGGGAGCCGCGTAGGCGAAGGTGACCAGTGTCGTTCCCTCAGGCACCGCGAACGATTGCACGAGGCCGTCCCGGTGCAGGGCGATCGGAGCGGACCGGTCGTCATGATCGCCGGTCGCGCTCCAACCTGGGATGTCCGCGACGGCCCTGACGATGGTCGCAGGCGCCGCCGAGGTGACGGACACTGTCTCGGTCGGGGTCCAAGGCGAGGACCTCACGATGCGAACCCGTAGGCCACCCATGGCGCCGCCGCTCGGTCCCTTGAGCCAGAACGAACCGTCGGCTCTCTGGTTCGAGAAGACAGCGAATGGCCCGATCGTCCCTGCGGCCACCCAGTGTGGAGCCGTCAGGTCGGCGGAGAGGGGCCCGTCGAGGCCGTAGGAAGAGCCGGAGCGGGTCGTCACCACGATCGAGTTGACCCGCACCGGGACACCGAGCGAGTCCTGTGTCGAAACGCCGACCGAAGCTGGCGCAGCCCCGAAACTGACGATGACCTCGGCCGAGCCCGGTGTGCCGATGACGACCCGCACTGCCATGGGGGGCCTTCTGCCGCCGCTCGCCGACACGAGCCGGACATCGCGCCCGAACTCGGCAAGGGCCTTCGGGGAGAGCCGGGCCTCGGAGAGGTCCAGGGTCACCGTCCGTGGCACAAGTTCCCGTCCGAACCATCGACATGCAATCTGGCGGGCTCGGAGGTCGATCGGCGAGGGGACCGGCCCAACACCGGCGATCGCGGGAGCGACGAGGCCTGGCAGGGTGTTGGTGACGGGTTGGAACACGCCGTGCGCTCGAGGAACGGAAAGTTCGTCGGGAACCGTGAGTAGCGCCCTGACGTCGAGGGAGTCGAAGACCCCTGCGGCCAGCGCCGCCGGGTCGAGGTCGTCTTGAGTGTGGGTCCCGGTTGCCGACGCGTAGGGCGCCCAGGTGAGCGAGCCGTAACCCTGGGCGCTGGCGAGTCCTGACACCACGTTGGAGTCGGGTGCTCCGACCTGGTTGAGTGCAACGCCGTCTGTGCGCGCGGGATCGACGATCAGATAGCGCCCGCCCGCACCGAGCCTCGCGGCGAGTTGCGCCTGCAGCGCGTTGTCGGTGTCGAGAGCGCGCGCGTACGCGGGTGCGAGCGAGGACTGGTTGGCGGTGAACAAGAGCAGGTCGACGATGACCAGAGCTGCAATCGCCGACGCGAGCCGTCGGCGCGGCCAGCGAGGGCCGAGGATCACGATGGCACCTGCGGCCAACGCGATGACAGCCGTGACTATGAGGTAAGGAGCGATGGCCCCAAGCGACCAACCCGAGCCTGCGACCGCGTGGAGGAGTCCCGCGTAGGGCCTGGCAGACACGGTCGTAGCAGCCACGAGACCCAGCACGACGACAGGTGCGACCATTCCGCTCGCGACAGACAGCGGATTCGCTCGGCCCGGATTTGCCGCCAGCTGGTCCTCGACCCAGTGGCCCAGCAGCATCGACGACGCGAGCGAGAACAGGATGAGCGCACGGCTCGGCAGCCGCTGCTCGCCCACGACGGGCAGGTGGATGAGCAGGTGCTCGAGCGGAGTGTTGGACCCGAGGGCCAACAGCAGGCCGATGCCCCCGACGAGGTACCAGACGCGCCAGCGGCTTGCTTGCGCGGAGCGCCATCTGGGAATGAGCGCCACGATGGCGACCAGCGAGAGGATGCCGCAGTAGGCGTCCAGCTCGGAAAGGTTGTACGGCCCGGTGTACGCCTCGAGACCGATCGGGCCGCCGCCCAGCACGTGCGGCACGAGCGAGACGAGCAGCTCGGCCAGTGAGACCGAGCCCGAGGAGGCAAACGCGTAACTGGCGTGGGCGCGCTCTGTGACTGAGAGGAACTCAGCGGTCGGGACCCATTGGATGGCACTGACCAGCAAGCCCGCCACGCCGCCAACGGCAGCCCAGCCGAGGCGCGCAAGTCCGCGACCCCGCTCGCTGATCAGCAGGTGACCGCCGTAGACGACCACTGCCACGAGCGTGTCGATCACGATGTCCGGGCTGCCCGACAGGCCGATGCACGCGACAGCGACTGCGAGGACGAGCGCCCAGGCTGCGCGGCGCGTGGGCTTGTCTCGGGCGATCCCGTCGAGGCCGACGAGGCACCAGACGAGCGACACCGAGGCCGACACGAAATCGATGTGCACGATCTGCGACGACACGAAGCCGCCGAGCCCGAAGGTGGACCCACCGAGGGCGGCCGCCAGCGTCCTGCAGCCGTTGCGCCGCAGGAGGACGAATCCGCCGATGGCTCCGGCCGCGAGCGTCAGTGCCTCCGCCAGCACCCAGGCGCCGAGGTGCGGCAGGAACGCGAACAGCAAGGTGCTCGGGAGCAGCGCGTGAGCGCTCGCCCCGGCGAGCAAGGGAGTCCCGGACCAGAGATACGGGTCGTACACAGGGAGGTGGCCGTGGGCGATGAACTGGCCCGACAGCACCGAGAGCGGGTAGTTCTGCGTCAAGTCGTCGCCCGTGAGCAAGGGGTAGCCGGCGAGCGCAGGGACGGTGAGCACGATCAGCGGGATGCCAACCAGCAGCGCGACGACGAGGGCGTCGCTGCGATCGAGCCAGCCGATCTTCCGAACCCGAGTCGTCACGGGTCGGGCGAGTTCCGGCGCGACGAGTCCCTCACCACCATGGCGCGGAGTCCGGAACACGGGTCCGAACGTAGCCAATTCCCGTTCGTGTACTCGTGTCATCGAATTCCTCGCCGCCGCCGTCGGCATTGGGAGGCCCTTGGTTAGGATCGCTCGGCATAAGAAGACCGAGAGGACGCGCCATGTCGGCGTCGAGCACCTTGGAGCCTGATCCCCAGCCAGGAGGTTCCGAGCCTCGGCGTGCTCAGCCTTTGCTCGGCCGGCTGAACGGTTTGGTCGCTGGTGCCCGCCGGCGGATCGACCGGGGGGTCGCGTTCCTTGCCCGCATGCGTACGCCTCTTGGCGAGGTGCGGTCGTATGTGCACGGCGAGACACCGGTCGCGCGACTGCTGGCGCTGCCGGCGATCATCGGCTTCGTCAGCACTGTCGCCATCGCCTGGGGCGCTTCTTTGCCGAGCTCTCCGTTCACCTGGAAGTCGTGCTCGGGCATCGTGCCGGGTTCTGTCACGGTGTGTCACCCGTGGTTTTTCGGCATCCCCCCGCCGCCGGTGGTGACCGGCGCGCCCTTGCCTGCGGACAAGAACCTGTTCATCGGTCTCGTCGCGGTGTACGGGGGCATGGTGGTCATGCTGCAGGCCTGGATCGCCCTCATCCGCATCGCCCGGCGCCACCAGGGCCTTCCTCTTCGATCCTTTGCCGCGGTGTTCGCGGCTTGGACGGCCCCGCTCCTCGTCGTGGCGCCTTTGTTCAGTCGGGACTCGTACAGCTACGCGGCCCAGGGCGAGATGATGAGCCGCGGGATCAGCCCGTACCTGTTCGGGCCGGCGGTGCTCGGGGTGAACGCGTTCTCCGGACTGGTCGACAAGCTGTGGGCCGACGTGACCTCCCCGTACGGGCCGGTCTTCCTCTGGATCGCCGGCGTGAACGCCACGGTGGTGCACCACGACGAGCTCCTCGCGGTCGTCGGCTTCCGCCTGCTCGCCCTCGTCGGAGTCGTGATGATCGGGATCTTCCTGCCGCGGCTGGCACGCTCGTACGGCCGGGATCCCTCCGTCGCCTTCGTGCTCGCCGTGCTGAACCCTCTCGTGCTCTTGCACCTCGTGGCGGGCGCACACAATGACGCGTTGATGCTCGGCTTCCTTGTTGCCGGGCTCTGGTTCGCGCGCGAACGGCGCCCGGTTGTCGGTGTGCTGTTGTGCACGATCGGGGCGATGATCAAGATCCCGGCCTTCATAGGCGTCGTCTACATCGGTTGGGGCTTCTTGGGCGACCAAGCGTCGTGGAGGTCCCGGCTCAAGCCAACCGGCGCGGCAGCGGCTGTCGGCCTCGCCGCGATGGCGGCGGTGTCCGAGATGGTCGGGCTCGGGTGGGGTTGGGTGACGGCGCTGGGGAACGGCGCAACGATCAGGTCCTGGAGCGATCCTCCGACGATCGCGGGCTTGTGCACGGCGAAGGTGTTGGAATTGCTCGGGCTCGGGGACCATCAGCCGGTGCTGCTGAGCGGGGCGAGGGACCTGGGGTTGGTGTTCGCGGCGGTCATCGCGTTACGTCTCTTGTGGCGGGCCAAGGAGGCAACGACCATGCGGGCGATGGGCTTGACGCTGCTCGCTGTCGTCTTTCTCGGGCCGGCAGTGCAGCCGTGGTACGTCGCGTGGTCGATGGTGGTTCTCGCGGCGATCGCGGAGCACCGCCTCAGAGTCTTGGTGATCGTGCTCTCGACCGTGGCTTGCTTCCTCGGCCTCCCCGGTGCCGGGTCGCTCGTGCTTCAGTTCGGCGAGGCGAACCCGATCCTCATCGCGGTCGCCTCTCTCGCCATGCTCCTCCTCCTCGCCATCCCTCTCGTCATGAGAGTCAGAAGGGCATTGCAACTAGGCGAGCGGGACCGCGTCCCGGCGTTGCCGCCGGCCTGAGGCGCGCCGTCAGAGGAGGCGCTGCAGGAGAGCCACGTCCACCCAGCGGCCGAACTTGCGCCCGATCTCCCGCTCGATGCCGACGAGGTCGAACCCGCAGGCCTGGTGGAGTGCCACCGAGGCTTGCTGGGTGGCACTGACGCGGGCGACAACGGAGTGAAAACCATGGGTCCTCGCCATGTCGACGGCCTCGCCTAGCAGGGCTCGTCCGATCCCCTTGCCCCTATGTTGTTCCGCGACGTAGATCGAGTCCTCGACTGCCGTCGCATAGCCCGGGCGCGGCCGGTACGGCGAGAGGGCCGCAAAGCCGACCACCTGGCCGCCGTCTTCGGCGACGATGACCGGGTAGACGCCCGAATGGGCGACCATCCAATTCGCCTGCTCTTCGGGCGTGCGTGGGACGAGGTCGAGCGTGGCTGTCGAACCGGTGACCTCGGTGTTGTAGATCTGACGGATGGCCTCGGCGTCGGCCAGATTCGCTCGGCGGATGTCCACGGGCTGCATCGTAATGAAGCGCCCGCTGGGTTCTCGGGCCCGGCGCGGATATATGGTAAGGCTGGTGTCGTCGGTTCGATTCCGACAGGGGGCTCCGCGGCGGCGTAGCTCAGTTGGTAAGAGCACACGGCTCATAATCGTGGGGTCGCCGGTTCGAGTCCGGCCGCCGCTACCAGGAGTGGAGCAGAGGAGTCAGTGACGTGGCAAAGAACGAGAAGCGAGTCAAGGTGACCCTCGCTTGCGAAGTGTGCAAGCGAAGGAACTACATCACGATGAAGAACAAACAGAACGACCGCGAGCGGATCGAGATGAAGAAGTACTGCCAGTTCGATCGGCAACACACGCTTCACAAGGAGACGCGCTGACTCGCGAGGCGGACGACCTCGCCCACCTCGTCGAGCTCGCCCGGCACGGGGACAGGGCGGCCTTCGAGCACCTGGTCCGCGCCACCTCGACCGACTGCTACGCCCTGGCGCTAAGGCTCGTCGGCAACGAACATGACGCGCGCGATGTCCTGCAGGAGACATATCTGCGCGCCTTCCGCAAGCTCGGCAAGTTCCGTGGTGACTCTGCGTTCGGGACATGGCTGCACCGCATAACCGTGAACTGCTCGGCCACTCTCGTGGCGAAGCGCCGGCGGACCTCCCACGTCGAGCTCGACGACGACCTCGAGGTTCCCGAGACGCGTTCCGAGCGCGATCCGGAGACCGCGGCCGGGACGGCTGACGATCGGGAGCGTCTCGTGGAGGCGCTCGCGGATCTCCCGGACCAGATGCGGATGGTGGTCGTGCTCAGGGACGTCTACGACCTGGCGCACGAGCAGATAGCGCGTGAGCTCGGCATCAGCCAGACCGCGGCCAAGGTACGCCTCCACCGCGCCCGCCGGCGCCTGCGTGAGCAGTTGTTCGCACCTGCCGGAGCGGCGGGCGGGCTGAGTCGCCAGAGGCGCCACCCACGTACGCCCGCCGAAGCTGGGGACGGGACCGGCGTCGGCGCGGGGTGCGAGGCCGGCTTCGGAGCCGACGGGGCGATCAGCGCCGAGCTCGAGACCGAAGTGGCGGCCAGGCATGCGGCCGCGGTCTGAACAGGCCCTGTTCGCAGGCAGCGAAGCCCTGCAGGGTTCCCTCTCCTGGCTCATCGCTCGCCGGGGCGCCGGGGACAGCCCCTCGTGTTCGAGCGTCTCGTGCGCCGAGATCGCCCTGGTCCTGCCCTCGATTCTCGACGGGGTCTCCTCGGCTGACGAGGTGGTGGTCCAGCACGTCGGATCCTGCCTTCGTTGCCAGGCCGAGCTCGCCAGGTATCGCAAGCTGCTGCGACTCCTCAACCAGTTGCGGTCATACAGAGTCGAACCGCCACCCGGGACCGTGGCCGATGTGCTCGACGCGCTCGAGGCAGCGGCTCAGCGCCGCGTCGTCCGCTCTGTTCTCAGCGGGCGGAGGCTTGTTTACGTAGGTGCTTTCGCCGCTCCCGCGGCAGCGATCATCGCCGTGACAGTGATGCACCGCGGCCGCCTACGGAGGCTCCGGCCCGTGGTGCTATCGTGATGCCGGCCCGAGGCGACTCGGTGCCCATTGAGTGGCGGGCCACGACCCCGGCCCGGAGGGCAGTAGCTCAATTGGTAGAGCACCGGTCTCCAAAACCGGCGGTTGGGGGTTCGAGTCCCTCCTGCCCTGCTCACTGCTCTTTCGAGCCGAGGACTGTTGCGTGAACCGACAAACGAAGCGTCTCCTGCAGAGACAGGGCCAGATTGACGAGGAAGGCGCACCCGCGCCTGGACGCCGGCCACCACCCAGCACGCAACGGCGGCCGCCCGCCCCCGATCGACCGGGTCTCCCCGAGAGGGTCGTCGAGTTCGCGCGCGAGGTTCGCAACGAGCTCGCCAAGGTCGCCTGGCCGAACCGCCCGGAGGTGGTCAAGTACACGATTGTCGTCTTCGTGACCCTCGTGTTCATGGTCAGCCTCGTTTTCGGCCTCGACTACGGGTTCGCCAAGGGCGTGCTCTTTCTCTTCGGCTCGTGAGTGACGAACAAGGCCCCGGAGACGACGACGTGAGTACGATCCATCCAGAGACGAACACAGAGGACACCTTGCCCGAGGACGCGCCGGCGCCCGCCGAGCCGATCGAGGCTGCTCCGAGGTCGAGCAGCTACGACGTGCTCGAGTACGAGCTCCCGTCCCAAGGTGACGATGACGAGGTCGCAGTCCGCGAGCCCAGCCCTTACGACAGGCCGGGTCTTTGGTACGTCGTGCACACCTACGCGGGCTACGAGAACAAGGTGAAGTCGAATCTCGAGAGCCGGATCTCCTCGATGAACATGGAAGACCGGATCTTCGAGGTCGTGATCCCGATGGAGGAAGTCGCCGAGATCAAAGGCGGCAAGCGGGTATTCGTGCAGCGGAAGGTCTTTCCTGGCTACCTGTTGTGTCGTTGCGACCTCGACGACGATTCCTGGTCGGTCATCCGTCAGACACCCGGAGTCACGGGCTTCGTCGGCCCGGGTACCAAGCCGACTCCGTTGCCGCGAGCTGAGGTCGAGGCGATCCTCCAGGTGCGTCCGGAGGGGACCGAGGGCCAGAAGCACCGTTCCAAGCCGCGCCTCGAGCACCAGGTCGGTGACACGGTTCGGGTCAAGGAAGGTCCGTTCGCCGACTTCTCAGGCCAGATCGCTGAGATCAACGAGGACCAGTTGAAGCTCAAGGTGCTCGTTAACATCTTCGGTCGCGAGACTCCGGTCGAGCTCGAATTCAGTCAGGTCGCCAAGCTCTAGCGCCTGACGGCGAAAGAAAGAGGAAGAACCTTCATGGCACGTCGTCGCGTCGCCGCCATCGTAAAGATCCAACTGCCCGCGGGTGCGGCTACGCCGGCGCCCCCGGTCGGGACGGCCCTTGGTCCGCATGGTGTGCAGACGATGGAGTTCTGCAAGCAGTACAACGCCGCGACCGAGAGCCAGCGGGGCACGATCGTGCCTGTCGAAGTGACCATCTACGAGGATCGCTCGTTCACCTTCGTCCTGAAGACGCCACCGACGACGTTCCTCATCCGGGAGGCGGCCGGTCTCGAGAAGGGGAGCAAGCTCGCCGGGCGCGAATCCGTCGGCTCCATCACCGACGACCAGGTCGCGGAGATCGCCGCGAAGAAGATGCCCGACCTCAACGCCAACGATCTCGAAGCTGCTAAGCACCAGGTTGCGGGCACGGCTCGCTCCATGGGCATCGCGGTCAGCAAGTGACGACCGCCTCGCAGTCGCTCGGTGCGGCACATCGAAGGGAGCTCTGCAAGTGAACAGGGGAAAGCGGTACGCCGAAGCGGTGAAGAGTTACGACCGCGATCGCCTCTACACCCCGATCGAGGCGATCGAACTGGTCAAGAGCCTCGCGAGGGCCCGGTTTGACGAGACCATCGATCTGGCGACGCGACTCGGCGTCGATCCACGGCGCGCGGACCAGATAGTCCGCGGCTCGCTCTCGTTGCCGGCGGGCACGGGGCGGATGGTCCGCGTCGCCGTCTTTGCGGCCGGAGAGCACGCCGCCGAGGCGCGTGCCGCGGGCGCCGACATAGTGGGAGCGGACGACCTCGTGCAACGGATCGAGAAGGAGGGCTTCCTTGCATTCGACGTTGCCATCGCCACGCCGGACCTGATGGCTCAGGTCGGACGGTTGGGACGCGTCCTCGGACCCCGCGGCCTGATGCCCAATCCCAAGACCGGGACCGTGACCACCGATATCGCCAAAGCGGTCGCGGAGTACAAGGCCGGTCGGGTGGAGTACCGGACCGACCGGGTCGGCAACGTTCACATCCCGATCGGCAAGGCGTCTTTCGAGCGCGCCCAGCTGACCGAGAACTACCGGGCGGCCATCGACGAGCTCATCCGGGCCAAGCCGGCTGCCGCCAAGGGTCGCTACCTGCGGTCCGTCACTCTGAGCTCGACCATGGGCCCGGGAGTGAAGATCGACCCGGTCAAGGCACGTGTCGTCGACGACATGCTGGCGGCGTCGGCCTGACAGAGCGAATACCGTTCGCTGGACAGCCCGTCCGCTGAGGCGGCTACGCTTCAGCTACCAATTGAATAACTCGCCGTAGAGCTCCGGTGCGCCGAAAGGCGCTCAAAGGGTTTCCGACCCGCCCGACGAGGCGAAGTGCCAGGCGCTTCCCACGTCCCGCGCGTCGCGACACCTCCGGAGCTTTGTGCCCGGGGCCGGCCCGGAGCATGTGATCAAAGGAGCGCTCATGGCAGGACCGAGACCTGAGAAGGTCGCCGTAGTAGAGGAGGTGCGCGAGCATCTCGGCAGCTCGAGCGCGGCCATCCTCACCGAGTACCGCGGCCTCAAGGTGGGAGACCTGGCAACCCTGCGCCGCCAGCTGCGCACCGCTGGGGCGGATTACAAGATCTTCAAGAACACCCTGGTACGCCGCGCGACCGCCGATAGCGACCATGCGGCTCTCGACGAGTACCTGAACGGTCCGACGGCGATCGTGTTCGTCCGCGACGACGTCGGGGCGGTCGCGAAGGTGCTCCGGGACTTCGGCCGCGTGCACCCGCAGCTGATCGTGAAAGGCGGACTTTTTGGTACCAAGCTGCTCGACGCAAATGGCGCCACCGCCCTGGCCGAGCTTCCTTCACGGGAAGTGCTGCTTGCCCAGCTCGCCGGTGCGATCGCTGCCCCCATACGCCAGTTCGCCGGCTTGCTGCAAGCGCTGCCGAGGAGCCTCGCCTATGGGTTGTCCGCGCTGATCGACAAGCGCGGCGGCGTGGGAGACACAGCTACGCCCGCCGAGGCAGCGGACGCGACCGAGGCAGCCGACGCTGCCGCGGCGACCGTTGTGGCCGAGCCCGCCGTTGTGGCCGAGCGGCCAGAGGCACGCCCTGCCGACCCCACCGAGGTGGCCGAGCCCGCCGAGACATCCGAGGCGACCGGCGTTGGTGAGGCGGCTGACGTGGCCGAGCCCGTCGTAGTGGCCGAACCGCCAGAGACACCCCCTGCCGAGCCCGCCGAGACATCCGAGGCGACCGACGCTGGTGAGGCAACTGACGTGGCCGAGCCCGCCGAGGCGTCTGAGGCCGGCGAGGTGGCCGACCCCACCGAGACCTAGCTCGCGGGCGGGCGCCCGCCAACCCGCTTGAAGAACTATCAACCATTCGCACAACAGGAGGAAACATGGCAACCAAGGAAGAGATCCTCGACGGCATAGCGAGCATGACGGTGCTCGAGCTGAGCGAGCTGTTGAAGGCATTCGAGGAGAAGTTCGGCGTGACCGCGGCAGCTCCAGTGGCCGCGGCGGCCGTCGCCTCGAACGGCGGCGGCGAGGCAGCGCCGGTCGAGGAGGAGCAGGACGAGTTCGACGTCATCCTGCTCGCCGCTGGCGAGAAGAAGATCCAGGTGATCAAAGAGGTTCGTTCTCTCACCAGCCTGGGGCTGAAAGAGGCGAAGGACCTCGTCGACGGCGCACCGAAGCCTGTCCTCGAGAAGGTGTCGAAGGAAGACGCCGAGAAGGCGAAGGCCCAGCTGGAGGAGGCTGGCGCGTCAGTCGAGCTCAAGTAGCGCCGCTGCCGGGCCAATGTGCCCGGGGGTGGAGCAAGGGCGCTGTTGGGAAAAAGTGCCAATAGACATCTTGACCTGGGGCCACGGTTCCCGTACCCTTCACGAGGCGACCAGCGCGTGCCGCTTGCTCGCGCGTCTTCGCGCGTGTAACATGAATGGTTGCCGTGCCCTCCCGTCGAGTAACCGCTCCACTTCAAGTTCCTTGACGCGCGCCCACGCACTGCTCAGCCCTGTTTTCCGGTCGATCAGCATTCGCGAGGAGTAGACCCTTGCCCTTACGTCCCCGCACCCCGGAGCGTTACTCGTTCGCCAACATCGACGAGGTCCTGCCGCTTCCAGACCTCATAGCCGTCCAGCGTGACTCCTTCGAGTGGTTCCTCGACAAAGGACTCGCCGAGACGTTCGGTGACATCAGTCCGATCGCGGACTTCACCGACCAGCTGAGCCTGAAGCTCGATTTCGATCCGACCGACCCGGACCTGCGGCCACCGCCCAAGTTCTCAATCGAGGAGTGCAAGGCGAAGGACATCACCTACGCCGCGCCGATCTTCGTCCGGGCGTCGTTCATGAACCGTTCGACCGGTGAGATCAAGGAGCAGACGGTCTTCATGGGGGACTTCCCCATGATGACGAGCCGCGGGACCTTCATCATCAACGGGACCGAGCGCGTCGTGGTGAGCCAGCTCGTCCGTTCGCCCGGTGTGATCTTCCAGCCAGGCAGGGATCAGAAGACGATCGTCACCGGGACGATCCACCCCTACCGCGGTGAGTGGATCGAATTCGACGTCGAGGCGAAGCCGAACCGTGATGTGAGCGCCGGAGCGCGTGTCGCCCGCAAGAGGCGCCTGTCGCTCTTCGTGGTGTTGCGCGCCCTCGGCTACGAGGACGAGGCATTCCTGAGCCGCTTCGTGCGTCATTTCGACTTCCTCGAAGCTCAGTGGGAGCGCGAGCGGGAGCTCATTCCGACACGGGACGAGGCGTTGCTCGAGATCTACAAGCGAGCGCGTCCAGGCGAGCCGCTTTCGCTCGATGCAGCCCGCGTCTACTTCGAGAACGCATTTTTCAACCCGCGCCGCTATGACCTCACCCGGGTCGGTCGCTACAAGCTGAACCGCAAGCTCGGCCCCGAGATCGAGCGCATTTCCCAGCTGCTGGACATCCCGCTCGAGCATCCAGACGAGCACTCCGGCGTGCTCAGCCCGAGCGAGGTGCTCGCCGCGTCTACTTACATGCTCCACCTGGCCAACGGCGAGGCGGGCTACCGCCTCGATGACCAGGACCACTTCGCCAACCGCCGCATCCGCTCGGTCGGCGAGCTCATCCAGAACCAGGTCCGCATCGGGTTGTCGCGCATGGAGCGCGTGGTGCGCGAGCGCATGACGACCCAGGACGTCGAGGCGATCACTCCCCAGACCTTGATCAACATCCGTCCTGTCGTAGCGGCCATCAAGGAGTTCTTCGGCACGAGCCAGCTGTCGCAGTTCATGGATCAGCACAATCCCTTGTCGGGACTGGCGCACAAGCGGCGCCTGTCCGCTCTGGGCCCGGGCGGCCTGTCGCGCGAACGCGCCGGGTTCGAAGTCCGAGACGTCCACACGTCCCACTACGGCCGGATGTGCCCGATCGAGACTCCCGAAGGGCCGAACATAGGCCTCATCGGCCACCTGGCCAGCTATGCACGGGTCAACGACCACGGTTTCATAGAGACTCCCTACCGCAAGGTGGTCGACAGCAGGGTCACCGACGAGATCGTGTACTACGCCGCCGACGAGGAGGAGGAGTACGTCATCGCCCAGGCGTCCGCGGCGCTCGACACGTCCGGTCACTTCGTCGGTGACCGGGTCCTTGTGCGCCGCGGCCCTCAAGGCGCAGGTGTGCGGGTGGGAGCGACGTCCACGTCTTACGGCACCGCCAGCGAGGTGGACTACGTCCCGCCGTCGGAAGTCGACCTGATGGACGTTTCTCCCAAGCAGATCCTCTCGGTGTCTACGGCCCTCATCCCCTTCGTCGAGCACGACGACGCCAACCGCGCGCTCATGGGCGCCAACATGCAGAAGCAGGCGGTCCCCCTGCTCGTGCCCGAGGCGCCCTACATCGGCACCGGTGTCGAGGCCAGGGCCGCGCGCGACGCCGGGGAGGTCGTCCTCGCCCAAGGCTCCGGCAAGGTTGTCGAGGTCGCAGGCGATTACGTCATCGTCGAGTACAAGCCCGGCGAGAAGGACCGGGCACATCAGGAGCTCGGTAGGAAGATCTACCCGATCGCGAAGTTCCAGCGTTCGAACCAGAACACCTGCGTGAACCAGAAGCCGGTCGTTTCAGAGGGCCAGGAGGTGCGCCGGGGAGACGTGCTGGCGGACGGCCCCTCCACTCACAACGGCGAGCTCGCGCTCGGGAAGAACCTTCTCGTCGCCTTCATGCCGTGGGAGGGATACAACTACGAGGACGCCATCATCTTGTCCGAGCGGTTGGTGCGTGACGACGTCCTTACCTCGATCCACATCGAGGAGCACGAGGTCGACGCCCGCGACACCAAGCTCGGTGCCGAGGAGATCACGCGCGACATCCCGAACCTCTCCGACGACATCCTCGCCGACCTCGACGAGCGCGGGATCATCCGCATCGGCGCCGAGGTCGACGCCGGCGACATCCTCGTGGGCAAGGTCACGCCCAAGGGCGAGACCGAGCTCACGCCCGAGGAGAGGCTGCTTAGGGCGATCTTCGGTGAGAAGGCGCGCGACGTGCGGGACACGAGCCTCAAGGTTCCCCACGGTGAATCCGGCAAGGTCATCGACGTGCGTGTGTTCTCGCGCGACGACTCCCACGAGCTGCCGCCCGGAGTGAACCAGCTGGTGCGGGTCTACGTGGCCCAGAAGCGCAAGATCTCCGAAGGCGACAAGCTCGCCGGCCGCCACGGCAACAAGGGCGTCATCTCGAAGATCCTGCCGGTCGAAGACATGCCGCACCTCGCCGACGGCACGCCGGTCGACATCATCTTGAACCCGCTCGGTGTCCCGAGCCGGATGAACGTCGGCCAGGTGTTGGAGGCGCACCTCGGTTATGCGGCGAGGTGGGGTTGGCAAGGCGCCGACAAAGGCGTGCTCTCCGACCACATCGTGCGTGGCACAGAGACCAAGACGCGGCCGAGCACGGACCCGGCCGTCTGGGTGTCGACACCGGTCTTCGACGGTGCGCACTGGGACGAGAAGGAAGAGGCGGGCCGGCACCCGACGATCCAGGAGCTGTTCGGCAAGTTGTTGGCCGACTCCGTCGACGGCTCGACCAAGATGATCGGCACCGACGGCAAGGTGACCCTCTACAACGGGCGCACAGGCGAGCCTTACGACAACACCGTGTGCGTGGGCTACGTCTACATCCTGAAGCTCGCGCACCTCGTCGACGACAAGATCCACGCCCGGTCGACCGGCCCGTACTCCATGATCACCCAGCAGCCCCTCGGTGGCAAGGCTCAGTTCGGTGGGCAGCGCTTCGGGGAGATGGAGGTCTGGGCCCTCGAGGCCTACGGCGCCGCGTACGCGTTGCAGGAGCTGCTCACCATCAAGTCTGACGACGTGCTCGGCCGCGTGAAGGTCTACGAGGCGATCGTCAAGGGCGAGAACATTCCCGAACCCGGTATCCCTGAGAGCTTCAAAGTGCTCATCAAGGAGATGCAATCCCTCTGCCTGGACGTCGAGGTGCTCTCGACCACCGGTGAGGAGATCGAGATGCGCGAGTTGGACGAGGACGTTTACCGGACCGCCGAGGAACTCGGGATCGACATCAGTCGCCCCGAACGGGGATCCGACGAAGAGGACGCGCGCCGCGCCGCAGAGAGGAGCTTCTAGGTGCTCGACGTCAACGATTTCGATCAGCTTCGGATCGGGCTCGCCACTGCGGACGACATCCGGACGTGGTCGCACGGAGAGGTCCGCAAGCCCGAGACGATCAACTACAGGACGCTGCGCCCGGAGAAGGACGGTCTGTTCTGCGAGAAGATCTTCGGGCCCACCAAGGACTGGGAGTGCTACTGCGGCAAGTACAAGCGCGTCCGGTTCCGCGGCATCATCTGCGAGCGTTGCGGCGTCGAGGTCACGCGCTCGAAGGTGCGCCGCGAGCGTATGGGCCACATCGAGCTCGCCGCCTCGGTCGTGCACATCTGGTACCTCCGCGGCACCCGCTCCTGGCTCGCCTACCTGCTCATGGGCACCGAGGCCCGTGAGGAGCTCAAGGCCAAGCAGCTCGAGAAGGTCATCTACTTCGCCGCCTATCTCGTCACCCATGTCGACGAGGAGCGTCGTCACGCGGATCTGCCGAACCTGGAGGCCGAGCTCAACACCGAGATCGGCGAGATCGAGCGCGCCCGCGACCTCGAAGCCGAGCGCCGCCTGGCCGATCTCGAGCACGAGCTCGCGGAGCTCGAGGGAGCAGGCGCCAAGGACTCGGAGATCCGCGCCCGCCAGAAGGCTGCCGAGAAGGAGATCACCGGGGTCCGCGAGCGGGCGAACGAGGACATAGCGCTCGCGCGTCGTGCCTTCGACGAGTTCTCGGGTCTTCACGGCCGCAAGATCATCGAGGACGAGCTCTTGTGGAGGGAGCTCCACACCCGCTACGGCGACTACTTCGAGGGCGGGATGGGGGCCGAGGCGATCGCCCGTCTCATCGACCGCCTCGACCTCGACGAGGAGGAGCTCAAGCTCCGCGAGAACATCGAGCCCACAGACGGTCGGCGTCCTTTGTCGGCCCAGCGCAAGCAGAAGGCCATCAAGCGCCTGAAGATCGTCTCCGCGTTCAACCGTCGCGACGAGTCCGGCCGCCGGATCAACGACCCACGGGCGATGATCCTCGACGCCGTGCCGGTGATCCCGCCGGACTTGAGGCCGATGGTGCAGCTGGACGGTGGACGCTTCGCGACCTCCGACCTCAACGACCTCTACCGGCGTGTCATCAACCGGAACAACCGCCTGAAGCGCCTCTTGGACCTGGGCGCGCCCGAGATCATCATCAACAACGAGAAGCGGATGCTCCAGGAGGCGGTCGACGCCCTGTTCGACAACGGACGGCGAGGCCGGCCGGTGACCGGCCCCGGCAACCGACCGCTCAAGAGCCTGTCCGACATGTTGAAAGGCAAGCAGGGACGCTTCCGCCAGAACCTTCTGGGAAAGCGCGTCGACTACTCGGGGCGCTCGGTCATCGTCGTCGGTCCCACGCTGAAGCTGCACCAGTGCGGTCTGCCAAAGCTCATGGCACTCGAGCTCTTCAAGCCTTTCGTGATGAAGCGGCTCGTCGACACCGAGATCGCACAGAACATCAAGTCCGCCAAGCGGATGGTCGAACGCCGGCGGATCCAGGTCTGGGACGTGCTCGACGAGGTCATCAAGGAGCACCCGGTCTTCTTGAACCGGGCTCCCACACTGCACCGCCTCGGGATCCAGGCATTCGAGCCGATCCTCGTGGAAGGCAAGGCCATCCAGATCCACCCGCTCGTCTGCACCGCGTTCAACGCTGACTTCGACGGCGACCAGATGGCGGTGCACCTCCCCCTGTCGGCCGAGGCCCAGGCCGAGGCCCGCGTGCTGATGCTGTCGGCGAACAACATCCTTTCGCCGGCGACCGGCCGGCCGATCACGGTGCCCGGTCAGGACATGGTGTTCGGCGTCTACTACCTGACGCTGATGGTCGACGGTGCGAAGGGTGAGGGCCACGTCTTCCGCCGCCTGTTCGATGTGGAACAGGCCTGGGAGAACGGGGACGTCGCCCTTCACGCCAAGATCCGGCTCCGTCGCGGTCCCGATGGTTTCGAGTTTCCCCTGCGGGGGGTCCGCCACGGCGACGCACCCGTGATCGAGGAGCCCGACGAGATCGAGACGACGGCAGGGCGCCTCTTCTTCAACCAGGCTCTTCCGGTCGGCTTCGGTTACGTGAACGATGTCATCGGAAAGCGCGCCACCTCCATCGCGACGATCGTGGAGCAGATAGCGGCGCACTACTCGAAGGTGCTCGTGGCCGAGAGCCTCGACCGGATCAAAGACCTCGGTTTCCGGTTCGCAACGCGGTCCGGGCTCACCATCTCGATCGATGACGTGAAGACGCCGCCGGACAAGTTGCAGATCCTCGATCGCTACGAGAAAGAGGCTGAGAAGGCGGAGAACCAGTTCCGCCGTGGCATCATCACCGACGACGAGCGCCGCCAGAAGGAGATCGAGATCTGGACTTCGGCCAACTCCGAGGTCGGGCGCGCGATGGAGAAGACCCTCGCGACGATGGCCTTCAACCCGCTCGACATGATGGTGGACTCCGGCGCTAGGGGCAACCCGCAGCAGGTCCGTCAGATCGCCGGCATGAAGGGACTCGTGTCCAACCCACGCGGCGAGATGATCCCGAGGCCGATCAAGTCCTCCTTCCGCGAGGGGCTGTCGGTGCTGGAGTACTTCATCTCCACCCACGGCGCCCGCAAGGGCCTCGCGGACACGGCGCTGCGCACGGCGGACTCCGGGTACCTGACACGGCGTCTCGTCGACGTGGCCCAGGAGCTGATCATCCGTGAACCCGATTGCGGCAGCACCCGAGGCATCTGGATCGAGGGGATCCACCAGGACCAGGCGGGCAAGCGGAGCTACCTCGAGACGCGGCTTTACGGGCGGGTCCTCATCGAGCCCGTCAAGCTCTCCGACGGGACCGTCTTCGAAGCCGGCCGCGTCATCCGCGACTTCGAGGTCCAGCAGTTGTCCGCCGACCCCGTGGTCGACCGCGTGCGCACCCGGTCGGTGCTCACCTGCGAAGCGAACCACGGAGTCTGCGCCGCCTGCTACGGGCAGTCGCTCGCGACAGGTCGCAGCATCGAGCTCGGGGAGGCGGTCGGCGTGATCGCCGCCCAGTCCATCGGCGAGCCGGGCACCCAGCTCACGATGCGCACGTTCCACACCGGCGGCATCGTCGGCGAGGACATCACCCACGGCCTGCCGCGAGTGGTCGAGCTCTTCGAGGCTCGGACGCCGAAAGGTGCCGCCGTGCTGGCACGCACCTCGGGCGTGATCCGCATCGACGAGGACGACACCGGCCGGCGCGTCGTGGTCGTCGCCGATGACGGCAGCGAGGATGCCGTCCCGGTGTCGGCAAGGGCACACCTCGAAGTCGTCGCAGGCCAGGAAGTGAGCCCCGGCGACGCGCTCGTGGACGGGCCGAAGGACCCCAAGGAGCTGCTCGAGATCAAAGGGATCCGCGAGACGCAGCAGTACCTGGTCGAAGAGGTGCAGAAGGTCTACCGGGACCAGGGCGTGTCGATCCACGACAAGCACATCGAGCTGATAGTGCGCCAGATGCTCCGCCGGGTCCTGGTCGCCGAGCCGGGTGACGCGCCCTTCCTTCCGGGCGAGCGCGTCGACAACCAGCGCTACGCCGCGGTCAACCGCGAGCTGGTCCAGGCCGGAAAGCGCGCTGCGGAAGGCAGGCCCGAGCTGATGGGGATCACGAAGGCGTCGCTCGCGACCGACTCGTGGCTGTCGGCGGCGTCGTTCCAGGAGACCACCCGCGTGCTCACCGAGGCTGCGATCGAGAGCAAGTCCGACCAGTTGTTCGGGCTCAAAGAGAACATCATCATCGGCAAGCTCATCCCCGCCGGTACCGGCATGAACCGCTACCGCAGCGTGGAGGTGGCGACGCCGGACGCCGAGCGCATGTCCTTCTGGTCCTCGGACCTCGAGGTCGGCGACGTGGGCGACGTCAACACGGACAACCTCGCGTCGTGGCTGCGCGACGTCGGTCGGAGCGCGTTCGGCGGTCCCTACGAAGAGGAGGACCCGTACGCGACCGCCGGCAGCGCCTACGCGAGCTTCGGACCGACCGATGACCTCGTCGTTGCCGATGAGGACCCGCTCAGCGACCTCGGGCCGGCCGAGGAAGGCTCTGCCTGATCGCGGCCTACAATCTTGCCGGGGAGCGGTGTCCGCTCCTATCATCCACAGGTCGTGTCGGCGCGTGTTTTGCGCCCACGGTTCTTCAACCAAGAGTCCCAGAGAGGTTCGCGTGCCCACTATCGCCCAGCTGGTCCGCAAGGGCCGGTCATCCAAGCGGTCGAAGACGAAGACCCCCGCGCTCAAGGGGGCGCCGCAGCGGCGGGGAGTATGCACGCGCGTTTACACGACGACCCCGAAGAAGCCGAATTCAGCGCTCCGCAAGGTCGCGCGGGTGCGGCTGACGAGCGGTTCGGAAGTCACCGCGTACATTCCGGGCGTGGGACACAACCTGCAGGAGCACTCGATCGTCCTCGTGCGCGGCGGCAGGGTCAAGGACCTCCCGGGTGTCCGTTACAAGATCGTGCGTGGCACTCTGGACACCTCCGGCGTGCGTGACCGTGCCCAGGCTCGCAGCCGCTACGGCGCCAAGAAGGAGTCCTAAGTTGCCTCGCAACGGCCCCCCGCCCCGCCGCGAGCTGGTCCCCGATCCGGTGTACCGGTCTGTGCTCGTGACCCAGCTGTGCAACAAGATCCTTTCTCGGGGGAAGCGGTCGCTTGCCGAGCGCATCGTGTACGACGCCCTCGAGGTTGTGCGCGAGAAGACCGGTGGCGACCCGCTCCAACTGCTGAAGCGGGCGTTGGACAACGCGCGGCCCGAGCTCGAGGTGCGCAGCCGCCGCGTCGGCGGAGCAACGTACCAGGTCCCCGTGGAATTGCGCCCGCGCCGGGCGACGACGCTGTCGATCAGGTGGCTCGTCGGCTACTCGCGCCAGCGCAGGGAGCGCACCATGGCGCTCAGGCTCGCCAACGAGATCCTCGATGCTTCGAACGGCGTCGGCGCCACGGTCAAACGCAAGGAAGACCTCCACAAGATGGCGGAGTCGAACAAGGCATTCGCTCATTACCGCTGGTAACCACCCGCGGCATGCCAGGTGTTGTCCAGGTGTTAACCGGACGTCCACGCGCCCGGCGTAGCGTGATACGCGCTCACCGTTCCAGGGCGCATGCCGGCCCTGCCGGTGAACACGACAGAGCAGGCACGGCAGCCCACAACTGACTAGAGAAACGAAGCAAGGCGATGGCCAATCCATCATCCATCCGAGAGTTCCCGCTGGCCAAGACCCGCAACATAGGGATCATGGCCCATATCGACGCGGGCAAGACGACGACCACCGAACGCATCTTGTACTACACGGGCCGCACCTACAAGATCGGCGAGGTCCATGAGGGTGGCACCGTCATGGACTGGATGATCCAGGAGCAAGAGCGCGGGATCACGATCACCTCGGCCGCGACGACGTGTCGTTGGCGCGACACCTGGATCAACATCATCGACACTCCCGGGCACGTCGATTTCACCGTCGAGGTCGAGCGGTCCCTCCGCGTCCTCGACGGGGCGGTCGCCGTGTTCGACGCCGTGGCCGGCGTCGAACCCCAGACAGAGACCGTCTGGCGGCAGGCCAACAAGTACCGCGTGCCTCGTATGTGCTTTGTCAACAAGATGGACAGGGTCGGCGCGGATTTCGACCGCACCGTCGCCATGATCCGCGATCGGCTCGAGGCGACGCCCGCGGTGGTGCAGCTCCCGATAGGAGCGGAGGGCTCTTTCGAGGGCGTGATCGACCTTCTGAAGATGAGGGCTCTCGTGTGGGGCGAGGGCATGGGCGAGACCTGGGAGACCCGAGAGATACCCGCTCATCTCGCCGACATTGCCGAGGAGGCTCGCCACGCCCTGATCGACGTCGTCTCCAACTTCGACGACAACGTGATGGAGCGTTACGTCTCCGACCAGGAGATAACCGCGGAGGATCTCCGCAAGGGGATTCGCACCGCGACCATCGCGAGCGAGCTCGTCCCGGTTCTGTGCGGCTCGGCCTTCAAGAACAAGGCCGTCCAGCCCATGCTCGACGCGGTCGTCGACTACCTGCCGAGCCCGCTCGACGTGCCGCCTACCACCGGTGTCGATCCCCGGACCGGAAACGAGATAGAGCGGCACCCTCGCGACGACGAGCCGTTCACGTCTTTGGCGTTCAAGATCATGAGCGACCCGTTCGTGGGCAAGCTCACGTACCTGAGGGTCTACTCCGGCACCCTCGAGAAGGGCACCACGCTGTTGAACACGAGCCGGGACCGCAAAGAACGCATCGGCCGGATCCTCCAGATGCACGCGAACCACCGGGAGGACCGCGACGCCGTCTACACGGGCGACATCGTCGCGGTCGTCGGCCTCAAGTCGACAACGACTGGCGACACCCTCTGCGACGCGGCGCACCCGATCGTGCTCGAGTCGCTCGAGTTCCCAGAGCCCGTGATCCACGTCGCGGTCGAGCCCAAGACCAAGGCTGACCAGGACAAGCTGTCCCGGGCGCTGTTCGCCCTCAGCGAGGAGGACCCGACATTCAGGGTCCGCTCGGATCAGGAGACCGGCCAGACGGTCATCTCAGGCATGGGCGAGCTCCACTTGGAGGTTCTCGTCGACAGGATGCTTCGGGAGTTCAAAGTCGACGCGAACGTCGGCAAGCCGCAGGTCGCCTACCGGGAGACGATCCGCGACTCGGTCCACAAGATCGAGGAGCGTTATATCCGCCAGACCGGCGGGCGTGGCCAGTACGGCCATGTGGTGATCGACTTGGAGCCGACGGGTCCCGGCGGAGGATTCGAGTTCGTCGACAAGATCACCGGCGGCGTGATACCGAAGGAGTACATCCCGGCTGTCGACGCAGGCATCCAAGAGGCCATGAACTCGGGGGTGCTGGCCGGCTTCCCGATCGTCGACGTCCGTGTCGCGCTCGTCTACGGGTCCTATCACGATGTCGACTCGTCGGAGATGGCCTTCAAGATCGCAGGTTCGATGGCCTTCAAGAAGGCCGTGCGGGCGGCGCACCCGGTGCTGCTGGAGCCCATCATGCAGGTCGAGGTGGTCACGCCTGAGGACAACCTGGGCGACGTGATCGGCGACCTGTCGTCTCGCCGCGGCCGGATCGAGGGCATGGAACAGCGGGGCGCGAGCCACGTGATACGGGCGCAGGTGCCACTGTCCGATATGTTCGGCTACGCTACCGACCTGCGTTCCCGCACCCAGGGTCGCGCGACGTACACGATGCAGTTCGACTCCTATCAGGAGGTTCCGGAGTCGGTTTCCCGGGAGATCATCGCCCGTGTGACCGGCGAGTGAACGGCCCAGGGGTCAACGCCGAAGCGAGTTGAATCGCGAGGTGTGCCACTGGTCGGAGCCGTCGGACCGGGGAGACCCGGGCCGGAGACCCCACCCGAGTAACACCGAACACGGCACAATCGAGAACGCAGTCCACCAGCATGGAGGCGCCCAGAGGGCGCAGCCCAGATCAAACGGAGCGGTCGGCAACAATGGCCAAGAAGAAGTTCGAGCGGACGAAGCCCCACGTCAATGTCGGAACGATGGGCCACATCGACCACGGTAAGACGACCCTCACCGCGGCGATCACCAAGGCTCTCCACGCGAAGAACCCGAACGTCGCCTTCACGGCGTTCGACCAGATCGACAAGGCCCCAGAGGAGAAGGCACGCGGCATCACGATCGCGATCGCGCATGTCGAGTACGAGACCGACAAGCGCCACTACGCGCACGTCGACATGCCCGGGCACGCCGACTACATCAAGAACATGATCACCGGCGCCGCACAGGTGGACGGCGCGATCCTGGTCGTCTCCGCCGCGGACGGCCCCATGCCCCAGACCCGTGAGCACGTACTGCTGGCACGCCAGGTCAACGTGCCCTCGATCGTGGTCGCGCTCAACAAGGTCGACATGGTCGACGACGAGGAGCTGCTGGACCTGGTCGAGCTCGAGGTGCGTGAGCTCCTGACCGAGTACGGCTTCCCCGGCGACGACACCCCGGTCGTGCGCGTCAGCGCGCTCCAGGCGCTCGAGACCGACGACCCGGAGGCCGCCGCCGGAGTCCTCAAGCTCATGGACGCCGTGGACAACTTCATCCCCGAGCCTGCCCGCGAGACCGACAAGCCCTTCCTCATGTCGGTCGAGGACGTGATGACCATCACCGGTCGTGGCACCGTCGTGACGGGCCGGATCGAGCAGGGTGTCGTGAAGGTCGGCGACGACGTCGAGATCGTCGGGCTGCGCCCGACGCAGAAGACCGTCTGCACCGGTGTCGAGATGTTCCACAAGCTTCTCGACCAGGGTCAGGCGGGCGACAACGTGGGCCTTCTGCTCCGTGGAACGAAGAAGGAAGACGTCGAGCGCGGGCAGGTCGTCTGCAAGCCGGGCTCGATCACGCCCCACACCAACTTCGAGGCCAACGTCTACGTGCTCACAAAGGCGGAGGGCGGGCGGCACAAGCCGTTCTTCAGCAACTACCGTCCGCAGTTCTACTTCCGCACGACGGACGTGACCGGGACCATCCAGCTCGCAGAGGGCACCGAGATGGTCATGCCAGGTGACAACACCGTCATGACAGTGGAGCTGGGCAAGCCGATCGCGATGGACGAGGGGCTCCGTTTCGCGATCCGCGAAGGCGGCCGGACCGTTGGTGCCGGCGCCGTCACGAAGATTCTGAAGTAGGCGAGGCGACATGGCAGAGGGCCCCCGGCAGCGGATCCGCATCCGGCTGAAGGCGTACGACCACGAGATCATCGACCAGTCGACGAAGAAGATCGTCGAGACGGTGCTGCGCACACAGGCAAAGGTGCGCGGGCCGGTCCCGCTTCCCACCGAGATGCACCGCTACACGGTGATCCGCTCGCCTCACAAGCACAAGGACAGCCGCGAGCACTTCGAGATGCGCATCCACAAGCGCCTCGTGGACATCGTCGAGCACACGCCGAAGACGGTGGACTCGCTTCAACGCCTTGATCTCCCCGCGGGGGTCGACATCGAGATCAAGATCCAGACGGCTTAGCCCCGATCGCCCGGCGACGGCTTTGGGACGCCAGGCGAGCGAGTGCTATGCTTTCGAACTCGGCGGGCACGTCGTCCGTCGCGTCCACTAGTACGAAGTCCGGGAGCGCCCCAGGGCAGTTTGTGGGGGACCTTCCGGCGAAACATGATGTGCGCTCCGCTCCGGATGCCCGGGCGGAGCGTCCGCACGACAAGGGACTGTCATCCACAGTCGGTCGGGCGCGAACGGCGACAACGGGTGACGCCATCCGTTCTGTCCGCGAGCCCCGGCGCGAACACGAGCAGAGGCAAAGAGAGCATGGCCACCAAGGCGATCGTCGGCGAGAAGGTCGGCATGACCCAGATCTGGGACGAAGCACAGCGCGTCGTACCCGTGACCATGGTCAAAGTCGCGGCTCTTCGAGTGGTACGAGTGAAAACCCCCGAGCAAGAGGGATACTCCGCCCTCCAGGTGACCTACGGCGTGCGGGCCGCGAGCAAGCTCAACAAGCCTGATGCCGGCCAATTCGCGAAAGCGGGCGTGGAGCCGGGCGTCCGCCTGGTCGAGCTGCGGCTTGACGACACGAGCGGCTACACGGTCGGACAGGAGATCAACGCCGGCATCCTGACCGCCGGTGACAAGATCGACGTGACCGCCGTGAGCAAGGGCAAGGGATTCGCCGGCGGGATGAAGCGCCACAACTTCAGGGGCCAGGGTGCCGCGCACGGCACCCACAAGAAGCACCGGGCGCCGGGCTCGGTCGGTGCCTGCGCCACTCCGGCCCGCGTGTTCAAGGGGACCAGGATGGCGGGCCACATGGGCTCCGAACGCGTGACGACGTTGAACCTCGAGGTCGTGATGGCGGACCCCGAGCGCGAGCTCATTCTTGTGAAGGGTGCCGTGCCGGGCCCGCGGGGCGGCCTGGTTTTCATCCGCGACGCAGTGAAGGCCAGCAAGTGATGACCGACACCATGGCCGACGTCGTGCCGTCAGTGCTCGTGGAGCGGTGCAATGACGCGGGCGAGCTCCTCGGGGTGGTCCAGCTCGACCCGGAGTACTTCGGTGGTTTGGTCAACGTGCCCCTGTTGCACCAGGTCGTGACCGCACAGCTCGCGGCCAAGCGCTCCGGCACCCACTCGACCAAGACGCGAGCGGAAGTTTCCGGTGGCGGTGCCAAGCCCTATCGCCAGAAGGGCACCGGCCGTGCCCGCCAGGGCACGACCCGGGCGCCGCAGTTCGCAGGCGGGGGCATCGCCTTTGGTCCCAAGCCGCGGGACTACACCCAGTCGACTCCCCGCAAGATGATCCGCCAGGCTCTGCGGGCGGCCCTTTCGGACCGGGCGATGGAAGGTCGTGTCTGCCTCGTCGACCGCTGGTCTTTCGAGGTGCCGAAGACCAAGGACGCCGTCGCCTCGCTTCGGGCCCTCGGCGTCGAAGGCAACGTGCTCGTCGTGATCGGCAGCAACGACGTGGTCGCTGAGCGCTCGTTCGGGAACCTGACGAACGTCAACATCGTCGAGGCCGGTCAGCTCACGGCTTATGACGTGGTCGTGTCCGACTGGGTCGTCTTCACCGACGAGACGATGCCCGGCGAGGTAAGTGACGCACCGGAGGGCACCGTCGTCAGTTCCCCGCGTCCGGCCGCTCGGGAGGTCGCCGAGGACGTCGACGAGGCCGCTGAGCCGGAAGCCGACGGGACCGGCGAGCAAGACGCGGCGGACGAGGCCGAAGACGCCGACGAGGTCGGCGACGTCGCGCCCGCCGTGACCGACGATGAGGAAGAGGTCAAGTGAGCGCAGGCCGTTCCATCCTGTTGCGCCCCGTCATTTCCGAGAAGTCCTACGCGCTCATGGACGAGCACACCTATGTGTTCGTCGTCGACCCGAGGGCGAGCAAGGTCGAGATCCGCGCCGCCGTGGAAGATGCCTTCGGGGTACGCGTCGCGAGCGTGAACACCATGGTGCGCAAGGGAAAGCGCAAGCGCCAACGGCGCGTGGCCACATTCGGCAAGCGGCCTGACACAAAGCGCGCGATCGTACGACTTGTCGGCGACGACCGTATCGAGCTGTTCGAGGGCTGAGGGGCATCGTCATGGCACTCCGCAAGCGCAAGCCCACCAGCCCGGGACGGCGGTTCCAGTCGGTCTCGGACTTCTCCGAGATCACGAAGACCACACCCGAGAAGACGCTCCTCGTGCCCCAGCCCGGCACGGGTGGCCGCAACGCCCACGGCCGCAAGACAGCCCGCCATCGCGGTGCCGGCCACAAGCAGCAGTACCGCCTGGTCGACTTCCGTCGGGACAAGGACGCCGTCCCCGCCAAGGTCGCGGCCATCGAGTACGACCCCAACCGCAACGCCCGTATCGCCCTGTTGCACTATCTCGACGGCGAGAAGCGCTACATCATCGCGCCTGCCCGTGTCGAGGTCGGTGACGTGCTGCAGTCCGGGCCCGGCGCCGAGATCCGCCCGGGCAACGCCCTGCCGCTGCGTTACATCCCCGTTGGCTCGGTGATCCACAACGTGGAGCTCCGTCCCGGCGGCGGGGGCAAGCTCGCCCGGGGCGCGGGCATGAGCGTGCAGCTCGTCGCTAAGGAGGGGATGTTCGCGACCCTGCGGCTGCCCTCGACCGAGATGCGCCGCGTCCCGATCGACTGCCGCGCGACCATCGGCGAGGTCGGCAACTCCGAGGCCGAGCTCGTCTCCATCGGCAAGGCGGGGCGCAACCGCTGGAAGGGCATCCGGCCCCAGACCCGCGGTGTCGCGATGAACCCGGTCGACCATCCTCTCGGCGGTGGCGAGGGCAAGACCTCCGGTGGCCGCCATCCGGTGTCGCCGTGGGGTCAAGCCGAGGGCCGCACCCGTCCCCGCCACAAGCTGTCTGACCAGCTCATAATCCGTCGCCGCCGCACCCGCGGCGCCCGCCGCTGACCGCCGAGCGGAGCCATTATGCCTCGTAGCCTGAAAAAAGGACCCTTTGTCGACGATCACCTGCTTCACAAGGTCGACACGCTCAACGCCTCGAACGAGAAGCGCGTCATCAAGACGTGGTCGCGTCGCTCGACGATCATCCCGGACATGGTCGGTCACACGATCGCGGTGCACGACGGGCGCAAGCACGTGCCCGTGTACGTGACCGAGTCGATGGTCGGCCACAAGCTCGGGGAGTTCGCCCCCACCCGGACCTTCCGCTACCACGCGGGCCAAGAACGAGCAGCGAGGCGCTGACGTGACCGGTGTCAAGACCAACGAGCGGCCGGGGACCCGCGCCGTGCTCAAGCACTCGGGCGTGTCCGCCTATAAGGCGCGTGAGGTGCTCGATCTGATTCGCGGCAAGGAGTACGAGCGAGCGTCGGAGATCCTCGAGTACTGCGACCGGGAAGTGGCGACGGTGATCGGCAAGGTGCTGCACTCGGCAGCTGCCAACGCGTTCCACAACGGCGGGGGCATCGAATCCGAAGAGCTGTTCGTGTCCGCCTGTTACGCAGACGAGGGCACGACGCTCAAGAGGTGGCGCCCCCGCGCCCGCGGGCGTGCGACGCGTATCCGCAAGCGAACGTGCCATATAACCGTCATCGTCTCGCGGATGCCCGAAGAGGAGCTGAACCGGCGACGCGCCCGCGTCGCCGCCGAGCAAGCCGACCGCCGTGCCCGCCGGGTAGCCGGAGCGCGTCGCCAGGGACGGGCGAGCGCAGCCGCCAAGGATGGCAGGTCCGAGGCGCCCGAAGTCGACGAGCGTCTCCTCGGGATCGTCGCTGCTGGTGACACCGGAGAGACGACGGACCTGGACGCTGCTGTCGAGCAGGCGCTCGCCGGCAGCGAGGATGAGCAAGCCGAGAGCACCGACGAGGCCGCCGGCGACACCGACGAGCAAGCCGAGAGCGCCGACGACGCTGCCGGCGACGAGGAAACGAGCGACTGATGGGCCAGAAGGTCAATCCATACGGCTTCCGCCTCGGTGTCACCACCGACTGGAAGTCACGTTGGTTCGACGACCGGAACTACCAGGACTCGGTGGTCGAGGACTGGAAGGTCCGCGACTATCTGATGACCCAGCTCGAGGCGGCTGCCGTGAGCCGAATCGAGATCGAGCGCACGCGGGACCGGCTGCGGATCGACGTGCACACCGCCCGGCCTGGCATCGTGATCGGCCGCCGCGGCGCGGAAGCCGACCGCCTGCGGCGCCAGCTCGCACGCATAACCCACAACGCCAACGTTCAGCTGAACATCCAGGAGATCAAGCAGCCCGAGTTGGATGCCGCTTTGATCGCCCAGGGCATCGTCGACCAGCTGCAGCGGAGGATCAGCTTCCGTCGCGCCATGAAGCGCGCGATCCAGACAGTGCAAAAGGCGGGTGCCCAGGGCGTGCGCGTCCAGTGCTCCGGCCGCCTGGGCGGATCGGAGATGGCACGCAAGGAGTCCTACCGCGAGGGCCGGGTCCCCTTGCACACTTTGCGCGCCGACATCGACTACGGATTCCGCGAAGCGAAGACCTCGACGGGGCGTATCGGGATCAAGGTCTGGATCTACAAGGGCGACATCCTGCCCTACAAGACTTCCGCCGAGGAGAAGATCTCGCGTGAGGCCGCCATGGCGGTCGGGGAGACCTCCGGCCAGGCACGTCCCAGGCGCATCGTCACCGCCGGCGGCGGCCGCCGCAGGCCCGAGCTGGGCGAGCCCGGCTCGGTCGCGCCGGACGTCGCGCCCGAGCCCGAGCCCGCGGTCGAGGTCGTGGCCGTGCTGCTCGCCGATCAGGCTTTGGAGCCGACCGTTCCGGTCGTCACCGAAGACCCGCTCGAGAAACTCCTCGCCGAGGAGGAGGAGATCGAGCGCCGGACGCGCGAGCAGCATCACGACGTCCCGCATTTCCGTAGGGAGAGTGACTGACCATGCTGATGCCTCGCAAGGTCAAGCACCGCAAGCAGCAGCGCGGCCGCACGTCCGGGATGACCAAGGCCGGCGAGACCATCAACTTCGGCGACTACGGCATCCAGGCGCTCGAGCCGGCTTGGCTCACGGCCCGTCAGATCGAGGCCGCTCGAATTGCCATGACAAGGCACATCAAGCGTGGTGGGAAGGTCTGGATCCGGGTGTTCCCCGACAAACCGGTCACTCAGAAGCCGGCCGAGACCCGCATGGGCTCCGGCAAGGGCAACCCCGAGCACTGGGTCGCCGTGGTGCGTCCCGGGAGGATCCTCTTCGAGCTGGCGGGCGTGGACGACGCCCTTGCCCACTCGGCTCTGGAAAGGGCGATCCAGAAGCTGCCGATGAAGGCACGCGTGATCGCGAGGCCGGGTCTCGGTTCCAACCCGGAGGTGCTGGTCTGATGTCGAGCGCGGAAGAGCTGCGCGAGCTCGATGACGCCGAGCTCGAGAACAGGCTCGCCGAAGCCCGCAAGGAGCTCTTCAACCTCCGGTTCCAGGCGGCCACGGGCCGGTTGGACAACAACGCCCGTGTCTCCCAGGTCCGTAAAGAGATCGCGCGGATCCTGACCGTGCACCGCGCGCACGAGATCGAGCTCGCCGAATCGGCGGAGGCCGAAGTCGTCGGTGGCGGCGCAGGGACGAAGGAGCAGTGATGGCCGAGAACGAGGCCAAGGCGGGTACCCCGAGCGGTACGCCGCCGACCGAGGAGCAAGTGCGTGTCAACCGGCGCAGGGTCCGCGAGGGCACCGTCGTCGAGAACCGCATGGACAAGACCGCCGTCGTCGCCGTCGTGGAGCGCGTCCGGCACGCCAAGTACGCCAAGACCGTCCAGCGGACTCGGCACCTGTACGTGCACGACGAGAAGAACGAGGCCGCGACCGGGGACCGGGTCCGCGTGGCCGAGACACGCCCGTTCTCCAAGCTGAAGCGCTGGCGGCTAGTCGAGGTCGTGGAGCGTGCGCGGTGATCCAGCAAGAATCTCGCCTGCGCGTCGCCGACAACTCCGGCGCAAAAGAAGTGCTCTGCATCAAGGTGCTCGGCGGGACCCGCCGTCGCTACGCGGGGATCGGTGACGTGTTCATCGCCACGGTCAAGGACGCCGTGCCCGGTGCCGCCGTGAAGAAGGGCGACGTGGTGCGCTGCGTCGTCGTGCGGACGAAGAAGGAGAATCGCCGCTCCGACGGCAGCTACATCCGCTTTGACGAGAACGCGGCCGTCCTCATCAACGACCAGTTGCAGCCACGCGGCACCCGTATCTTCGGTCCGGTGGGACGCGAGCTGCGCGAGAAGCGCTTCATGCGCATCGTCTCGCTGGCCCCGGAGGTGATCTAGGTGCGCATCCACAAGGGCGACCGCGTCAGAGTGCTGACCGGCAAGGACCGGGGCAAGACCGGCGAGGTCATGCGCGTCATCCCAGCCCAGAACCGCGTGATCGTCGACGGCGTCAACGTCGCCAAGCGTTCCACCAAGGCAAAGCGCGGAACCATGCAGGGCGGCATCATCGACAAGGACATGCCGGTGCACGCCTCGACCGTGGCAGTGGTCTGCGCGGAGTGCGGGCCCACGCGCATCGGCTTCCGCGTCGACGACCAGGGTCGCAAGATCCGCGTCTGCCGCAAATGCGGAGGCGACCTGTGAGCCCGGCCGTGATCGAGCGCCCTCGCCTCCGCCAGCGTTACGACGCCGAGATCCGCCAGGCTCTGGCCGCTGAGCTCGGCCTTTCCAACGTGATGGAGGTGCCGCGCCTTTCCAAGATCGTCATCAACATGGGCGTCGGCAAGGCCACCCAGCAGCAGTCGCTGCTGGAGGGTGCCGTCGGCGACCTCCAGAGGATCGCCGGCCAGCGGCCGGTCATCACCAAGGCGCGACGCTCGATCGCCGCTTTCAAGCTACGCGAGGGCATGTCGATCGGTTGCATGGTGACCTTGAGGGGCGATCGCATGTGGGAGTTCTTCGATCGCCTGATCAGCCTGGCGATCCCCCGCATCCGTGACTTCCGAGGCCTGTCCCCGAAGTCGTTCGACGGTCGGGGCAATTACACATTCGGCGTCACCGAGCAGCTGATCTTCCCCGAGATCGACTACGACAAGGTCGACACGCCTCGCGGAATGGACATCACCATTGTCACAACCGCCCGCACCGATGCCGAAGGCCGAGCTCTGCTCAACGCCTTCGGGTTCCCGTTCCGACGTGAAGGGCAGTAGAGCCGACCCATGGCCAAGAAGGCATTGATAGAGAAGCAACAGGCAAAGCCCAAGTTCAAGGTGCGTGGCTACACGAGGTGTCGCAGGTGCGGGCGCCCGAGGGCGGTGTACCGCAAGTTCGGGCTCTGCCGCATCTGCCTGCGCGAGCTCGTGCACGCCGGCGAGGTACCAGGCGTGACCAAGGCCAGCTGGTGAGAGGAGGGGATCGTTCATGACCATGACTGACCCCATCGCGGACATGCTGACCCGCGTTCGCAACGCGAACGTGGCGATGCACGAGACGGTCCGTATGCCCAGCTCGAGGGTAAAAGAAGCGCTCGCCCAGATCCTCGAGCGCGAGGGCTACATCGCGGGCTTCACCACGATCTCCCGGGAGGGCCGCCCCGGTGACGTGCTCGAGATCTCGCTCAAGTACACCGCCGATCGCGCGCGTGTCATCGGCGGGCTCAAGCGCGTGTCCAAGCCCGGACTGCGGATCTACTGCCGAGCCGACGGGCTGCCGCGCGTGCTCGGCGGGCTCGGGGTCGCAGTGCTCTCGACGAGCAAGGGACTCATGACCGATCGCGAGGCACGCCAACAGCGTGTCGGCGGCGAGGTGCTTTGTTATGTCTGGTGACGCGAAGGTGACGAGCTGATGTCCCGAGTCGGAAGAAGCCCGATAGACGTTCCCTCCGGCGTCGAGGTGACGCTGGGCGACGGCAACGTCGCCGTGTCCGGCCCACAGGGGACCCTGCGCCGCGACCTGCCCGGGAACATCACGGTCCGGCGGTCCGACGCTCAGCTCCTGGTAGAGCGGCCCGACGACCAACGCGCCAACAGGGCGCTGCACGGCCTGACCCGGAGCCTCATCCAGAACATGGTGACCGGCGTGACGGCCGGTTTCACCAAGGAGCTGGAGATCGTCGGCGTCGGCTACCGCGCCACGCTCAAGAACCCCAAGCAGCTCGAGCTGGCGCTCGGATTCAGCCACCCGGTCTTCATCGACGCGCCCGAGGGCGTCTCGTTCGAGGTGCCGACCCCGCTGCGCATAGTCATAAGGGGCATCGACAAGGAGGCGGTCGGCCAGGTTGCCGCCGACATTCGCAAGGTCCGCAAGCCTGAGCCGTACAAGGGCAAGGGCGTGAGGTACGCGGGCGAAGTCGTGCAACGCAAGGCCGGGAAGGCGGCGAAGTAGCCATGACCAAGACACTGCGTGCCCACGTGCTGGCTACCCGGCGCCACCGCCGCGTCCGCAAGCACGTGACAGGCACCGCCGAGCGGCCACGCCTCACGGTGTTCCGCTCGAACAAGCACATCGTGGCCCAGATCGTCGACGACACCGCCGGCCACACCCTGGTCGCCGCCTCCACGCTCGAGGCGGGCCTACGTGGTGGCGCCACAGGCAACATCGCTGCCGCTGCCGAGGTCGGCAAGCTCGTGGCGAGCCGCGCTTTGTCGCAGGGAGTGACGAAGGTCGTGTTCGACCGGGGAGCGTCCCGGTACCACGGTAGGGTCGCGGCGCTCGCCGAGGCCGCACGTGAAGCCGGATTGGAGCTGTGATGGTCGAGTCCCAGTACGAAGAGCGCACGATCAAGGTCAACCGCGTCGCCAAGGTCGTCAAGGGCGGTCGGCGCTTCTCGTTCACCGCGCTCATGGTTATCGGTGACGGCAACGGCCGTGTCGGTCTCGGCTACGGCAAGGCAAAGGAAGCCGGCCTCGCCGTGCAAAAGGGGATCGAGGAAGCGCGCAAGAACATGTTCGACGTCCCGATCGCGGGCTCGACGATCGTCCATCCGGTGATCGGCCACGCCGGTGCAGGCCGCATCATCCTGAAGCCGGCCGCTCCGGGCACAGGCGTCATCGCGGGCGGCGCGGCGCGGGCCATCTTCGAGATGGCGGGGATCCGCGACGTCGTGGCCAAGTCGCTCGGCACCTCGAACGCGATCAACGTCGCGCACGCGACCATTGACGGCCTCAGCAACCTTCGTCGTCCCGATGAGGTCGCGCGCCTCAGGGGCAAGTCCGCCGAGGAGGTCACTCCGACCGGCGTGCTGCGCGCCTATGAGGAGCGCCGCCGCCTCGGGCGCGTCTCCGGGGAGGTGAGCTGAGGTGGCGGCTCCCCGTGCCAAGAAGGCTCCCGAGCCAGCGCCCAAGGTGGAAGGGCGGCTCGTGGTCACTCAGGTCCGCTCCGCCATCGGCTCCAAGCCGAAGCACCGCGGGACCTTGCGGGCGCTCGGGCTCGGCCGGATCGGCCAGTCGAACGATCTCCCCGACCGGCCGGAGATTCGTGGGATGATCGCCCGCGTTCCCCACCTCGTCACCGTCTCGGAGGAGCAGACCGCATGAAGCTGCACGAGCTGGCACCTTCGCCCGGTTCGAACCGCCCCAAGCGCCGCATCGCCAGGGGCACGGGCGGCACGGGCGGCAAGACCGCGGGACGGGGAACCAAAGGTCAAAAGGCCCGCAACAACATCAAGCCCGGGTTCGAGGGAGGTCAGCTCCCACTCACCCAGCGGATCCCGAAGCTGCGCGGCTTCGCGAACCCGTTCCGCGTCGAGTACAACGTCGTCAACCTCGACGTCCTGGAGGAACTGGGGCTCGAAGAGGTGACGCCCGAGAGCCTCGAAGCCGGGGGCATCGTCCACCACAAGGGTCTTGTGAAGATCCTCGGTCGTGGCGAGCTGCACCGGGCAGTGAGGGTGTCCGCGCATGGGTTCTCGCGATCGGCCGTGGCGGCCATCGAGGCCGCGGGCGGGTCCGTGACCCTCGTCCCACCTCCGTACGGTGACCGGCGGCCACCCGCCAAGGGAAATGCCCTCGCCAACCGCTAGCGTTCTTCGGCGTCGCCGAGGCTTCGCCGGCACGAACCCGAAATCGCACGCGCCGAGTGGGGAAAGGATCTGATGCTCGCAAGTCTGCGGAACATGTTCAAGGTCCCGGACCTCCGCAACAAGGTCCTGTTCACCTTGCTCATCATCGGCGTCTACCTGTTGGGCGCGAACATCGTCGTCCCGGGCATCAACTTCGCCGAGATCCAGACGATCAGCGCCGCCGAGAAGTCCGGCGGCGTGCTGGGCTTCCTCAACCTGTTCTCGGGTGGCGCTCTCGCCCGGGCCGCGATCTTCGGGCTCGGGATCATGCCCTACATCACGTCCTCGATTATCGTCCAGCTCCTCCAGACGGTGATCCCGAAGTTCGAGCAATGGCGCGAGCAGGGAGCCGTCGGCCAGCGAAAGCTGACTCAGGCGACCCGTTACCTCACGGTCGCCCTTGCTGTCATGCAGAGCTCTGGCCTGGTGTTCCTGTTCCACAGCGGTGAGCTCTTCGGCAGCGGCAGCAACATCGACCTCATCAAGACCTTCAACGCTCAGCGGGTCCTGTTCATCATCCTCGTGTTCACCGCCGGGACAGCCGTGGTCATGTGGCTGGCCGAGCTCATCACCCAGCGTGGCATCGGCAACGGGATGTCCATCCTGATCTTCTCCAACGTCGTGTCGGCGATGCCGGTCTACGGCGAGCAGATCAAGGCCGACAAGGGTTGGTTCGGGCTCGGCGTGATCGTCTTGGTCGTGCTCGCGCTCCTGGTCGCGATCGTCTTCGTCGAGCAGGGCCAGCGACGCATCCCGGTCACCTTCGCAAAACGGGTCCAGGGGCGTCGGATGTACGGCGGCCAGAGCACCTACATCCCTCTCAAGGTGAACCAGGCCGGTGTTATCCCGATCATCTTCGCGAGCTCCCTCTTGTACATCCCCGTCCTCTTGTCGAACGTCGTGCCTTGGATGTCGCTGCGCAACTGGGTCCAGCACAACCTGCTCAACCCGACCGACGGCTGGTACATCGTCTTCTACGGCCTGTTCATCGTCTTGTTCACGTTCTTCTACGTCCACGTGACCTTCGACCCCTACCAGCAGGCCGACACGATCCGCAAGCAGGGCGGCTACATCCCCGGCTTCAGGCCGGGGCCCCCGACCGAGCACTACCTGGCACGGATCCTGAACCGGATCACGCTTCCGGGAAGCTTGTTCTTGGCGGCCGTGGCGCTGACGCCGTCGATCCTGCTTTCGCTCTGGCACATCACCACGATCCCGTTCGCGGGCACGACGCTTCTGATCAGCGTCGGCGTGGCGCTCGAGACCATGAAGCAGATCGACAGCCAGTTGATGATGCGTAACTACGAGGGATTCCTCCAGTAAGTGGTACCGGGCGCGAGGCTCATCGTCCTCGGCAAGCAAGGAGCCGGGAAGGGCACCCAGTGCATGCGGCTGTCGCGTCGCTACGTGCTGCCCCACATCTCCACCGGCGACATGCTGCGGGCGGCGGTCAAGGCCCGCACCCCGCTAGGTCTCGAGGCACGCCGCTATCTCGACGCCGGTGACCTCATCCCCGACAGTGTCGTGCTGGCCATGATCGCCGCCCGCCTCGACCAGGACGACACGAGGACACGAGGCTTCCTGCTCGACGGTTTCCCGCGGACCGTGGCCCAGGCGGACGGGCTCGACGAGATCCTGAAGCCGTTCTCCATAGACCTTGTGCTCGACCTCGTGGTGCCGACCGGGCTCGTGCTGGCGCGGCTCGTGAGCCGGCGGGTGTGCGAGGACTGCGGCGCGATCTACTCGACGTCGGCACCGCCCAAGCTGAACTGGACCTGTGACTTCTGCGGAGGTGACGTCGTCCAGCGCGAGGACGACACCGAGGAGGCGATCAAGAACCGGCTCGCGCAGTACGACTCCGCGACCGCCCCGCTCATCGCCCGCTACGCCGCTTTGGGCAAGCTGGTCGAGGTGTCGGGCGAAGGCAGCCCCAGCGAGGTCGCCGAGAACCTGAACGCGGTCGTCGACGCCTACCAGCACGGTGGCAGGTTCTTCCCGCCCACGCCTCGGGAGCATGCATGAGGCGCACTCCCGAGGAGATCGCGAAGATGCGGCGGGCCGGCAAGGTCGTCGCCGAGATGCTCTCCGAGACCCGGCTCAAGATCAAGCCGGGCGTGACGACCGCAGCCCTCGACCGTGTCGCGCGCGACGTGCTCGAGCGCCGCGGTGCCAGGTCGAACTTCCTCGGTTACCACGGGTTCCCCGCTGTGATCTGCACGTCGCCGAACAACATGATCGTGCACGGCATACCGGGCGCTCGCGTGCTCGAGGAAGGCGACGTGATCTCGATCGACTGCGGGGCGATCATCGAGGGATACCACGGCGATGCCGCCTACACGGCCCCGGTCGGCGAGATCTCGGACGCGGCCGCGCGCCTTTTGGAGGTGACCGAGGCGAGCCTGTGGGCGGGCATCGACCAGCTCCGGGACGGCAACCGCCTTCACGACGTCGGCAGGGCGGTTCAGAACGTCGCCGAGGCCGCGGGCTACTCGGTGGTGCGCAAGTACGTTGGCCACGCCATCGGCACCGCGATGCACGAAGACCCGCAGGTACCGAACTACTGGCCCGGGACGCCGGGCCCGCGGATCAAGGTTGGAAACGTCTTTGCCATCGAGCCGATGGTCAACATCGGCGGCCCGGACACGATCGAGCTCCAGGACGGCTGGAGCGTCGTGACCGCGGACGGGAGCCTCTCCGCGCACTTCGAGCACACCATTGCCGTCACCGAAGACGGCCCGGAGGTGCTCACTCAGGACTGAGCGGCTATCATGGGGCCGCCTCGGGTCCAGTGGCCGGCGGCTATGCTTTTCTGCGCCACGAGCCGGTGGGAAGTACGCGGCATCCATGCGAGGGCCCGTCGCAAAGATCTACTGCGCGGCGGTCGTCGCGTCGGTGTCAATGAGAGTCGGATTAGTCGTAGGAGGTTGTCCTGCCCAAGCCCAAAGAGGATGCGATCGTGCTGGAAGGAACGGTTGTCGAGCCGCTCCCGAACGCAATGTTCCGCGTAGAGCTCGAGAACGGGCACAAAGTGCTCGCGCACAGCTCGGGCAAGATGCGGATGCACCGGATTCGCATCTTGCCGGGTGATCGTGTCCAGGTCGAGATCACGCCGTACGACCTGGCACGAGGGCGGATCACGTATCGGTACAAGTGAACGGGGCACCGGCCAGGGCCGGTCCCGGAGAAGGCGGATGTTGGAGCCGGGCAGCAAGCGCTGCCAAGGCGGGAGCGGGTCGGCGGTGCCGGCCCCGTTGAGTGGAGCATGAAGTGAAGGTTCGACCGAGCGTCAAGACGATGTGCGAGAAATGCAAGATCATCCGCCGGCACGGCCGCGTGATGGTGATCTGCACAAATCCGCGACACAAGCAGAGGCAGGGTTAGCACGTGGCCCGAATTTCCGGTGTCGACATCCCGCGCGAGAAGCGTCTCGAGATCGCGCTGACCTACATCTACGGGATCGGCCTGACCCGGGCGCAGCAGACCTGCGCCGAGACCGGGATCAGCCCCGACACCCGGGTTCGCGACCTGACCGACGAGGAGGTCGCCCGGCTCAGGGCCTGGGTCGACGCCAACTTCAAGGTCGAGGGCGATCTTCGCCGTGACGTCGCCCAGGACATCAAGCGGAAGATGGAGATCGGCTGCTACCAAGGGATCCGCCATCGCAAGGGCCTCCCGGTCCACGGTCAGCGCACCCACACCAACGCCCGCACACGCAAGGGACCGAAGAAGACCGTCGCCGGAAAGAAGAAGGTGCGCAAGTAACCATGGCCCCGTACACGATCAATCGCGCACGTTCGGACCGCCACTGATGGCAAAGACGACAAAGCCGGGCGGCCGCAGGCCGCGTCGCAAGGAGCGCAAGAACGTCACCTATGGCGTCGCCCACATCAAGAGCTCGTTCAACAACACGATCGTCTCGATCTCCGACCAGGACGGCAACGTGATCTCGTGGGCGTCCGCGGGCAACGTCGGTTTCAAGGGCTCACGCAAGTCGACGCCGTACGCGGCCCAGATGGCGGCAGAGCAGTGCGCCCGCCGTGCGATGGAGCACGGCGTGCGCCGCGTGGACGTGCTGGTCCGCGGTCCCGGCTCAGGGCGTGAGACCGCGATCCGCTCTCTGTCGAGCGCGGGCATCGAAGTCACCGGCATCAAGGACGTGACGCCGATTCCGCACAACGGGTGCCGCCCGAAGAAGCGGCGCCGGGTTTAGGTAGGGAGACGACGATGGCGCGATACACCGGACCTGTCTGCCGCCTCTGCCGGCGTGAGAAGGTCAAGCTTTTCCTGAAAGGCCCGAAGTGCGAGACGGTCCGCTGCCCGATGGAGCGGCGTCCCAGCCCTCCGGGAGAGCACGGGCGCGACCGTTTGCGCCAGCCCTCCGAGTACAACACCCAGCTGCGGGAGAAGCAAAAGGCGCGTCGCATCTACGGTGTGCTCGAGACCCAGTTCCGCAACATGTACGAGGAGGCGAGCCGCCAGTCCGGCATCACTGGCGACAACCTGCTGCGGATGCTGGAGTCCCGCCTCGACAACGTCGTGTTCCGTGCCGGGTGGGGAGCCAGCCGCAACCAGGCACGGCAGCTGGTCCGCCACGGACATGTGCGTGTGACCGGGAAGCGTGTGACGATCCCGAGCTACCGGGTCCGTCAGGGCGACCGGGTCGAGCTCAGCGCCAAGGCGCGGGAGTTCATCGTCGTGCGCCACAATCTCGACACCATCGATCGCCGGCCCCCCGCGTGGCTGGAGGTCGAGGACTCAGGCAGCGCGGTGCGCGTGCTCTCCCTCCCGTTGAGGGAACAGATCGACACCCAAGTGCGCGAGCAGCTCATCGTCGAGCTGTACTCGAAGTAGCCGACGCGCCAATCCACATAGGAGCCCGATAACCACATGCTCATCATCCAGCGTCCCACCGTCGAGCCGATCGGCGAACCGGACCAGCTCCACCAGCGCTTCGCGATCGGACCGCTCGACCCCGGCTTCGGGCACACCCTCGGGGCGGCACTCCGGCGCACCCTTTTGTCGTCGATCCCCGGTGCGGCGGTCACCCAGGTTCGTTTCGACGACGCGCTCCACGAATTCACGTTCCTGCCCGGTGTCAAGGAGGACGTGAGCGACATCATCTTGAACCTGAAGGACCTCGTGCTGCGCAGCTCCTCGGAGACGCCGGTCACGATGCGCATTGACGTGCGAGGCCCCGCCGACGTGACCGGCGCGGACCTGCGCACAACCTCGGACGTCGAGGTCCTCAACCCCGGGGTCCACATCGCGACCGTGAACGCCAAGGGGCGTCTCGCGATCGACGTGACCGTCGAGCAGGGCAAGGGGTACGCCCCGGCCGAGCGCAAGCAGGCGGCGTCCACCATCGGGGTCATCCCGGTGGACGCCATCTTCTCGCCGGTCCGCCGCGTCGCGTTCGTGGTCGAGCCCACGCGCGTCGAGGTTTCCACCGACTTCGACCGGGTCCTGCTCGACATCGAGACCGACGGCTCGATCTCACCCCGCGAGGCGCTCGCGTCGGCCGGCCAGACGCTGCGCGGCCTGCTCTCGATCGTCGCGCAGCTCGCCGGCGAGGGCCGAGGCCTGGAGCTCGGCGAGGTCGGCGTCGCCATTACGGGCTCACCGGACCTGGACCTTCCCATCGAGGACCTTGACCTGCCGGAGCGCCCGCGCAACTGCCTCAAGCGCGCGCAGATCAACACGGTCGGAGAGCTCATCGAGCGCTCGGCGGAGGACCTCCTGGCCATCACGAACTTCGGTCAGAAGTCGCTCGACGAGGTGCTCGAGCGTCTCGACGAGCGGGGCCTTTCGTTGCGTGAGGCAGGCGTCTGAGATGCCCGCCACCCCGAAGAAGGGCCGCCGCCTCGGCGGGGACGCGGCCCACCAGAAGGCCATGATGGGCAACCTCATCGCCTCGCTCATCGCCGCAGACCCGCGGTGGATCGTCACGACCGAGACCAAGGCGAAGGCCATGCGGCCCGTGGCCGAGAAGCTGATCACCAAGGCGCGCAAGGGCGGTGTCCACAATCAGCGCCAGGTCGTGGCGTTCATCCGTGACAAGGACATGGCGAACAAGCTGTTCTCCGAGATCGGCCCGCGCTACGCCGACCGGCCGGGTGGCTACATCCGGATCCTGAAACTCGGACCGCGCCAGGGAGACAACGCCCCGATGGCGCGCGTCGAGCTTGTGTGAGGCTCTTCGAGCCTGAGAGTGGAGCGGCCCCACGGGGGCCGCTTCGTCGCGTAATGCTCCTGGTCGCCTATGACGGGACCTCCTTTCACGGCTTTGCCGCCCAGGGGGGCCAACGAACCGTCGCCGGCCTGCTCGCCGCGACGTTGAGCGCGATGGCCGGCCATGAGGTGTCGCTGACCTGCGCCGGCAGGACCGACACCGGCGTGCACGCGTCCGCGCAAGTCGCCCACGTCGACCTGGACGAGGCGGTCGTCGCGAAATGGGCGAGACGGAAGCCCGAGCCGGGGATGGTGCTGGAGCGGCTCGGGCCGTCGCTCAGCCGCCAGCTGGGACCGGCCATTGCTGTGCTCGAGGCACGGGTGGCGCCCGACGGCTTCGACGCCCGTCACTCAGCGACCGCCCGGCGCTACCGCTACAGCGTGCTACGCACACCTTGGCCCGATCCTCTGGTCCGGCACTGCTCGTGGCACGTGCCCGGCAGGCTCGATCTTGCCGCCATGCGCATCGGTGCGGACGCCCTTCTGGGCGAGCACGACTTCTCGGCATTCTGCCGGCTCCCGGCGGGTGAGTCGCGGCCGATCACCCGCCGTGTGCTGTCGGTCGGCTGGTCACCGGCCTGCGCGGAAGATCCGGTGTGGGTCTTCGAGATCGAGGCGAACGCCTTCTGCCACCAGATGGTTCGCTCGATAGTCGGGACCCTCGTGGGCGTGGGGCAAGGGCGCATCCCGGCCGGTGAGGTGCTCGCGATCATCCGAAGTGGCGACCGGTCGCGCGCCGGCCAGCCGGCCCCCCCGAGAGGGCTTTGCCTGATGGCGGTGAGATACCAGGAGAGCCTGGTCCCCGGAGGGACCTGGCAGCCCGGCGGCCGCGACTGGGGCGGCACGGCACGGTGAGGCGCCGGCTTGCCGTTGGCCTCGGCGTCTTCTATCGTTGATCGCTGGCTCTTGCCCGCTGAGCTTGAGGTTCGCGCCCTTTAACCGGTGGCCGCGGGATGCTCAGGGTGAGCACCACGAGTTGACTTCTACAAAGGACGGTCGTGCGCACGTATTCCCCCAAGCCGAGCGAGCTGCAACGCGTTTGGCGCGTCGTCGACGCCGACGGCCTTGTCCTCGGCCGCCTCTCGAGCGAGGTCGCCCGGGTGCTTCGCGGCAAGCACCGTGCGATATTCGCCCCCCACATCGACACCGGTGACCACGTGATCGTCGTCAATGCGGCCAAGGTCGTCATGACCGCCGGCAAGAGCGACAGGTCGTTCTCGCACCGCCACAGCGGCTACCCGGGCGGACTGCGGACCGTCAGCTATTCGGAGGAGCTCGCGGAAAAGCCCGAGGAGGTCGTCCGGCGCGCGATCAGGGGCATGCTTCCCAAGGGCGCCCTCGGGCACAAGATGCTCGGGAAGCTGAAGGTCTACGCCGGCCCCGACCACCCGCACGCCGCCCAGATGCCCATCCCGCTCGATCTGCCCGCCGCCCGGCGAGCTTCCTGACCCCGAAGGACCGCTGTTTCATGGCAAAGCCACTCGTCCAGTCGACCGGCCGCCGTAAGCGTGCCGTCGCCCGCGTGCGCCTGCGCACCGGTGAAGGTGCCATCACGATCAACAAGCGGCCGTTCGAGGAGTACTTCCCCTCGGAGACCCACCGGACGCTCGCAACAGAGCCGTTGCGCATCGCCGGTGCCGCCGAGCGTTACGACGTGGACGCGACGATCGACGGTGGGGGGATCTCGGGCCAGGCGGGCGCGCTCCGCCTCGGCATCGCCCGAGGCCTCATCGAGCTCGAGACCGATCTCCGGGGCAACCTCAAGAAGGCGGGCATGCTCACGCGCGACGCGCGGGAGAAGGAGAGCAAGAAGTACGGCTTGAAGAAAGCTCGCAAGGCTCCTCAGTACTCGAAGCGCTGAGCACCGATGGCGCCGCGGTTCGGCACCGACGGGATTCGCGGGGTTGCCGGTGCAGACCTGACACCCGAGCTCGCTCTTGCGCTCGGGCGCGCCGCGGCCCGGATCCTGCCGGGCTCCCCTTTCCTCCTCGGGCGCGACACGCGCCAATCCGGGACGATGATCCAGTCGGCGCTCGCCGCCGGCATGACCGCCGAGGGCGCGGACGTCGTGGACGTCGGCGTCATCCCGACCCCCGGCCTCGCCTGGCTCGCGGCTGACCGAGCGCTCCCGGCAGCGATGGTCTCGGCCTCGCACAACCCCTTTGGCGACAACGGCATCAAGCTTCTCGGCGCCGGCGGCACCAAGCTCGCCACCGAAGTCGAGGTCGCCATCCAGGACGACCTCGACGGGCTCACCTCGCCGGCCGCGACCGCAGGTGCATCGCCGTCCTCGCAGCGAGCCGCGAGGGCCGGCCTCGGTGCGGTGCGGGCCGACCCGGACGCGCTGTGGACCTACGCCGATCACCTCGTCGACGCCGTCGACAGTGGTGCACGTCTCGGCCTCGAGGTCGTGATCGACTGCGCCAACGGTGCCGCGAGCGTCGTCGCTCCGGCCGTGCTCGAGCGCCTCGGCATCTCCCACAAGGTTCTTTCCGCAGAGCCGAACGGCGTCAACATCAACGCCGGGTGCGGATCGACCCATCTGCAGCCTTTGCAGGAGGCCGTGGTCGCCTCCGGTGCGGACCTCGGCGTCGCTCTCGACGGAGACGCCGACAGGGTTCTCGCCGTCGACCACAAAGGCGATCTCGTGGACGGCGACCAGCTGCTCGCCATGTTCGCCTTCGACCTGTCTGAGCGGGGCCTTCTGAGCGGCAGCTCGATAGTCGTGACCGTCATGAGCAACCTGGGGCTTCGCCAGGCGCTCGCCGCACGCGGGATCGGGGTTGTCGAAACCCCTGTCGGGGACCGGTATGTCAGCGACGCCATCGAGGCCAACGACCTGCAGCTGGGCGGCGAGCAGTCCGGCCATCTCGTATTCCGCCGCCACGGCATGACCGGCGACGGGATCCTGACCGCGCTCTTCCTCATCGAGCTCGTCGCCCGCAGCAGGCGCCCGTTGGCAGACCTGGCGGCCGGGGCGATGACGCGGCTGCCGCAGGTGCTGCGCAACGTGCACGTGGCCGACACGTCACACCTGGCTTCGGCGGCGTCGGTGTGGGAGGAGGTCTCGCTCGTCGAGTCCGAGCTCGGCTCCAACGGCCGTGTGCTGCTCCGGGCGTCGGGGACCGAGTCGCTGGTGCGGGTCATGGCTGAGGCGCCGACGCACGAACTGGCCAACGAGGTGGTCGAACGGCTCGTCTCGGTCGTGGTCCGCGAGCTTGACGCCACCGGCCGGGCCGACAGGCCGTAGCCTTCAAGCATGTGCGGGATAATCGGCGTCACAGGCGCGGCCGAGCCACTGCAGGTGATGCTGGACGCCCTGGCTCTGCTCGAGTACCGCGGCTACGACTCTGCCGGGGTCGTGCTGGTCGACGGGACGCGCCTGTGGCGCAAGCGCGACGCAGTTCGCGGGCATTCCCTCGAGACGCTCCGGGACGCCGCCCCCGGGGCTCCTACAGACATGACCGCCGGCATCGGCCACACGCGCTGGGCGACCCATGGCGCCGCGGTCGAGCACAACGCCCACCCCCACTGCGACTGCACCGGCACCGTCGCGGTAGTGCACAACGGCATCATCGAGAACTACCAGGAGCTCTGGGCCAAGCTGGCGGCGCAGGGCCACACGAGGTCGTCCGAGACCGACACCGAGGTCGTCGCTCACATGCTCGAGCGGGAGCTGGAGGACGGGGCCGGCCTCGCCGAGGCGCTACGACGGTGCGTGGCAGAGCTCCGCGGCGACTTCGCCCTCGCGGCGGTGAGCACGAGGGAGCCTGATGTGATCGCGGCGGCGCGGCGGACCTCACCGCTCATCTTGGGGCGGCTGGACGGGACCGGCCTGGTCGCGTCCGACATCGCCGCGCTCTTGGGGACGACCCGGTCGCTCTACCAGCTCGCGGACGACGAGATCGCCGAGGTCAGGCCCGACTCGGTCTCCGTTGTCGGCCTCGACGGCCAAGTGCGTGAGCTCGTGCCGCTCGAGGTCGGCTGGGACCTCGTCGCCGCACGGCGGGACGGCTACGACGACTTCATGTCCAAGGAGATCCACGAGCAGCCCAAGGCGCTCGCGGACACCCTCATGGGGAGGCTCCACGCCGACGGCACGACCGAGCTCGAGGAGCTGCGGCTGACGGCCTCGGACCTCGAGGAGGTCGAGCGTGTCGTGCTGATGGGCTGCGGCTCTGCCTATTACGCCTGCCTGAGCGGCCGTATCGCCTTCGAGCACTGGGCCCGGATGCCGGCCGAGGTCGAGATCGCCAGCGAGTTCCGCTACCGGGACGCGATCCTGGGCGAGCACACCCTCGTCGTGGCGGTCAGCCAGTCGGGAGAGACCGTCGACACCTTCCACGCGCTGCGCGAGGCACGTCGCCGCGGTGCCAGGACCGTCGCGCTGACCAACGTGGTCGACTCGCTGCTCGCCCGCGAGGCGGACGGCGCCCTCTACACCAGGGCCGGTCCCGAGATCGGGGTGGCGTCGACCAAGTGCCACGCCGCCCAGATCGTGATGCTCCAGCTTCTCGCCCTCCACTTCGCCCGCCAGCGCGGGACCGTCGAGGCCGAGGAGGAACGGGACCTCGCATACGGGCTGCTCGCCCTGCCGGGGCTCGTCGGACGTGCGATCGGACGGATCGACGACTACTTCTCGGTCGCGAACCGGCTCGCAGGGGTGCAGGACGTCTACTTCCTGGGCCGCCGTGTGGGTTACGCCGTTGCGCTCGAAGGAGCCCTCAAGCTGAAGGAGCTCGCCTACGTCCGGGCGGAGGCATACCCGGCCGGGGAGATGAAACACGGCCCGATCGCGCTCATCGACGACAGTGCCGTGGTCGTGGCCATCGCCACCCGGGGCACCCTGTGGGAGAAGGTGATGGCGAACATCGCCGAGGTAAAGGCCCGTGGCGCCAAGGTCGTGGTCGTGTGCGAGGAGGGCGACTCGGAGACAAAGGCCGTCGCGGACGAGTTCCTCGAGATCCCCACCGTGCCCGAGCTGTTGTCGCCCGCTGTTGCGATAGTGCCCCTGCAGGCGCTCGCGTACGGGGTCGCGCGCGCCCGCGGCAACGACGTCGACAGGCCGCGCAATCTTGCCAAGGTCGTCACGGTCGAGTGAGCCGCGTCGAGCGTCGTGCCGGGGCCGGAGGGCCGAGCGGGGCCTCGAGGTGATCGGGGTGGGCATCGACCTGGTCGACATAGAGCGTTTCCGTCGGCTGCTCGCCCGCCGGCCCCAGGCGCTCGAGCGTATGTTCACTCCCGCCGAGCGCTCCCTGCTGTCGGACCGGGTCGACCCGGTGCCCGGCCTCGCTGCCCGCTTCGCGGCAAAGGAGGCCACGATGAAGGCGCTCGGGACGGGGCTCGGAGGTGTGCGCCTCACCGACGTCGAGGTCGTCGACGGGGGGTCGGGCGCGCCGCGGCTCGAGGTCTCCGGGCTCGCCGCCAGCCGGGCCGCAGCGCTCGGGGTCCGTTCCTGGCACGTGTCGCTCACGCACACCGACTCGGTCGCGGCTGCTGTCGTCGTGGCGGACTGAAGGAAGTGATCGCATGCAACCCGTCCATACCCGTGACGAGCTCCGGGCCGCGGATGAGACGGCCATCGCCGAGGTCGGGCTGGACGTCCTCGTCGCCAGAGCCGGCGCCGCCGTCGCCAATGCGGCGCTGGGGCTGTTGGACGGCGCCTACGGCAAGAGGGTCGCGGTGGTCGCAGGCCGGGGCCACAACGGAGACGACGGACGTGTGGCCGCTTCCATGTTGCGCCGCCGCGGCGTGAGAGTCGCAGAGCTCGACCCTGCCGACCTTCCGGTGACGCTGCCCGTTTGCGACCTCGTGATCGACGCCGCTTACGGGACCGGCTTCAGGGGTGAGTACCGAGCCCCTGCTGTGCCGGACGGGATCCCCGTGCTCGCGATCGACATCCCGTCGGGTCTCGACGCCGACACCGGTCTCGCTTGCGAGGGCGCCGTCTCGGCGACCGAAACTGTCACGATGGCGGCGCTCAAGCCCGGGCTGTTGATGGGTGACGGGCCCGCGCACGCCGGGCAAGTGGTGGTGGCGCCTATCGGGATCGACGTGCGAGGCGGCAAGATCTGGCTCGTCGAGGACCGCGACATCGAGAGCTGGCTCCCCGAGCGCGAGGCCGAGACCAACAAGTGGCGCACCGCGTGCCTGGTGGTCGCGGGGTCCCCCGGGATGTTCGGGGCCGCCCGTTTCTCGACCAGCGGCGCCCAGAGGGCGGGAGCCGGCATGGTGCGCTGGTGCGTGCCGGGCGCTTCGCCCGACGACCTGCCGGCCTCGGAAGCCGTCGCGCTGTCGGTGCCGGGGACGGATTTCGCCGACGCCGTGCTGAGCGAGCTGCGCAGGTGCCGCTCGCTCGTGATCGGCCCCGGGATCGGCTCGGATCCGGGGGTGGTGGCCTCGGTGCGCCGCCTCGTCGCCGAAGCAGAGGTCCCGGTCATCGTCGACGCCGATGGGCTGGGGGCGCTCGGCCCGCTCGCCCAGGCGCGCGAGGTGCTGGCAGGGCGCAAGATCCCGGCCGTGCTCACTCCGCACGACGGCGAGTACGCACGGCTCGCCGCCACCGCACCCGGCCGAGACTCCAGCCCGGGAGGCGACCGTATCGCCGCTGCCCGGTCCCTCGCGGAGAGTCTCGGCGCCATCGTGCTCTTGAAGGGCTCGACGACGGCGGTCGCGGCGAGCGACGGCGAGGCCTTCCTCGTCACTTCGGGATCGTCTCGCCTCGCGACTGCCGGGACAGGTGACGTGCTGTCCGGGGTCATAGGGGCGTTCCTCGCCAGGGGCGTCGAGCCCTTGCGAGCCGCCGCCCTCGCTGCGCACGTGCACGGACGCGCGGCGGGCCTCGGGTTCGCGGAGGGCCTGGTCGCAGGCGACCTGCCTGAGCTGGTGGCGATCGTGATCTCGGCGGCCCATGGCTGAGTCCTGGCAACGCCGCGCCTGGGCGGAGGTCGACCTCGACGCGATCTCGTCGAACGCGCGGATCCTGAGGGCCGTCGCCGCGCCCGCGGAGTTGTGCGCGGTCGTGAAGGCCGACGCGTACGGCCACGGGTCGGTCCCCGTCGCCAACGCAGCCCTCGCCGGTGGTGCGACCTCGCTGGCCGTCGCGCTCGTCGAAGAGGGCGTGGTCCTGCGAGAAGCGGGTCTGGAGGTGCCGATCCTGCTCCTCTCCGAGCCCGCCGCAGAGGCCATGGGGGAGGTCGTCGCACGGGACCTGATCGCCACCGTCTACACCCGGGCAGGCGTGAACGCGATTCGCGCAGCGGCGGCCCGGGTCTCGCGCCAGGTCGAGGTCGAGGTCAAGCTCGACAGCGGCATGCACCGCGTGGGCGCCGAATTCGACCAGGCGTGCCGGATCGTGGAGCAAGTCGTCCAGGCGCCGGAGCTGCGCTACGCGGGGCTCTGGACGCATCTGGCGGTGGCTGACGAGCCCTGCGATCCCTTCACCGGCGAGCAGTTGGCGCGTTTCGACGCCCTCCGCTCGCGCCTGCAAGCGGCCGGGCTCCCCTCACCGGCCCGGGTTCACGCCGCGAACTCGGCAGGGGCGATCGCTCACCCGCCGTCTCGCTACGACCTCGTACGCTGCGGGATCTCCCTCTACGGTTACCTGCCCTCGCGAGCGGTCTCGCCGGCGCCGATCGAAGCGGCCGGGGCAGGGGCGCTCCGCCCGGCGCTGTCATGGAAGACCCAGGTCAGCCTCGTGCGGGAGCTGGGCGCGGGGGAGCGGACGAGCTATGGGCTCGCGTACAGGCTGCAGGAGAGGACCGACATAGCGACAGTGCCCGTCGGCTATGCCGACGGGGTCCCGAGAAGCCTGTTCGAGGGCGGGGGCGAGCTGCTCGTAGGCGGCCGGCGCCGGAGGGTGGCGGGCGCGGTGACGATGGACCAGCTGATGGTCGACTGCGGCCCGGATTCGGGTGTGCGTCGCGGCGACGAGGTCGTGCTGATCGGATCCCAGGGCACCGAGACCGTGACCGCCCAGGAATGGGCCGACCGGATCGGCACGATCTCTTTCGAGATCCTCTGCCGGATCGGGCCCCGCCTGCCGCGAAGGCACGTACGCGGCGCCGGACCGCTTTAGTGGGGCCCACCAGCAAGAGGGCCGTCGCCTACGCGACGGCCGGGGTCGCCAGCGCGGCGGGTATCGCCTTCGCCCTCGCGCGCCGTTACTCGAGAAGGCACGAGGGCCTGCCCGCGCCCGACGAAGGGGAGATCTCGGTGCCCGACGACGTGGTGCACCGAGTGCTCACCATGCGGGACGGGGGCGAGTCCCACATGATCGAAAGAGGCGGGGGCCCGCCCTTGGTGCTGCTGCACGGGGCCAACCTCTCGGCGGAGGTGTGGAGCTACCAGTTACGGGACCTCGCCGAGGCGCACCGCGTGATCGCCCTCGACTTGAGGGGCCACGGACTCTCGAGCGCCGGCAGCGAGGACGTCACCATCTCGGCGATGGCCGGCGACGTGGCCGAAGTGCTGGCGGCGCTCGATCTCGGCCAGGCAGTGCTCGTGGGCCATTCCATGGGCGGCATGGTCTGCCAGCGCGTGGCCCGAGCTCACCCCGAGTTGCTCGGGACGCGGATCGGAGCCATCGTTCTCATGGGGACCAGCGGTGGGCTGGGCCTGCCAGTTCCGAGTTGGGGCCGGCTCGCGGCCGCCGTCGGCCGGGTGGCCGGTGCCGGCGTGGGCATCTGGCGCCCGGGCCGGCCTGCGCTGCCGACCGGCGACACCGGCTATCTCGCATCCCGCCTGGGCTTCGGGCGCAGGCCGCGCCCGGCCGAGGTCGTCGCGACGCTGCGGATGCTCAGGTCGATGGACCCCGAGGTGTTCACCGGGCTTGTCGGAGAGGTGCTCGGCTTCGAGGAGAAGGCGCCGTTCGGCGACCTCGATGTGCCTGTCGTCGTGGCTGTCGGCACCAGCGACCACCTCACACCTCCGCTGTTCGCCCGGCGGCTGGCAGCCGGGTTCGACCAAGCCAGCCTGCACGAGTACGAGGGCGCCGGCCACATGCTCATGTACGAGCGGCGCGAGGAGATCGCCGACCTGCTCGGGGCTGTGTCGGCCCGGGTGGGCACCGGCTGAGGCTTACGGCTGGAGGAGGACCTTGACGGCCCCGGTGTGCCTGGAGTCGGCGAGGGTCAACACCGCCTCGCGCCAGCGGGACAGCGGGAAGCGGTGGGTGACGACCGCCGTCAGGTCGAGGCCGGCCCGGGCGAAGTCGAAGTAGTGCTCGAAGGCGTGCTTGGAGTCGCCGGCGACCTCCTCGATGCCGAAACCGTTCGAGCCGATGACACTGAGCTCCTTGAAGTACATGGGCGTCCACTCGAAGCGCTTGGGCGGCTCGACGCCGCTGACCACCAGCGTCCCGCCGGTGTTGAGGAGGCGCAGGGACGTCTCGACAGTCTCTGTGCTGCCGATCGTGTCGTAGACGACGCCCGGGCCGTCCTGGAGCCAGTCCTTGCCGCTCCAGGGCTTGAGGGCTGTCTGACCGGTGCGCAGCGCCACCTCGCGTACGAGGCCGTCGGGCTCGGAGCTCAGCACGGCGTCGGCACCGAGCCTGGCGGCGAGGGAGGACCGGAAGCCGGGCCGCGTGGCCGCCCAGATCTCGAGCGGCGGGTAGAGGTGGCGGAGCAGGCCGATGGCGGCGAACGCGAGCGTGCCGGACCCGTACACGAGCGCGGGGACAGAGGTGTCCGGGGGGCTGAGCAGGATGGAGCGGAGCGAGACGCTTACCGGGTCGGACAGGACGGCCGCCTCGTCGCTCATCTCCTCGGGCACTTCGAACAGCTGGCTCTCATGGGCGCAGAAACGCTCCGCGTGCACCCCGGCGGCGCCTGCACAGTTGCCGAGGTGGATGGCGACGGGGAGGTCGCCGTTGCGAAAGTTCCGGCACCAGGGATAGCGCCCCGCGGCACAGGCCCCGCAGAGCGGTTCGATGCCGCGCGGCGTGCACCAGAGCCAGGGGTTGAGCACGACGCGCCGCCCGGTGTCGAGCCTGCGCGCCACCGCCTCGTGGCCGAGGACGTGGGGGAACGAGACGAGCGCGGTGAGGGCGTTGTCCCTCCGGCCGTTCAAGAAGATCTGCTTGGCGTCCGAGCCGCAGATGCCGCTGATGACGGTCTCGCACTTGACCCAGCCGACGGCCGGCGGGACGGGCTCGGGGACCTCCTCCAGGCTGATCGGCGCGTACTTCGAGACGAAGGCCCGCTTGTCGAGCGTGCCGCCGATCACGGTCACTGCCTCCCTAGCGAGGTTGTGTCGGAACAGCAGTGCCTGCACTGGACCCCTTTTCCACTCCGGCCGGTTCCCGAGCAACCTAGCGCCATGGCCCCAACCTCGCGTGGAGCTGCGGTTACGATCATCGGCTAGTGACGACCCTCGCCGACCTCGAGGCGGTGGCGCTCGGCTGCGTCGCCTGCCCCCTCGCCTCAGGGCGCACAAAGGTGGTCTTCTCGGCGGGGAACTCCGCCGCCGCGCTCATGCTCGTCGGCGAAGCACCGGGCAGGGACGAGGACCTGGTCGGGGAGCCTTTCGTCGGTCGCTCCGGCCAGCTGCTCGACCGGCTGCTCGCCGAGGAGCTCGGCCTGGACCGGACCGGCTGCTACATCGCGAACGTCGTGAAGTGCCGGCCTCCCGGCAACCGCGACCCGGATCCTTTGGAGGTTGCCACCTGCCGCCATTTCCTCGAGTCCCAGATCGAGCTCGTCGCCCCGAAAGTGATCGTGACGCTCGGCAACTTCGCGAGCCGCACATTGCTCGGTGTCACAGAGGGAGTGACCTCGCTCCGCGGCAGGTCCTACGCGTACGGCCAGACGGTGCTGGTGCCGACGTTCCACCCCGCCTACGCGCTGCGGGGGGGCGGTGTGGTGGTCGCCGAGATGCGGGCCGATCTCATACGGGCGAAGAAGTTCCTCCCTTGACGCCGGCACAGACGGTTATCCGGGCCTTCTGATGGGGAGCCGGGCGACGGTCTCGACCGCGGGCGCGGCAGGGACCCGGGCGATCGGCGCCGGGATCGCGCCTTTTCTCGGCGCGGGCGACGTGGTGCTGCTCGTCGGGTCTCTCGGTGCCGGCAAGACGACGTTCGTCCAGGGCCTGGTGGCCGCGCTCGGGGGTCACGAGCCGGTGACGAGCCCGACGTTCACGCTCGCCCACAAGTACCGGACCGCACCCCCGGTGACCCATGTCGACCTGTGGCGCCTCGCCCACCTGCAGGAGGTCGTCGACCTGGCGTTGGAGGAGGAGCTCGACGAGGGCGGTGTCGTCGTCGTCGAGTGGGGAGAGGCGGCCGAGCCCCTCTACGGCACGGAAGCGCTCGTCGTGCGCCTCGACTGGGGCCCCTCCGAGGGGGAGCGGGCCATCACGATCGAGGTCCGCGGCGAATCCTGGACCTCGAGGGTCGAGGGCCTGCTCGAAGCGGCGGTCGCGGCGGCGGGCGCAGGATGAAGATCCTCGCCATCGAGACCGCGACCATCGAGGTGGGTGTCGCCGTCGCGGACGAGACGGGCCCCTTGGCGACCGTCACGGCCCGTCCCGGGCGTCGCCAGGCCGAGACGCTGCACCCCGCGATCGTCGACGCCTGCCGGATCGCGCGAACGACACCGGCAGGACTCGACGCCGTCGCGGTGGACATCGGCCCGGGGCTGTTCACCGGCCTCAGGGTCGGCGTCGCGGCGGCCAAGGCGATCGCCGGCGCGCTCGGGCTTCCGGTCGTGACCGCGACGAGCCTCGAAGTGCTGATAGCGGCCTGCCCGCCTTCTTGCGGCGCCGTCGTGCCGGTGATCGACATGCGCCGCGGCGAGGTTGCGTGGCTCATGCCGGCAAGACCCTCCTCGGATATCCGCGTCGGAACCCCGGCCGCGCTCGCCGACGAGCTGGCCGCGCTGGCCGAGGGCAGCCGGCCCGTGCTCCTCGTCGGAGACGGTGCCATTCGCCATGGCGACCTGCTAGCCCGTGGCCTCGTGCCCGCCCCGGTCTTGGGTGGGACCGAGCTCGCCGCTCCTCCAGTAGCCTCGCTGGCCGTGCTGGCTTTCTCGGCGATGGAGGGCGGGCTCGGCTGCGATCCGGCAGCCGTGCGTCCCCTCTACGGCCGGGAGGCGGACGCGCGGATCAACTGGAGCTCGCGTGAAGGCCGCGGGACGGTGGCCGAATGACCAGCGTGCGTTCCATGTTCCACCTGCGCGCGGGCCGGGACGGCACCTCGAGGAAGTCCGGGGCCGGCGCCGACTCGGCCGAACGGGTCCTCGAGGTCCTGCCGATGCGGCGGTCGCACCTGAAGGCCGTGATCGCGATCGAGCGGCGGATATTCCCGAGTCCCTGGTCGCTCGGGCTGTACATGAGCGAGATCACCCAGCCGGCGACGCGGGCGTACTACGTGGCCTGCGTGGGCGAAGCCGTCGTCGGCTACGCGGGCATGATGGTGGTCGTCGGCGAGGCGCACGTGACCAACATCGGCGTCGCCCCGGAATGGCAGCGCCACGGTGTCGCACGCCGGCTGCTGCTCCAGCTCGCCCGCGAGGCGCGGCAGCGTTCGGCGCAGCACCTGACCTTGGAGGTGCGGGTGTCGAACGTGGGCGCCCAGGCCCTCTACCACGAGTTCGGCTTCGCGCCCGCGGGCGTGCGGAAGAACTACTACTCCGAGGTGCACGAGGACGCGCTGGTCATGTGGGCCCACGACATCCACACCGACGCATACCGCCAGCGCCTCGATGCCATCGAGTCCCGACTCAGGCCCCTTGGGCCGCCGCATGGCGCCGGCCAGGCGCCGGTCCCGCCCGAGAAGTGACTGTCCGCGGCCGCGTCCTCGGCATCGAGACCTCGTGCGACGAGACCGCTGCGGCGGTGGTCGACCGCGGCCGGACCGTCGTCACCTCAGTGGTCTCGAGCCAGGTGGACCTGCACTCCCGCTACGGGGGCGTCGTGCCCGAGCTGGCGGGGCGCGCGCACGTCGAGCTCGCCCTGCCGGTCGTGACCGACGCCCTCGCCGGTGCGGGCCTCGACCGCCGTGGTCGCAGCTTCGAGGACCCCGGCGGCCCGGTGGGGATCGACGCCGTGGCGGCGACGATCGGGCCCGGGCTGATCGGGGCCCTGCTCGTCGGCGTCAGCACCGCCAAGGCGCTCGCGCTGGCTTGGGACGTCCCCTTCGTCGGGGTGAACCACCTCGAGGGACACCTGTACGCGGCCATGCTGGAGGCGCCCGAGCTCGAGGTGCCGGTCGTGGTTCTCCTCGTGTCGGGGGGCCACACGCTGCTCGTCGCGCTGGACGCGCCAGGCAGCTACCGCGTGCTCGGGGCCACGATCGACGACGCGGCAGGCGAGGCGTTCGACAAGGTCGCCCGGTACCTCGGCCTCGGTTACCCGGGCGGGCCGGAGATCGACCGGTTGGCCGTCTCGGGCGACGCCGCCTCGATCCGTTTCCCCAGGGCCTCGACCGCGGGGGCCTTCGACTTCTCCTTCTCCGGGCTGAAGACGGCTGTGATCAGCTACGTCCGGGCCCATCCGGCGGTGACCAACGCGGACGTGGCGGCCTCGTTCCAGGAGGCGGTGGTCGACGTGCTCGTGGCCAAGGCGGTCGCTGCCGCCATCGAGATCGGCGCGCGCGGTGCGTGCCTCGCTGGTGGAGTGGCGGCCAATTCGCTGCTCCGGGACCGTTTCGCCGAGGCTTTCGCCGATCGGGGGATGACGTCGTACCTGCCGAGCCGGGCGATGTGCACCGACAACGCCGCCATGATCGCCGCGGCCGGCTATTTCCAGCTCGAGCGATCCGGCCCCACCCCCCTCGACACCGGCGCAATCCCCGACATGCAGCTCCACGGCTCGAAGTAGCACTCTTCCTGCGAGGTTGCCAGAGGCGCTCACTGACGGTATCGTTGGCACTCGTAAGTCGAGAGTGCTAACGGAGCCAGACAGGAGGCCCCTGAAATGAAGTTGCAGCCCCTGGACGACCGCATCGTCGTTCGGCCGAGCGAGTCGGAAGAGATGACCGCATCAGGCCTTGTCATCCCCGACACGGCGAAGGAGAAGCCCCAACAGGGTGAAGTTCTCGCGGTAGGCCCGGGTCGGCGCACCGAGAACACCGGTGAGCTCGTCCCAATGAGCGTGGCCGTCGGCGACAAGGTCGTCTACTCGAAGTATGGCGGTACCGAGATCACCCACGACGGCGAGGAGCTACTCATCCTCTCGAGCCGTGACGTGCTGGCAAAGGTTGTTTCCTGATGCCCAAGATGCTTGTTTTCGACGAGCATGCGAGGCGCCGTCTGGAGATCGGCGTCAACAAGCTCGCCGACACCGTCAAGGTGACGCTCGGCCCGAAGGGCCGCAACGTCGTGCTGGACAAGAAGTTCGGCGCGCCGACGATCACCAACGACGGCGTCACGATCGCCCGTGACATCGAGCTCGAGGACCACTTCGAGAACATGGGCGCCCAGCTCGTGAAGGAGGTCGCGACGAAGACCAACGACGTCGCGGGTGACGGGACGACCACCGCCACGGTGCTCGCCCAAGCGCTCGTGCGCGAGGGCCTTCGCAACGTCGCCGCGGGAGCCAACCCGATGTCGCTGAAGCGCGGCATCGAGAAGGCCGTCGCCGCAGTCGTGCAGTCGATCCAGCACCAGGCCAAGGAGATCGAGGGTCGTCAGGAGATCGCGCAGGTGGCTGCCATCTCGGCCGCGGACGTCTCCATCGGCGAGGTGCTCGCCGACGCGATCGACAAGGTCGGCAAGGACGGGACCGTCACTGTGGAGGAGTCCAACACCTTCGGGCTCGAGCTCGAGTTCACCGAGGGCATGCAGTTCGACAAGGGCTTCCTCTCGCCGTACTTCGTGACCGACCCGGAGCGTCAGGAGGCGACCCTAGAGGACGCCTACCTGCTCATCGTGAACGGCAAGGTCTCCTCGGTCCACGATCTCGTCCCCGTGCTCGAGAAGGTCATGCAAACGGGCAAGCCCCTCTTGATCATCGCCGAGGACGTGGAGGGCGAGGCTCTCGCCACCCTCGTGGTGAACAAGATCCGCGGGCTGTTCCAGTCCATAGCGGTGAAGGCTCCCGGCTTCGGCGAGCGGCGCAAGGCCATGCTCGGCGACATCGCCGTGCTGACGGGCGCCCAGCTCATATCCGAGGAGGTAGGGCTCAAGCTCGAGAACACGACGCTCGACCTGTTGGGTCGAGCGCGGCGTGTCGTTGTCACCAAGGACGACACGACGATCGTCGACGGTGCCGGCGCCGATGACGAGGTGAAAGGCCGGATCTCCCAGATCAAGAGGGAGATCGAGGAGACCGACTCGGACTGGGACCGCGAGAAGCTCCAGGAGCGGCTCGCCAAGCTCGCCGGCGGCGTAGCGGTCGTCAAGGTGGGCGCGGCGACAGAGATCGAGCTCAAGGAGAAGAAGCACCGCATCGAGGACGCGCTCTCCGCGACCCGTGCGGCGATCGAGGAAGGCATCGTCGCCGGTGGCGGCACCGCCCTCGTGCGCAGTCGCACGGCGGTCAACAAGGTGGTCGCCGGTCTCACCGGGGACGAGGCCACCGGTGCGGCGATCGTCGGGCGTGCCCTTGCCGAGCCGCTCAAGTGGATCGCCATCAATGCGGGCTTCGAGGGCGCCGTGATGGTGCGCGAGGTCGAGCACGCGAAGGGCACGACCGGCCTCAACGCCCTCACGGGCGAGCTCGAGGACCTCGTCAAGGCCGGCATCATCGACCCGGCGAAGGTCACCCGCTCGGCGTTGCAGAACGCGGCGTCGATCGCCGCCCTGCTGCTCACCACCGAGGCGCTCATTGCCGACAAGCCCGAGAAGCCGCAAGACAACGCCGCTGCTGCGGCGGCCGCTGCCGGCGGCGGCATGGGGATGATGTAGCTCTCGTCCCCGCGGCCTCACCTACGCGATCTCGGCAGCCGGGCCTTGTGCCCGGCTGCCGGCGCGATCGGCCTCCGGCTTACACTGCGCGGGTGATCCGCCAAGCGATTCCCCGCCCGCCCGGGGCCAGACGGATCGACTCTCCCCTGGACGGGATCGAGGTGGCGGACGCGGCGGCGGAGCTCACCATGGGCACCGCCCGGGCCGCCTTCCCCGCGTCCGCGGCGAGCGGCGTCACGCGGCGTGAAGTGGTGCGGGCCGGTGCCGCCGTGCTCATCACGCTCGTGCCATGCGACGATCGCGGCGGCGACTCCCCGCTCTCGGTCGTGCTCATCCGCAGGGCGGCGCACCTGCGCGCGAACCCGGGTGAGATCGCCTTTCCGGGCGGCCGTGTCGAGGAGGGCGAGGCGCCGCTCCAGGCGGCGCTGAGGGAAGCCGAGGAGGAGGTGGCCTTGCAACCCGACGCCCTCGAGGTGCTCGGCGAGCTCTCGAACCTGGGCCATCCCCTGCGTTCTGCGCCAGTCCTTCCCTTCGTGGCCGCTGCGCGCTCGCGCCCTGTGCTCGAGGCGAACCCCGACGAGGTCGACTGTGTCCTCGTGGTGCCGCTCGCCGAGCTCGTCGCCCCGGGCCGTTACTGGCAGGAGCGGTGGGACGGCGCAGGCGAACGGGCGCGGACGATGCACTTTTTCGACCTGGGCGAGGACGTGATCTGGGGTGCGACCGCAGAGATGCTCCACGCGTTGTTGCTCCGCCTGCTGCGGCGACCGGTGAGCCCGCCTGTTGCGATCTGAAGGTCTTCAGCCCCGCGTGCGCCGCACGAACAGGTGAGCCGCCAGGGGGGCGAACACGGCGAGCATCGCGACGGACCACGCCAGCGACGTGGCGACGGCGTGCTGCATCGGCCACGAGCTCACCGTCGCGGAAGGGTTCGGGTTCGCGAACAGCTGGCGGCACGCGGCGGTCACCGCGCTTATCGGATTCCAGTTGGCGACCAGGCGCAGCGCCGCCGGCATGCGCTGGGTCGGTACCAACGCGTTGGAGACGACGGCGAGGGGAAACAGGATGACGAGGCCGACACCCTGGGCCGACTCGACACCCTTGGAGACGATGCCGAGGCAAGCACAGCCCCAAGAGAGGGAGTAGCTGAAGAACAGGAAGATCGCGAAGCCGCCGATCGTCGACAACACGCTGCCCTCGGGGCGCCAGCCCACGAGCAGGCCCGTCACGCAGACGAAGAACGCACAGATCACGGCGGTCAACAGGTCCGTGAGTGACCTTCCGACGAGTATCGCCGGCCTCCACATCGGCAGCGATCGGAAGCGGTCGATGATCCCGCCGTTGAGGTCGTTGCTGAGCCCGACAGCGGTTCCCATCGCCGAGGTCGTCAGGTTGAGCGCGAGCATGCCGGCGATCGCGAAGCTCGCGTAGGTGCCCCCGTGGGGGAGGACCACGCCGGCGCCGAAGACGTAGACGAACAGGGCCGTGAACAGCACCGGTTGGATGGTGACGTCCGACAGCTGCAGTGGCTCGCGCGCGATGTGCACGAGGTTGCGCCCGGTGAGGACGGCGACGTTGCCGATCTGGCGCACCAGCCGGGCGGGGAACGACGGTGCGGCAGCCGGAGCGAGCCTGCTTGCAAGTGCGGTCATGTGAACGCGGCCTCCACCTCGGGGCTGTAAGTCTCGGTCCCGGCCTGCCCGCCTTCGGCGGGCGCCGGTGCCGAGCGGCCCGTCAGGGCGAAGAACACGTCGTCGAGAGAGGGCTGGTGCAGGACCACGTCATCGACGGTGATGCCCGCCTGGTCGAGGGCACGCACGATCGTGGTCGCGAGGCCCTCACCGCTGCGGACCGGTGCCCGCAGGCGCCGGCCGTCGTGGCTCACCTGGACCGTACCGGCGACTAACGGGGCGAGCGCCTCGAGCGCGGCTTGGTTGGGCGCGTTCAGCGTCACTTCGAGACGAGCCCCCCCGATCCTGGTCTTCAGCTCCGCGGCAGTACCTGCGGCGATCACCCGGCCGTGATCGACGACCACGATCCGGTCGGCCAGCTCGTCGGCCTCGTCGAGGTACTGGGTCGTGAGCAGGAGCGTGACGCCTTCGGCGGCGAGCTCGCGGATAACGCCCCACATGCGCACCCGGCTGGTCGGGTCCAGACCGGTGGTCGGTTCGTCCAGGAAAAGCACCGGCGGATGGGTCACGAGGCCCGCTGCCAGGTCGAGGCGCCTGCGCATCCCACCCGAGTACGCCTTCAAGATCCGGTCGCCGGCATCGGCGAGCTCGAACTGCTCCAGCAGCTCGCCCGCTCGTGCCCGCGCCTCGGCCCGGTGCAGGCCGCTCAGGCGCCCGATCATGACCAGGTTCTGGCGACCGGTCAGGAGCTCGTCGAGCGTCGCGTCCTGGGCAGTGACGCCGATGTTGCGCCGCACCTGCGGGGCTTCGGTCACGACGTCGTAGCCGGCGACCCGTGCATGCCCGCCGTCGGGGAGGGCCAGAGTCGTCAGGATTCGCACCGCGGTCGTCTTCCCGGCACCGTTCGGCCCCAGCATCCCCAAAATGGCACCTGCGGGCACTTCGAGATCGATCCCGGCCAGGGCGACCGTCTTGTCGTAACGCTTTGTGAGGCCTTCGGCTTGGATCATGGAGTCGGTCGGCATCGGTCTCCTGGCAGTCCTTACGAGCTTTACTGACTTGCCGCATGGTAAGTGACCCACTTACCTGCTGTCAAGTAGAATGATCGGGATGATCGACACGACGTCGCCTACCGGGCCTGGGGAACGACCGGAGCCGGGCCCGGGAGCGGGGCCGGCCGAGGAGGCCAGCACGCGGGAACGTATCCTCGACATCGCCTTGGAGCTGTTCACCGAGCAGGGTTACGAGAAGACCTCGCTGCGCCAGATCGCGGAGAGGCTGGGTTTCTCGAAGGCGGCGATCTACTACCACTTCGCCAGCAAGGAAGACATCTTGTTCGAGCTCCATCTCCGGGTGCACGAGTTCGGTCGTGGCGCTTTGAGCGAGATCGACCCGACGGAGATGTCCCCCGCGGCGTGGCTGGCGCTCCTCGACCAGCTGATCGCGCAGATACTCGGGCATCGGGCGCTGTTCGTCCTTCACGAGCGCAACCGGGCCGCGCTTGACGAGCTCCATCGCGAGCGCCATGACGCCTCCCACGAGGACCTGGACGTCTTGTTCCGCCAGCTCCTGGCCAATCCGGGCATCGCAGCGCGTGACCGTGTCCGTTTGGCGTGCACCGTGGGAGCCGTCATGGGCGCGCTCGTGCTCACCGGCGACGTGTTCTCCGACGTGTCCTCGGACGAGCTGGGGGCCTTGGTGAAAGAAGCGGCCCGAGACCTGTTGGTCCCGGGCAGCTAGCGACCGTGCCCCGCGGCGGCGCACGCCGGGTCTGCCAGACTCAGGCGAAAGCGGTGCTGAGGGTCTTCCCGGCCAGGCGCACGGGGTCGAGGTCCTGCGCGTCGTGCATGTTGAAGATCATCCCGTCGAGCCCGGCGTCGAGGTACTGCGCGAGCTGCTCGCAGACGGTGTCCGGGTCGCCCACAGCCAGGTACTCGCGCATGCGCGCCGCGTCCATGCCACGGGCCTCGGCCACGACCCGTGCCTTGCGCTCGGCCTCGGCGTTGGTCTCCGCGATGACGAGGCTGCCGAGACGGGTCTTGGTGATCTCGGCCGGGTCCCGGCCGATCTCCTCGCAATGGCGTTTCAGCACCTCGAGCTTGTGGCGGATCGTCGCCACGTCGCCGAAGAAGTTGCAGGCGTCGGCGTACTGCGCGACCAGTCGCAGGGTCTTTCGCTCTCCTCCACCACCGATGAGGATCGGGATGCCACCGGGGCGGATCGGCCGGGGATGGTTCAGCGCGCCGGCGATGGCGTAGTGCCGACCCGTGAAGCTGGGGGCCTCCTCGGTGAACATGGCCCGGCAGATCAAAAGAGCCTCCTCGAGCCGCTCCATGCGCTCGGCGACCGGGGGGAAGCCGAAGCCGTAACCAGCGTGCTCGTCGTCGTTCCAAGCCGCGCCGATACCGAGGATGGCCCGGCCCGAGGAGATCACGTCGAGGGTCGTCACCACTTTGGCCAGGTAGGCGGGGTTGCGGTAGGTGACGCCCGTCACCATCGTGCCGAGGCCGGCGCGCTCGGTACGGGCGGCGATGGCGCCTAACAGTGTGTAGGCCTCGAGCATCGGGTCCGTGCGCGGCCCGACGCCCGGGATCTGGTAGAAGTGGTCCATCACCCACACCGAGTCGAACCCGGACTCCTCGGCTGCGACCGCGATCTGGGCGATCCGCGCGAAGAGCTCTCCGTCGGCGACGCCGGGGAACGTGAAGTTCGGGATCTGCAGGCCAAAACGAGTGACTCGCATCGCGGTCAACCTCCCGTGGCGGCTCCGGCCGCGTCGCGCTCGATCTCAAGACTCCAGGACATGGCGACCCTACCTCCTGACTGGCACAATCGTGGCGCGCGGTTGCGATCGGAGGAGGCGGGCTCTCTGAGAATCAGGCCACTCAAAGGCAGGATCTGGCTCCTCGTCGGGATCGCCGTCGGTGTCGCCGTCGGGGTCGGAAAGCTCGCCTACTTCGCCGGCGCCGCCACCTCGCTCTCCGACACCGCCCAACGGATCGTCAACAGCGGGGGGCACTCGCTCGTACGCTCGGCCGCCGGCCACAGGGCGTCGCTCCGTGCCCTAGACGCCATCACGGCGGTCCTCGCCGTGCTCGTGCCCGGTGTGACGGCCCTGCTGCTCATCTATGCCGCACGGGCGACTCTGCACCTTCGCGCAGTGGTCGCGCTGGTGATGGCCGGCCTCGGCGTCGCGGCCTTCTTCTACCTGCCCCACGGGGTCGCCGCGGGCGTCGCCGTGCTGGCGTTCGCTGCCGCCGGGATCGCAGTGGTCGCGACGGGGCCACTGGTAGCGGCACCGCTCGCCGCGCTCGCAGCGTTGATCGCGACAGGGTTCCTCCCGCGGATCCTCGCGAACCACAGCACGCTACCCAACGTCCCCGTCGCCGCCTTGAACCAGGCTCTGTTCGCGGGCGCCGGCTCGCCGATGTGGCTGCGAGTCGTCGTCTTGATCCTTGCCGCCCTTCCTTTCGCTCTCGCCGCCCGACTGGTGGTGCGCTGATCGACGCCGCGGCGCCCGCGTCGGCCGGCGCCGGGCACACCGGTGGGGGTGCCTGCCCCGAACTAGCCTCAGGCGTGCAAGCTGAACCTCGCAGGCGACCTGGGCCCTTGCCGGTCGGCGCCGCCGCGGTGCAGGCAACGGTGAGAGCGGAACGGGAGGGCCGGCGTGGCTGAGGTCGAGATCGGGATCGGGAAGTCCGGAAGGCAGGCTTACGGCCTCGACGACGTCGCGATCGTGCCTTCGAGGCGCACGCGCGATCCCGAGGATGTGGACATCTCTTGGGAGATAGACGCGTTCAGGTTCGAGCTGCCCTTGATGGCCGCGGCCATGGACGGCGTCGTGAGCCCTGCCACGGCCATCGCCATCGGCCGTCTGGGCGGCGTCGGGGTCCTCAACCTCGAGGGACTCTGGACCCGTTACGAGGACCCTGAGCCCAAGCTGGCCGAGATAGCCGAGCAGCCGGTGGCGACGGCGATCGCGCGCATGCAGCAGATCTACTCGGAGCCCGTGAAGCCCGAGCTCGTCAGCCAGCGCATCCGCGAGATCAAGGAAGCCGGCGTCACCGCCTGCGGTTCGGTCACGCCGCAGCGGGCCGCCGAGCTCGCCCCCGTCGTGCTCGGCGCCGAGCTCGACCTCCTGGTGGTCCAAGGCACGGTGGTCTCCGCCGAGCACGTCTCGAAGAACGTCGAACCGCTCAATTTGAAGAGGTTCATCCGCGAGATCGACATCCCGGTCGTCGTGGGGGGTTGTGCCTCCTATCCCGCGGCCTTGCACCTGATGCGGACCGGCGCGGCAGGAGTGCTCGTCGGCGTCGGCCCCGGCAACGCCTGCACCACCCGTGGCGTGCTCGGCATCGGCGTGCCCCAGGCGACCGCCATCGCGGACGCGGCAGGCGCGAGGTCCCGCCACCTCGAGGAGACCGGCGTCTACGTCCACGTGATCGCCGACGGCGGGATGAGCCGCGGCGGTGACATCGCCAAGGCCATCGCCTGCGGTGCGGACTCGGTGATGATCGGATCGCTGCTCGCCGCCGCCGAGGAGGCTCCAGGCCGCGGCTACCACTGGGGCATGGCCGCCTTCCACGCGACACTGCCCCGGGGGGCCCGTGTGAGGGTGGAGCGCCGCGGGACGATCCGCGAGATCCTCTTGGGGCCGGCGCACGAGAACGACGGGCGCATGAACCTGTTCGGAGCGCTGCGGACCTCGATGGCGACGTGCGGCTACGAGACGATCCGCGAGTTCCACAAGGTGGAGGTCATGGTGGCCCCGGCGTTGCAGACAGAAGGCAAGCAGCTGCAGCGGGTCCAGTCGATCGGGATGGGGAGCTGACCGCGGGGTGACGGGCGCGGCCGACTACGACACCGTCCTCGTCGTCGACTTCGGGGCCCAGTACGCGCAGCTCATCGCGCGGCGTGTGCGCGAGGAGCACGTCTACTCCGAGATCGTCCCGTCCTCGATGACCGCGGCCGAGATGTCGGCCCGCAATCCTCGCGGCGTCATCCTCTCGGGCGGCCCGAAGTCGGTCAACGAGCCGTCGGCGCCCTCGGTGGACGCCGCGCTGTTCGCGTCGGGCCTCCCGGTTCTCGGCATCTGCTACGGGGCCCAGCTCCTCGCCCAGATGCTCGGTGGGGAGGTGGCCCGGACCGGCGTGGGCGAGTTCGGCCGCGCCGAGCTCCTGGCCCGGTCCGGCTCGGTGCTGATGGACCGCTGGGAGCTGTCGTCGCAGGTGTGGATGAGCCACTCCGACTCGATCGTGAGCGCTCCCGAGGGTTTCACGGTGACCGCCGCGACCGCGGCTGTCACAGTCGCCGCCTTCGAGGACCCGGCCCGCGCCCTCTACGGCGTGCAGTTCCACCCCGAGGTGGTCCACACCGAGCGCGGCCAGGACCTGCTCAGGCGGTTCCTCTTCGAGGTCTGCCGGTGCCGGCCGACCTGGACCCACGCCTCGGTGATCGCCTCGCAGGTCAAGGCGGTCCGCGCACAGGTCGGCTCGTCTCACGTGCTGTGCGCTCTCTCCGGGGGCGTCGACTCGGCCGTTGCCGCCGCCCTCGTCCACAGGGCAGTCGGAGACCAGCTCACGGCGGTCTTCGTCGACACCGGGCTCATGCGCGCGGGCGAGGGCGAACAGGTGGAGAGGACGTTCCTCCAACAGTTCGCCGTGGACCTCGTGCACGTGAAGGCCACGGGCCGGTTCTTCGACGCCCTGGCCGGCCTGACCGACCCCGAGGAGAAACGCAAGGTCATCGGGCAGCTGTTCATCCGCCTGTTCGAGGAGGTGGCCCGCGAGCGCAAGGACGCCAGGTACCTGGTCCAGGGCACCTTGTACCCTGACGTGATCGAGTCGGGCACGGCGGACGCCGCGACGATCAAGTCGCACCACAACGTCGGCGGGCTCCCTGCCGAGATGAGCCTCGACCTCGTCGAGCCGCTGCGGCTCTTGTTCAAGGACGAGGTCCGCTCGATCGGCGCCGAGCTGGGCCTGCCGGCCGAGATGGTCTGGCGCCAGCCGTTCCCGGGGCCCGGGCTCGCGGTGCGGGTTGTCGGCGAGGTGACCCCCGAACGTGTCGAGATCCTCCGGGCGGCCGATGAGATCGTGCTCGAGGAGATAAGGCGCGACGGTCTCGACGCGGGACTCTGGCAGTGGTTCGCCGTGCTGCCGGCGGTCCGCTCGGTCGGCGTCATGGGTGACGAGAGGACCTACGGCTACCCGATCGTCGTCCGTGCTGTGACGAGCGAGGACGCCATGACGGCCGACTGGGCCAGGTTGCCGTACGACGTGCTCGAGCGGATCTCGAGCCGTGTCATCAACGAAGTGCGGGGCGTGAACCGCGTCGTGTACGACGTGACGTCCAAGCCTCCGGGGACCATCGAGTGGGAGTGATGTCGGCACTTTCGCTGAGTTGCGATCCCGGGAGCGCGCCCGCGCGCCGGTAGTGTCGGGAGCGATGTCGTACATCCCCCCGCGAGCTCCCGGCGCATGGGGAGGCGACGAGTGGGACCTCCTCGGGGACCTGCCCCCGCTCGCCGGCCGGTACCGCACAGGCGCTGCGGAGGACCAGGCTAAGCCGGACGCGGCAGCGGCAGACGCGGGCTTTGTGGCGGGCGCCATCGCGGACCTCGTCGCGGACCTGAACCCTGCGCAGCGTGAAGCGGTCCTGCACGAAGGCGGCCCTCTCGTAGTGGTAGCCGGCGCCGGCTCGGGCAAGACCCGGGTGCTCACGCGGCGCATCGCCCGGCTCGTGCTCTCGGGTGTGGCGCCCTGGCAGATACTCGCCATCACCTTCACCAACAAGGCCGCCGACGAGATGCGCCGCCGTGTCGTCGATCTCGTCGGCGCCGACGCCGGCAAGATGTGGGTGTCCACGTTCCACGCCGCGTGCGTGCGGATACTGCGCCGCAACGCGGAGCGGATCGACTACCGGCCAACTTTCACGATCTACGACGACGGCGACAGCCGCAGGCTCGTGGAACACGTCCTGGACGACCTCGGCATCGACCAGAGGCGCTTCCCACCCCGGGCGGTGCTCGGTGTCATCAGCTCGGCCAAGTCGGACATGGTCGACGCGGCGGCTTTCGACGGGCGTGCCGGGACGATCTACGAGCGCCGGATCGCCCAGGCCTACACCGAGTACGAGCGGCGCCTCGTGGCGGCGAACGCGATGGACTTCGACGACCTCCTGGTTCGCACCGTGCGGATGTTCCGCGAGCACCCCGACGTGCTCGAGCACTATCAGGAGCGATTCGAGCACGTCCTCGTGGACGAGTACCAGGACACGAACATCGCCCAGAACGAGCTGGTGATCCAGCTCGGCCGGGCGCGTCGCAACGTCTGTGTAGTCGGTGACACCGATCAGAGCATCTACCGGTTCCGGGGTGCCGAGATGCGCAATCTGCTCGAGTTCGAGCGGGCGTTCCCCGACGCCCGGATGATCGTGCTCGACCAGAATTACCGCTCGAGCCAGACGATCCTGGACGCCGCCAACGCCGTCATAGGCAACAACCTGTTCCGTCACGCGAAGGACCTCTGGAGTGCGCTCGGCAAGGGGGACCGGATCCGCCGCTACCGGGCCGGCGACGACCGGGACGAGGCCAGTTTCGTGACGGGCGAGATCGCCGCCCTCCACCGCGACGAGGGCATCAGTTACGGCGAGATGGCGGTCTTCTACCGGACCAACGCCCAGAGCCGTGCGCTCGAGACAGCGCTCGCCGACCGTGGGATCGCCTACACGGTGATCGGCGGGACCCGTTTCTTCGACCGGCGCGAGGTGCGCGACGTGCTCGCCTACCTTCGCGCGATCGCCAATCCCGGCGACGAGGTGTCGCTGAGGCGCATCCTCAACACGCCCCGGCGTGGCATCGGCGACACGACCCAGGGTCGTCTGGTCGATTTCGCCAAAGAGCGCGGTATCGGCTTTGCCGCGGCCCTGGAACAAGCCGAGGAGGCCGGTGCGTCGGGAAAGGCGCTGGCCGGAGTCCGGAGTTTCCTCAAACTGCTGGAGGAGCTCCGGTCCGAGGACTTCCTCACCGGCCCGCCGGACCGGCTGATCGCGGCCCTGCTCGAGCGGACCGGTTACCGCGACGCCCTGGAGGCCGAGATAGCGATCGGGGGCAGCCATGCGATAGAGGCGGAGGGCCGCGTCGAGAACCTCGCCGAGCTCGTCAACGTGGCGTCCGAGCACACCGACCTGGGGTCGTTCCTCGAGTCCACGGCGCTCATCGCCGCCACCGACGTCATCGACGACGGCGCAAGCGTTTCGCTCATGACGTTGCACTCTGCCAAAGGCCTCGAGTTCCGCGTCGTGTTCCTTACGGGGATGGAAGAAGGGATCTTCCCGCACTCCCAGAGCCTGAGCGAGCCCGACGAGCTGGAGGAGGAGAGGCGGCTCTGCTATGTCGGGGTGACCCGCGCGCGGGAGCGGCTGTACCTGACCCACACCTGGAGCCGCCTTCTGTTCGGAGCCATCCAACAGAGCTTTCCCAGCCGGTTCCTGAAGGAGATCCCAGAGGAGCTGGTCGAAGACGTGGACGACGGTGCCGTCATCGGCGGGGGACAAGGAGTCCTGGCAGGTGGCGGCTGGGGCGGCAAACCGACCGGCGGGGGGCTGGGCGCCGCGTCCGGCCGGGACGGCGGCCCGCACCCCGAGAGGCAGGCGGCAGCGCCGACCAGCGGAGCCGAGCGCCTCGGCCTCGCGCCCGGCGACGCGGTGATGCACGCCCGCTTCGGTCTCGGAGTCGTCGTCGAGGTGCAGGGCGAGGGCGAGGACTCCCGCGCGACCATCCGATTCGCCGAGCACGGCGAGAAGCGCTTCCTCTTGGCGCTCAGCCCGATCGAACGGCCGCTGTCTGGCGAGCCTACCGACCAGTAGGTAGAGTGCCGCCCGTGGCGCAGGCTACCCAGGAGAAGGCGGTGGCCACCGAGAGGCCCAAGCCACTGCTGCGCGGGTGGTTCCACGAGGCCGGCGCGATCGCGATGGTCGTGGTCGGCCCGCTCATCGGTCTCGAGGCGCGCGGCGCCAAGGCAGAGGTCTGCGCCGCGGCCGTGTGCTTCGCGGTAACGGCGATGCTGACGACGAGCGCCCTGTACCACCGGATCAGCTGGTCGCCCAGCGTGCGCCGCAAGATGCGCCACGCCGACCATTCCATGATCTTCGTCTGCATCGCGGGGACCTATGCGGCCGTCGCCGGCCTGTCGCTCCCCCCCACGGACGCCTGGATAGTCCTAGGCCTTGTCTGGGCGGCCTCGGTGGCGGGGATCGTGATTCGTTTCGCGTGGCTGGACGCGCCGAAGTGGGCCGTCGCCCTGCCCTACATCGCGGCCGGGTGGATCGCCGTGGGGGCGATGCCGGAGTTCTTCCACTACCTCGGTGTGCTCGGTTTCTCGTTGATGATGGCAGGAGGGCTGCTCTACACCGCCGGTGCGGTCGTCTACGCGCGCCGCCGCCCCGACCCGTGGCCCGCCGTCTTCGGGTACCACGAGGTCTTCCACTCCTGCGTCGTGCTGGCGGCGGCGTTCCACCTGAGCCTGGTCGCCTTCGTCCTGCTTCCCGCCACCTCCCACTGATGAGACTCGATTAGTCCTCAGGTACGGTGCTGCCTAGTATCGCCAGGGAATGGAACGTCGCTACCGGATCGTCGTGGCCAAGCCCGGTCTCGACGGTCACGACAGGGGTGCCAAGGTGATAGCCCGGGCCCTCAGGGATGCCGGCTTCGAGGTTATCTACACCGGTCTCCACCAGACGCCCGAGCAGGTGGTCCGCACCGCGATACAGGAGGACGCGGACGCGGTGGGGCTCTCGTTGCTGTCCGGGGCGCACCTGACCTTGGTCCCGCGGGTGGTGGAGGGACTGCGGGCCGAAGGGCTCGAGGACGTGATCGTCGTCGTGGGAGGGATCATCCCCGAGCGCGACGTCGAGGCGTTGAAGTCCGCAGGCGTGAGCGCGGTCTTCACGCCCGGCGCCCATCTGCCTGAGATCGCCTCCTTCTTGGAGGAAGCGCTGGACGCACGCGAGCGGGCAAGTGCGCAGCTGCCGGGGGTCAGCCGCGACCGAAGCGACTAGAGACCGAAGCAACTGAGGCGATCGACAGGAAGGTGACTGGTGGATCTAGTTGAGTACCAGGGCAAGCAGTACTTCGCGCGCTATGGCATTGCCATATCGCCCGGAGAGGTCGCGGACACCGTGGCCGAGGCCGAGGCCGCGGCCGAGCGGCTCGGCTACCCCGTGGTCGTGAAGGCCCAAGTGCAGGTCGGCGGCCGTGGCAAGGCAGGCGGGATCAAGCTGGCGGACTCCGCGGCGGAGGTCACCGAGCACGCGGGCGACATCCTGGGCATGGACATCAAGGGCCGCAAGGTCCGGCGACTCTGGATCGAGAAGGCGACCGACATCGCCAAGGAGTACTACGCGAGCTTCACGCTCGACCGGTCCGCCAAGTTGCACCTCGCGATGGTCTCGGCCCGTGGCGGGATCGACATCGAGCAGGTCGCGGAAGAGGAACCGGACGCGATCGCGCGCCTGCACGTCAACCCGCTCGACGGCGTGACCCTGGAGGCGATGCGTGAGCTGGTCGCGCGTGCGGGGCTCGACGAGCCAGCCCGGGAGGGAGCCGCCGAGATCCTCTGCAAGCTCTACGACTGCTACATCGAAGGCGACGCCGACCTGGTCGAGATCAACCCGCTCGTGCTCACTACAGCCGGCGAGGTGCGCGCGCTCGACGCCAAGGTGACCCTCGACGACGACGCGGCGTTCCGCCACCCGGAATGGGCGGAGATAGAGAACCTCGGCGAGCTCAGCGAGCGCGAGCGTCTCGCCAAGTCGAAGGGGCTGTCGTACATACCGCTCGAGGGGTCGGTGGGCATCATCGCCAACGGGGCCGGCCTCGCAATGAGCACTGTCGACATGGTGAGCCAAGTCGGCGGCAGTGCGGCGAATTTCCTCGACGTCGGGGGCGGGGCCGACGAGGACGGCATGGCGAGCGCGCTGGAGGTGATCAACCTCGACCCGAGCGTCCGGGCGATCTTCGTGAACATCTTCGGCGGGATCGTGCGCTGCGACGAGGTCGCCCGCGGCATCGTCGCAGCGCTGGACAAGGTGGACATCGCCTCGCAGATCGTGCTTCGGCTCGACGGGACCAATGTGGTCGAGGCCCGCAGGATCATCGAGGAGCGCGCCTCGGAGAAGATCATCACCGAGCGCACCATGCTGAGTGCCGCGCGGCGCGCGGTCGAGCTCGCGGGTGCGTCCAAGACGCAAGGAGGTTCGGGGCTGTGAGCATCTTCGTGGACGAGACGACCCGCGTGGTCGTCCAGGGACTCACCGGGAGCCAGGGCCGTTTTCACGGTTTGCGCAACCGCGCCTACGGCACGAAGGTGGTCGCCGGCGTGACGCCCGGAAAGGGCGGCCAGGACGTGGAGGGGATCCCGGTCTTCGACTCGGTCGCCGAGGCGGTCGCCGCCACCGGGGCCACTGCGAGCTTCATCGCCGTGCCTCCTCGCGCGGCGCCGTCGGCGATCCTCGACGCCGCGGAGGCCGGGATCAGCGTCGTGGTGTGCATAACCGAGCACATCCCGGCCAAGGACGAGGCGTTCGTGAACGCCCGGCTCCGCCGTGACTACCCGGCCGTCGTGCTGATCGGCCCGAACTGCCCGGGCATCATCTCACCGGGAAAGTGCAACATCGGCATCACCTCCGGCGACATCGCCCTGCCGGGAGGCCCGGTCGGGGTCGTCAGCCGTTCGGGCACCTTGACCTACCAGGCCCTGCACGAGCTGTCCCAGCAGGGGGTCGGCCAGACCACCTGCGTGGGCATCGGCGGCGACCCGGTGCCGGGCTCGACCTTCGTCGACGTGCTCACGGCTTTCCAGGCTGACCCGGAGACCCGGGCGGTGCTGATGATCGGCGAGATCGGAGGCGACGGCGAGGAACGGGCCGCCGATTTCATCGCGTCGTCGATGGACAAGCCCGTCGTCGCGTACATCGCCGGCGTGACAGCACCGCCGGGCCGGAAGATGGGACATGCCGGGGCGATCATCTCGGGCTCGAAAGGGACCGCCAAGGCCAAGATGGAGGCTTTGTCCGCAGCGGGCGTGCGTGTGGCGATAAACCCCACAGAAGCCGGCGAGCTCATGGTAGAGCTCGTGCGGGCCTTGTAGGGGCCACGTGGTGACGGGGGGGAGGGGACCGGGCGAGATCGGCCTCGAGGCGATCGAGGCCGCCTGGCCCGCCGTGCGGCGAACCGCGGTCCGCACGCCACTGTTCAGCTCGCGCGTCTTGAGTGAGCTCACAGGCTCACGGGTCGTCTTGAAGGCGGAGAATCTGCAGCCGACCGGCTCGTTCAAGATCCGGGGGGCCTCCGCGAAGCTCGCCGCGCTCGGCCCCGCGGCCGCGCCCGGAATCGTCGTGGCCTCGGCCGGAAACCACGCCCAGGCTGCAGCTCTCGCGGCACGCTCGGCGGGTGTGCGGTGCGAGGTGTACATGCCGGCGGAGGCGTCGGTCTCCAAGGCGGAGGCGACGATCGGCTACGGCGCCTCGTTGCACCTCGAGGGCGACTCGCTCGACGACTGCGTCGTGCTGGCGGAGAAAAGGGCCCGAGAGGAGGGTCTTCACTTCGTCCACCCCTTCGACGACCCGGCGATCGTGGCCGGGCAAGGCACGCTCGGTCTCGAGCTCATCGAGGAGGTCGACGACCTCGCGATGGTGATCGTGCCGCTCGGAGGCGGCGGGCTCGCGTCCGGGATCGCATGTGCCGTCGACGCTCTCGCGCCCAAGGTGCAGGTGGTCGCCGTTCAGGCCGCTTCCTGCGCACCGTTCCTCGCGAAGAGGCAGGGCCATCGCCCGGCCACCGCCAAGGCCGGCTCGACGCTGGCCGACGGCATCGCAGTGAAGCGGCCGAGCGGCATCACTGTCGGCCTGATCGAGCGGCACGTCGACGAGATCGTGGCCGTCGGCGAGAACGAGATCGCCGACGCGATCGTGATGCTGCTCATGCGCTCCAAGCTCGTGGTCGAGGGGGCGGGTGCTGTCGGCGCGGCCGCGTTGATGGCGGGCCGGGTCACCCCGCCCGGTCGCGGCACGACCGTTGTCGTGTTGTCGGGTGGCAACATCGACACCGGCCTGCTCTCCCCGGTCATCAGGCGCCACGAGACCAACGCCGGGCGCAGGGTCGTGCTGTTCGCCCGGATCCCCGACCGGCCCGGGAGCCTCGCCCGCCTGCTCACCTGCCTCGGTCTGAGCGGCGGGAACCTCGTCACCGTGGAGCACCTGCGCGAGGGCTACGACCTGCAGGTGCGCGAGACCGCGGTCCACATCGTGCTCGAGACGCGCAACCGGGAGCACGCCAAGGCGGTTCTCGAGGCCGCCAGGCAGGCGGGCTTCGACGTCCGCCTGGCCAGCCACACGGCGAGCTGAGGGCGAACGTCGCGAGACAAACTGCTTAGCACAGCTAATGAGCTATGCTAAGGACATGACGGACCAAGCTGTGCTGGACCCCGAGGCGCCGGAGACGGACGTTTCCCGTCTCGCGAGCACTCTTCGCATCGCTGTCACGCGCCTCTCCCGACGGATGCGCGCGGAGCGGACCAGCGAGGGGCTGAGCGTCAGCCAGCTGTCGGTGCTCGGCATCATCGAAAGGGAAGGGCCGCGGTCGCCGACGCAGCTCGCCAGCACAGAACGGGTCCAACCGCCGTCGATGACGAGGGTGGTCGCCGCTCTCGAGGAGTTGGGCCTCCTTCGCCGCCAGCCCCACGAGACCGACCGGCGCCAGTGCGTGCTTGCCCTCACCGAACGTGGTCGTGAGCTGCTCGCCGAGGACCGCAACCGGAGGCAGGCCTGGTTGGCGTGCCGGCTGAGCGAGCTCTCGGCGCCCGAGCGGGACCTCCTGCACAAGGCCGTGCCGGTCATCGAAAGGCTCGCCGATTCGTGAGCCGTACCTTCGCGTCTCTCAGGATCCGCAACTACCGGCTGTTCGCGAGCGGCCAGCTCGTGTCCCTGACCGGGACCTGGATGCAACGGGTCGGCCAGGACTGGCTCGTCCTCCGCCTCAGCGACAACAGCGGCACCGCGATCGGGATCACCACGGCGCTCCAGTTCCTCCCGATCCTGTTGCTCGGGCTGCAGGGCGGTGTCATCGCCGACCGCTTCCCCAAGCGCAAGCTCCTCCTTGCCACGCAGGTGACGATGGCCCTGATCGCCCTCGGGCTCGGGCTCTTGGACCTGCTCGGTGCCGCCACCTTGTACGACGTGTACCTCTTCGCGTTCCTTCTCGGGATCGTTACCGCAGTGGACAACCCCACCCGTCAGGCGTTCGTCTCCGAGCTGGTAGGTGGCTCGGAGCTGCCGAACGCGGTCGGCCTGAACAGCGCCACGTTCAATGCCGCTCGCATCTTCGGGCCTGCGGCCGCAGGACTGCTCATCGACGGCGTGGGCACCGCGTGGGTCTTCCTCGGGAACGCGGCGTCGTTCATCGCGGTGATCGCAGGCCTGCTCATGATGCGCCCTTCGGAGCTGTTCCCGGCTCCCCGGCTGGCTCGCCAGAGAGGCAGCCTGCGCGAGGGCCTGTCGTATGTGAGGCACCGCCGGGAGCTGCTGGTGCCGATCGTGCTGGTCGGCGTCGTAGGGACCTTCGGGCTCAACTTCCAGATCACGCTCGCCCTGGTCGACAAGGTCGTGTTCCACAAGGGCGCCGCTTCGTTCGGGCTTCTCTCGTCGCTGCTCGCCGCAGGCGCGTTGGCAGGTGCGCTTCTCGGTGCCCGGAGGAGGCACCCGACCCTGCGCCTGGTGATCCTCGGGGCGATCGTCTTCGGCGGGCTCGAGGTCGTCGTCGGGCTGATGCCCACCTTCGCCCTGCTCGCCGCCGCCCTCGTTCCCGTCGGCCTTGCGAACATCACCTTCTCGACGGCCGCGAACTCGAGTGTGCAGCTCGCCTCCGCGCCGGAGATGCGCGGCCGCGTGATGGGCGTCTACATGCTCGTGTTCGCGGGAGGCACGCCAATCGGGGCGCCGCTCATCGGTTGGATCTCCCAGGAATTCGGGGCCAGATGGGGTCTCATCGGCGGTGGGCTCGTCAGTGCCACCGCCGGGGCCGGTGTGCTGGCGTTGTCGCTCAGGCACGCAGCGGCACGGCGTCGCCGGCTTCCGGCACCGCAACCGCCACAACACGCCGATCGCCCCGAGCTGTCGGAACGGTCCGGGCCTGCGACAGGTCCAGTTCCGGTGCCAGCCTCTGCCAGGTAGCTTGGCCCTATGACCAAAGAAACGCTTGACTGCCTGTTCGAGGCGGCGCTCCGGCATGCCGACCCCGAGGTGAGCGCCGCGATCGACTCCGAGATCGCCCGACAGCGGTGCATGCTCGACCTGGTCGCCTCGGAGAGCGTGCCGGCGCGCGCGGTTCTCGAGGCACAGGGGTCGGTGCTCACGGCGAAGTACGCGGACGGCTATCCCGGCGACCGCGACTACGACACCTGCGAATGGGTCGACGAGATCGAGTGCCTGGCGATCGAACGCGCGAAGGCGCTGTTCGGTGCCGACCACGCCAACGTCCAGCCCTACTCGGGCTCCAGCGCCAACGCCGCGGTCCTCCACGCCCTGTGCGAGCCCGGCGACGTCGTGCTCGGCTTCGACTTCGCCCACGGCGGCCACCCGACTCAGTGCGGCGCAGAGACCTTCGCAGGGCGCAACTACAGGGCTCTCGCATACCACGTGCGACGCGACGACCGGCTCGTGGACATGGACGAGGTCGAGGCGCTCGCCCGCCGCCACCGCCCGAAGGTCCTGTTCGCCGGTTGGTCCTGCTACACGCGCCACCTGGACTTCGCGCGGTTCCGTGCCGTCGCCGACGAAGTGGGCGCCGCCCTGGTGGTCGACATGGCCCATTTTGCGGGCCTGGTCGCCGCCAAGGTGCACCCTGACCCGGTTCGGTTCGCGGACGCCTGCACGATGACCGTCCACAAGACTCTGGGCGGCGCCCGGGGCGGTGCCATCCTGTGCCGTCAAGAGCTCGCCAGCCGCATCGACGCCGCTGTCTACCCCGGAGAACAGGGCTGCCCGCTACCGCACGTGATCGCCGCCAAGGCGGTGACGTTCAAGCTCGCCTCGAGCGACGCTTTCCGCGAGCGGATGGAGCGCACGCTGCTGGGGGCCCGGACGATGGCACAGGTGCTCGTCGAGGCTCAAGACAGGATCCGGGCGACTGTGGTCACAGGCGGCACCGACGTCCACCAGCTGCTCGTAGACCTGGCACCCGGTGGTCGCGAGGCCTGGGCGACGCTCCGGCGGCTCAACAGGATCGGGATCTCAGCCAACGCGATCGCGCTGGCTTATGACCCGCTCGAAGAGCCGGCCTGCTCAGGGTTGCGTCTAGGGGCGACCGCGCTGGCGAGCCGGGGCTTCGGCCCCGAGCAATTCGCGGAGGTAGGGGCGATAGTGTCCGACGCTCTGGAGAACGGTGGCGAGGACCCCGACGCATCCCTCGCCGGCCGGGTCGCCGAGCTCACAAGCGAGATGCCCCTGTACCCCTACCTGCCATGAGAGCCGGCTCCGAGGGGCGCTAGGGGCGGCCCGTCAGGAGGTTTGCAGGTCAGCCCGTGTCGCCAGCTCGACTAGCAGCGCCTGGTCCAGGCTGAGCGGGAGGGGTGCGAGCTTTGACGACGCCGTGAAGCTCACCTGAGCATGCCCGACAAGGAACGAGGTGACCTCGAAACGGAACGGCAGCATCATGCCCCTGACGACGGCCGTGCCGCCCATGGCCATCGTCCATGCCGGCGGGTCCCCCGGCAGGCCGGGAAGCAGGGCCTGCGACACGGACAAGGAGATGTGCGACCCGGACGGCAGACCAGCCAACATGGATGCCGACCAGAACCGGTTGATACAGGATCTCGCGGCCGGTTCGGCGATGAGCGAGCGCAGCGAGGCCAGATCGGTGCGCACCTGGGCGGCGTTGGCGTGGAAGGCGACCACGTCGGTTGTCTGCCACGAACCGCCCAGCGGGTCCGAGGCAGCAGCCTGCGTGGAGGCGACAGCGGTTGCGGCACCATCAGAGGCAGTCAGGGCGGCGCTGACGCTGTCGACGTCGGTGGCGCACGTCGGGTGTGCGACGAGCCAGGACCGGAGCAGTGCCGGTGTGACGATCCCTGAGGCTACCCCGTAAGAGCCGGGCGTGACCTTGGCCCCGGTCACGCGCCAAGGAGGCGGGAAGTCGCCGGCCCTGAGCACGATGCTGTCCGCGGCCGCCTGCTCCTGGGCGAGGTTCGTCAGCCCGGGCCGCGTCGGACCCCGGAAGGCGGCGATGCCCGCCGCCGCGCCGCCTGCCGCGACAAAGAGCACGACGATGGCGATGGCCGATGCGTAGCGGCGGATGACGCCGGGCTTCTTGGCAGTGACCGGCGTCTTGCCGGGTTCGGCGCCCGCGACGCCGGCGCCGAGCAGTGCGGCGTTCGGTTCCGCGGGTTGTCTCGAGGCGACCGGCTGCGACGCCACCTCGTCCGAGGCGGTTTGCGAGATGTCGGACGCGACGACAGCCTGGAGAGCCGCGGGAAGTGGTTTGCGGGCCTGGCGCGCGAACGATCTCCGCTCCCCGATGGGCCAGTCCTCCCTGCTGGACGGGGTGGGGAAGTGCAGCTCAGGCTCAGCCGGGCCGGGAGGCTCAGGCTCGCTCGTGGCAGGGCCGGCGAACCCGGGGGTGCTCGACTCCTGCGCAGTCGACTCCGCCTCGGTCGGGCCCGACTCCGCGCCTTGGTCTGACGGCGCCGCATCGCAAGGAGGCGAAGCAGCCGGCGACGCCGTCGATGGCCGGTTGCTGCGACGCCGTGGGACCGCGTTCGCCAGAACTTGCTCTCCCGCCAGTCTGGCGAACTCCTCGTAGGGGTCGTACATGCGTTTGCCGGCGTCGAGCGGCGTCTCCGGGGCGATGGTCTGCCGGGACTGCACAGGGAGGTCGACGGCGGCGAGCGCAGCCGCGAGACCCTCGTCTTCCGCCCAAGCCTCCGAGGGCCCTGGCGTCACAAGGCCAGGAGCCTCCGATTCCTCCGGCCCTCTCGGTAGGAGCGGCCCCTGAGCCGCGGCGCGGGCCACCGCACCTGCCACCGCCTGGCGCAGCTCCGAGGTTGGTCTGACAGTCGACGGGCGACGGCGGGCACTGGGCGGGGGGCCGATTCTGTCGAGCGCCGTCGGCGACCGTGGGACCGGGGGCGCCGTTTCGGGCGGAGGGGGCGCGGAAGCAGGCGGCGCGGCAGACGGAGCAGGTGATGGGGATGCCACGATGGGCGGCGGGGCCGGCGTCGGAGGCTGTGTGAACTCTGGCGCGAATGCCGGGCCGTGATCGGCGGGCCGGTCGGTCCTTGGTGCGCTGACGGGTTTCCAGCGAGGTACCGGCGAAGCTGGAGCGACCCACGCCCGGGAGGGCGGCGCGACGGGCGGCGGTGCAGGGCCGGGGCGGTCAGGTCCGGCGGGCGACCGGGACGGCGGCCGCCTCGTGTCCGCTCTTTGCCTCGCCTCGGGCCTCCACCGGGGCTCCGGCCGCGCGGTGACCGCCTCCGCGGGGCTCCGTGCCTCGAACGGCCAGTTCGGCCTGTCCCCACCCTTGAAACCTGGTAGGGGACCGGTATCGTGGCGCACTCCGGCCTCTCGGCCGGAGCCTCGGTCGTCTGCGTTCGCGTTCCGCGGACCGAAGAAACTGCCGCCGCGATCGCCCGAGGAGGAAACTCCGTTCCTGTCTTCGCCGTGGACCTGGGCAAAGACCTTTTCGCGGACCCGAGCCACGCCAATCGCGGCGTCGAGGAGGGCGGCAATGCGAGCCTGCTCGCCCGCTGCCACTGGGCGGGCGGCCGGATGCAAGTCCGGCGGGTACCACTTGCCGTCAGACGCGAGCCACCATCCGATGCCCTGGAGGTCGTCGCTCAAAGTACTCCTCATCTGTCCCGAACGGCTCGATCGAGCGTAGCGAGTGCAACGTCGCAACGGGGGGCTTGCGTCAAAGAAGAATACCCGTCTGCCGCTGAGAATTGGCACAGTTCCGCGTGGATCGAATCGCTTGCGCACCTGGGTGCGGAGCCGGCCGGGCTCCGAAAGTCCAGCTCAGCTTCCGTGCGCCGCCCTGGTAGGGTCGTCGTGGGTGCGTGCGCTTCTCTCTGTCTACGACAAAACCGGCCTGGAGGAGTTCGCGGCCGGCCTGACCGCCCTTGACGTCGAGCTCGTGGCGAGCGGCGGCACGGCGAGGCTCCTGGATGCGGCCGGGATCGATCACCGCGAAGTCGCCCAGGTCACGGGCGTGCCGGAGATGCTGGGAGGGCGCGTGAAGACGTTGCATCCCGCGATCCACGCGGCCATCCTGGCCGACCGGTCGGTTCAGTCCCACATGGAGGACCTCGCCTTAGAGCACATCACGACGATCGACCTCGTCGTCTGCAACCTTTACCCCTTCGAGGCGCAACCCTCCGTCGAGATGATGGACGTCGGCGGTCCGACGATGATCCGAGCGGCGGCGAAGAACTGCGCGTACGTCACGGTGGTGGTCGATCCCGCCGAGTACGCGGTCGTCCTGGACGAGCTGCGCACGACTGGAGTTGTGAGCGACCACACGCGTCGCAGGCTGGCGCGAGCTGCGTTCGCGCACACTGCCGCTTATGACGCAGCGATCGTCCGTTGGCTGGACGAGACCACGCCCGAGGCCGGCGGCACTGCGGAAGGGCTGCCCGCGAGCTTTCACGTCGTCCTCGAGCGAGCCAAGGCGCTTCGTTACGGGGAGAACCCTCATCAAGCCGCCGCGCTCTACAAGGCCCGCGGCAGTCCCCCCGGCTGGTGGGAGAATGCTGTGCAGCACGGCGGCAAGGAGCTCTCCTACCTGAACCTGCTCGACGCGGAGGCGGCTTGGCGGCTCGTGCACGAGCTGGTCGGCCCGGAGGGCCTCAGCTTCGGGGCCGGTCTTTGCGCGGCCGTGATCGTGAAGCACACGAACCCTTGCGGTGCCGCCATCGCCGAAGACCTCGCCACTGCCTATGGACGGGCGCTCGACGCAGATCCCCTCTCGGCTTTCGGCGGCATCGTGGCCCTGAGCGAGGGCGTCGACGAGGCGCTCGCCGAGCAGATCGTCGCGGGCCCGCTCGCCGACGTGCTCATAGCGCCCGAGTTCGACGACGGTGCCCTCGCCCTGTTTGCCGCCAGGCGCAAGAACATGCGAGCGTTGGCGGCACTTTCGCCGTCGCGTGCAGAGATTGGCCTTCGCCAGATCGACGGAGGTTTTCTCGTCCAGCGGCGAGATCGGTTCCGATCGGCTCCCGAGACCTGGCGCGTCGCGACGAGGCTCGCGCCGAGCGGGCAACAGTGGCGCGATCTCGAGCTTGCGTGGAGGGTGTGCGGTCTGACTTCGTCAAACGCCATCGTCTTGGCCTACGGTGGGCAGGTAGTAGGTATCGGGTGCGGGCAGCAGAATCGCGTGGACGCCGCCGGGCTCGCCGCTCGCAAGGCTGCCGGACGAGCGCAGGGAGGAGCAGGGGCAAGTGACGCATTTTTCCCGTTTCGAGATGGGTTGGACGCGATGATCGATGCAGGCGTCTCTGCCGTCGTGCAGCCGGGCGGGTCACTGCGCGATGACGAGGTGATCGCGGCCGCCGACGAGCGTGGGATCTCGATGGTGCTCACCGGCGAGCGCCACTTCCGCCACTGATGGCCGCCATCCTGCTGGACGGGGAAGCGCTTGCCGCCCGTGAACGTGGCGAGCTGTCGAAGCGGGTCGCCGAACTGAAGGCGGCCGGTGTCACCCCGGGGCTCGGAACGATCCTCGTCGGGGACGACGGGCCGAGTGCCCGCTACGTGGCGATGAAGCACCAGGACTGCGCTGAGATCGGTGTCGAGTCCGTGCATGAGGAACTGCCCCAGAACGTGACCCAGCAACGGCTCGAGTCGGTCGTCCGGTCGCTCAGCGCGAACCCGGAGGTCGACGCGCTGCTCATCCAGCTGCCGTTGCCGAAGCATTTGAACGAGGAGCGGGCCCTTTTGGCGGTGGATCCCGACAAGGACGTGGATGGACTGCACCCTGTGAACTTGGGGCGTCTCGTCATGGGTGCACCAGGACCGCTCCCGTGCACGCCGGCGGGGATCGTCGAGCTGCTCCACGCCTACGACGTGCCCATCAGCGGGCGGCACGTCGTCATAGTTGGCCGGGGACTCACGATCGGCCGGCCGCTCGCACTGTTGCTGGCGCTGAAGCGTCCGGGCCTGAACGCGGCCGTGACCGTCGTCCACACCGGTGTGGCCGACCTCGACGCCTACGTGCGCCAGGGCGACATCGTCGTCGCGGCGGCTGGCCGGGCGAACCTGGTGACCCGCGACATGGTCAAGCCCGGCGCGGCGGTGGTCGGCGCCGGGGTCTCACGCGAGGGCAAGCGTTTGCTGTCGGACGTCGAGGAATCGGTCGCCGAGGTCGCAGGCTGGATAACGCCCAGGATCGGCGGGGTCGGCCCGATGACGCGGGCAATGCTGCTGCGCAACGCAGTGCTTGCCGCGGAGCGGCGGGCGGCTGCGCTCGGCGGGGGTTAGTGGCAGCACAGCTCTCCGAGTGCAGGCCCCGGGACGGCACCACCTTGGGCGCGTACCGGCTTTGTGACGAAGCTCTGTGCCCACACGCACCGTCATAACTAGGCTCGCCCGTATGCCAACGAAGATCACGATGACCCCGACAGGCGTGCTCTCTGTGCCGGATGAGCCCATTGTCCCCTACATCGAGGGGGATGGGATCGGGGTCGACATCTGGCCCGCCGCGCGACGTGTTCTCGATGCCGCGGCGGACAAGTACGGCAAGCGCATCTCCTGGAAGGAGGTGCTTGCCGGCGAGAAGGCGTTCAAGGCCACAGGGGAGTGGCTGCCCGAGGAGACTGTCGAGGCGTTCCGGGATCACCTCATCGGCATCAAAGGACCGCTCACCACACCCGTGGGGGGCGGCTTCCGGTCGCTCAACGTGGCGCTGCGTCAGTTGCTCGACCTGTACGTGTGCCTGCGGCCTGTGCGGTGGTTCGCGGGCGTTCCCTCGCCGGTCGTCCACCCGGAGAAGGTCGACATGGTGATCTTCCGGGAGAACACCGAGGACGTGTATGCCGGTCTCGAGCTAAAGGAGGGGACCGAGGAAGCACGCAGGCTCATCTCTTTCCTGGAGGAGGAGTTCGGGTGGACGCTGCGGGCCGACTCGGGGATAGGCCTGAAGCCGATATCGGAGACCGGTTCGAAGCGCCTGGTGCGAGCCGCGCTGCAGTACGCCGTGCGGCGTCACCGCCGCAGTGTCACGTTGATGCACAAGGGGAACATCCAGAAGTTCACCGAGGGGGCGTTCCGCAACTGGGGCTACGAGGTCGCCCGCGACGAGTTCGCCGACGTGGCTGTCAGCTGGGAGGACTGCGGAGGCCAACCCGGGGACAAGATCCTCGTGAAGGACGCGATAGCGGACATCACCTTCCAGCAGGTTCTCACCCGCCCCGACGAGTTCGACGTGATAGCGGCCACGAACCTGAACGGTGACTACCTGTCCGACGCGCTCGCTGCGCAAGTCGGGGGGATCGGGATCGCCCCTGGCGGCAACATCAACTACGTGACGGGGCACGGCGTGTTCGAGGCGACGCACGGCACCGCGCCGAAGTACGCCGGTCAGGACAAGGTCAATCCTGGCTCGTTGCTCCTGTCCGGCGTGCTCATGTTCGAGCACTTCGGTTGGCAGGAGGCCGCCGACGACATCATCGCGGCGCTCGAACGGACGATCGCCGACAAGATCGTGACCTACGACTTCGCCAGGCTGATGCAGGGCGCGCACGAGGTCCGCTGCAGCCAGTTCGCAGACGCCATCGTCGAGCGCCTCTGAGCCGGCGGATCAGCCGGGACCCGCCGTGGTCTCGGCGCGACGGGCGGCGACGGGTTGTCCCGGGCGCGGTTAGTCTGCTCTGCCGTGACCGACACTGCTGCCTCGGCAACTGCCATCGATGTCAGGATGCACTGGCCCGTCAACGTCACCGTCACCGGTGCCGCGGGTCAAGTCGGCTATGCGCTGCTGTTCCGGATCGCCTCGGGCGAGATGTTCGGGCCAGGTCAACCCATTGCCCTGCGTCTGCTCGAGATCGAGCCCGCGATGAAAGCGCTCGAGGGCGTCGTGCTGGAGCTCGAGGACTGCGCGTTCCCTCTTCTCGTCGACATCGAGGCGACGAGCAACCTGGCAATTGCCTTTCGCAGGACATCGTTCGCGCTGCTCGTCGGCTCTGTTCCACGCAAACCCGGCATGGAGCGGAAAGACCTGCTCGGGGTAAACGCCGGGACCTTCAAGACCCAGGGCCGGGCCATTGCCGATTACGCGGCATCGGACGTGCGGGTGCTCGTGGTCGGCAACCCGTGCAACACCAACTGCCTCATCGCCCGCTCGAACGCGCCCGAGGTGCCGGCGGAGCGCTGGTTCGCCATGATGCGCCTGGACCAGAACCGCGCACAGAGCCTGCTCGCGCGCCGTGCCCAGGTGTTCAACGGGCAGGTGACGAACATGGTCGTGTACGGGAACCACTCGTCGACGCAGTTCCCCGACTACGAGAACGCGCGGATCCTCGGCCGGCCGGCGGCCGAGGTCATAGGCGACGAAGCGTGGCTGAAAGGCGAGTTCCTGCAGACCGTGAAGGGGCGTGGCGCCGCGATCCTCGAGGCTCGGGGGATGTCGTCGGCCGCCAGCGCCTCGCACGCCATAGTCGACTCGGTGGCCAGCATCGTGCGGCCGACGCCGGCCGGTGAGGCCGTGTCGCTGGCGGTGGTGTCCAAGGGCGAGTACGGGGTGCCCGAGGGATTGCAGTTCGGCTTCCCGGTGCGGTCGGACGGGACCGGCTGGGAAGTGGTTCCCGACCAGCCGCACAGCGAGTTCGCGACCCAGCAGATCCGGGCGACGACCGCCGAGCTGCTCGAGGAGCGAGCCGAGGTGCAGTCCTTGCTCGGGGGTTAGACCGAGCGCCTAGTGGCGCAGCACGACGGTCCCGGCGGCCTTGTCGTGGAGTGTCTGGTTGCGCTCGTCCCAAAGAGGCCAGAGGAGATCCAGGAAGGCGGCGAACGGGATGACGGTCAAGGCTCCGGCGGTGACCGATCGGACCGCCGCCCGGGCGGGACCGACGGGCGTGCGCCCCTCGACTGCGTCGACGGCGTCGAGCCTCATGAACGCCATGCCGAGCGTGCGGCCCCAGAACCCGACCAGAGCGAACGAGTAGGCGAAGCTCACGGCAAGGTCCAGGTAGAGATAACCGGTGCGAGTGCGGACGTGAGCGCCCAGGTGGAGGAGATAGGTGGCGACTCCGATGAACACGGCGTCCGCGACGGCCCCTACGGCGCGAACCCCCCACCCCGCGAGCGGGAACCCGAGATCGGCCGGCACGTAACCCGTACGGCTCACGAGTGAGCGCCGAGCAAGAAGTGGGTCAGACGTTGACCTCGATGCCAAGACGCCTCAGATAGGCGAGACGACGGCTCATGGCCTGGATCCAGTCGTTGTAGTCAGCCTCGAAGTGATCACTGTCTCCGTCCTCGAAGGCGTGCTCGAGTTCGTCGAAGGCCGCATCTTCCCGGTCGAGCAACACGCGGTACTGGCTCAGCATGTGATCGTCGACCACGCCCGTCAAGGTCATGTTCCTGGTCCCCTTTCTTTCTGCCGTTGCAGAAGCGTACCTCCGTGGTCTTGTGCTCCGGAATGCACTCCGATGACGATCGCGTGACCGGGGCGGAGGCACCCGGGATCGGCTCCCGGCGCGCCGGCGCGAAGAGCTGCTCGTCCCTGCAGGCCGTCAAGACGGCGACGGCCGCCACAGGAGAGCTCAAGACAAAAAGGGCGCGCCCGGCGTGCTCTCGGGCGGAGCAGTTATCGGGCGGAGCAGTTGACAGCCCCGACCGCGTGGTTGAGCGGCTTCGTATTCCTGTTCATGTCTTGCCTCCCGCTCTACCTCGCGATCCGGCGACGGGTTCTTTAGGAGCTCTCGTGCCCTGATGCGTGGCGCCTGGACGCGTCGAGGCCGAGGACCGCCTCCAAGAACGCCAGGACGTCGGTGCCCTCCTCGATGAGCTTGCTGGTCGGCTTGCCGATGCCGTGGCCGGCGGACGTCTCGACGCGTATGAGAATCGGCCGATCGCCGCCCTGAGCGGCCTGCAGGGCGGCTGCGAACTTGAACGAATGGCCCGGGACGACCCGGTCGTCGTGGTCACCCGTGAGGAGCATCGTCGCCGGGTAGCGCTCGCCCTGGTGCAAGTTGTGCAGCGGTGAGTATGCGCGCAGGCACCGGTACTGCTCGGGATCCTCCGGGTCGCCGAAGTCACTCGTCCAGGCCCATCCGATGGTGAATTTGTGGAAGCGCAGCAAGTCGAGCACCCCGACCTCGGCCACGGCAGCGCCGAACAGCTCCGGATGCTGGGTCAAGCACGCTCCGACCAACAGGCCGCCGTTGGACGCACCGTTGATGACGATCCGGTCCGGGCGCGACCAGCCGGAGCCGGCGAGCCAGCGCGCACACGCGCAGAAGTCGTCGAAGACGTTCTGTTTGTTGGCAAGCCGACCGGCGTCGTGCCACGCCTTGCCGTACTCGCCGCCACCACGAAGGTTCGCGACAGCGACGAGCCCGCCTCGCTCCATCCAGACCGCATGTCTCGCGGAGAACCGCGGTGTCACGGGGATGCCGAAGCCACCGTACCCGTAAAGAACGACGGGCACGTCCCCGCTGGTGGGGAGATCACGCCGCCGGCTCACGAACACGTGGATCTGCGTGCCGTCGTCGGACGTCGCGAAGACTTGCTCGGTGATCAGCAGACCCTGCTCGACACGGGCAGCGGAGGGCCTCAGGACGCGTGTCTCGCCAGTGGAGAGATCGTGCTCCCACAGCGCGCCGGACTCGGAGAAGGACTCGATCTCGAAGTGGACGAGGTTGCTCGCCGGTCGGCCCTCGATTCCCTCGTGGTCGCGCACGCTGTCCGCGACCGCGGTCATGGCGGGGAGGGGGATGTCGCGGACGTATGACCCGTCGAGCTCGTGGACGCGAAGCACCGAGCTGGCGTGGCGAAGGTAGTGGCAGATGAACCGGCCGCCGCAGAAGTAAGCATCGCAGAGGCAGTCCTCTGTCTCGCCGACGACCTCGCGCCAGTTGTCCCGGTCAGGTTCGTCGAGGTCTATCGCGACGATCCTCTGCAGCTGGGCGTCGAAGTCGGTGAGGACGTAGAAGGTCTTCCCGAGGTTGGCGACCACATGCGCTTTCGAGGCGAAGTCCGCAATGAGGGGACGTTGGCCGGCTTGCGGATCCCCGAGGTCGAGGACCCGGACGGAAGTCTCGGGGAAGGTCCCCCGCGTGATCGACACGATCACGAAACGACCGTCGTCGCTCACTGTCGCGTCGGGCAGCCAGTCCGTCTCCTCGGGAACGGCGAACACCAGCTCGTCTTCGACCTGGCGCGTGCCAAGGCGGTGGAAGAAGATTCGTGCCAGGCGGCTCTCCTGGACGTACTCGGCACCTTCACGGGGTTGCTCCATGGCGACGTAGTAGAAGCCCGAGCCGTCATTTCTCCAGGCGAGCGAGCCGAACTTCGACCACTCGACGACATCGTCGAGGTCCGCGCCTGTAGCGACCTCACGGACTCGCCATGTCCGCCAGTCCGATCCTGCCGAGCTCGTGGCATAGGCGAGCTTCGAACCGTCCTCGGTGACCTCGAGGCCGGTGACGGCCACGGTGCCGTCGTGCGACAACAAGTTCGGGTCGAGCAGCACCCGGCCCTGTGTGCCCGGGCCGTCCATCACCCAGAGCACCGGCTGGTCCTGTAGCCCGGCATTGCGCGTCTGGAACCAAAGCCCGCCCCGCTCGAAGGGGACACCGAGCTTGGCGTAGTCCGACAGCTCCGTGAGCCGTGAGCGGATGTCCTCGCGCGTCGCAACTGCGGCGAGGAAGGCTTCTGTGAGCTCGTTCTCCGCTCTTACCCACGTGACGGTCTCGGGGTCGTCGCTGTTCTCGAGCCACCGGTAGGGATCTTGGACCAGCTCCCCGTGATAGTCGTCGGCCTGGTCGGCTTTGCGGGCTTTCGGGTAAGGGGGATCGAGCATCGTGCCTCCTCGGCCCAAGGCTAGGGAGCGCGCCCGCCTCCGAGTGCGGTTGCGAGCAGTGGAGCGACCCGTGCGAGGAGGTCTCCGGCCGCCACCAGGGCACGCGAGTCGCCCCTCAGCTTGACCTTCCCGGCGGCCAGCAGGTCAGGCAGGGAAGCGCTGCCCGAGGCGATCGCCTTCGCGGTGGAGAAGTCCTCGACGAGCACCACCTCAGCCGTCTCGGTCGAGTTCGCCACCAGCGATGCCGAGCCGTCCTGATCCAGCACGATCGTGTAGCGAACCTCACCGTCGCGCGCACCCGCGGCACGGGCCTCGCCGGGCACCGCAGTGATGACTTGGCCGAGGCGGAGTCCCGCAAAGGGCGTGTCCGCCGTCTCGCCTGTGACCGGGAGCCGTTCGAGGGCCGCGACGAATGCCTCGAACCACCCCTCGCTCAAGAACTCAGGCACCGTCGCCGGGCTTGGGCGCAGTCGCTGCGGGGGGCTGTGTGTGCGCGGCGCCCGTGTACTTGCGTGCTTCCGAGGCGCGAAGCGGCGCCGGGCGTCCGGTGATCTTGCGCCCGAGCCACGCGACCGGGTCGTAGCGCGAGTCGACGATGCGCTCTTTCAACGGGATGATCGCGTTGTCGGTGATGTGGATGTCCTCGGGGCACACCTCCGTGCAGCACTTGGTGATGTTGCAAAGGCCGATGCCCATGTCACGGCGGATGTAGTCGCGACGGTCCAAGGTGTCGAGGGGGTGCATCTCGAGCTCTGCCAGACGGACGAAGAAACGGGGCCCCGCGTACCGGGGCTTGTTGTCCTCGTGGTCTCTTATGACGTGGCAGACGTTCTGGCAGAGGAAGCACTCGATGCACTTGTGGAATTCCTGGCCGCGGTCGATGTCCACCTGGGCCATCCTGTACAGGCCGTCGGGGTCCCTCGGCCCGGGTTTGAAGGCGGGGATCAGCTTCGCGACCTCGAAGTTGTACGAGACGTCGGTCACAAGGTCCCGCATGATCGGGAAGGCGCGCATCGGCGAGATCGTTATGGGCTCGTCGGTCGGCAGCGTGCTCATCCGGGTCATGCACATCAACTTCGGGCGGCCGTTGATCTCGGCGCTGCAGGAGCCGCACTTTCCCGCTTTGCAGTTCCAGCGGACCGCGAGGTCGGGCGCCTGGGTCGCCTGGATGCGGTGCACGACGTCGAGCACGACCTCGCCCTCTTGAGGCGTGACGTGGTAGTCCTGGAACCGGCCGCCGCTCGCATCGCCGCGCCACAGGCGCATCACGAGGTCCTTCGGCGGTGCCTGAGGCGGTGGCTCGGGAACTGTCGTGGGGGCGGCTCCGGTGTCGATCGCCATCAGTGCGCACCCTCCTCGAAGAGTTTCGCCAGCTCGTCGGGCATCTGAGGCTTGGGCTCCTGCGCGACGACATACTCGCCGTCGACGAGGCGGGTGACCATGTTGACGTTCTCGAACTCCGGGCTGAAGCCCGGATAGTCCTCGCGCGTATGGCCTCCTCGGCTCTCACGGCGCTCGATGGCGCTCAATGTCGTGCAGTTCGAGACCGCGAGCATCGACTCCAGGTCGAGGGCCAGGTGCCAACCAGGATTGAACTGGAGGTTTCCCTCGACCGCACAGTGCGTGGCGCGCTCGGCCAGCTCGGAGAGGCGCTCCTTCGCCTCCAGCAATTCGCTCTCGACGCGGATTATCCCCACGAGAGCCTGCATCGTCTCCTGCAGGTCACGGTGCACCGCGTAGGCGTCCTCGTGGCTCTCGTTGGCGAAGTAGGACATCGCATGTCTTGTCACGTCGGCGACTTGAGCCTCGGAGAGCTCTGGGGTCCCCGGGATGGCGAGGGCGCGTTCTGCGGCTGCCAGCCCGGCCCTGCGACCGAACACCACCAGGTCCGACAGCGAGTTGCCTCCGAGCCGGTTCGACCCGTGCATTCCTCCTGCGGCCTCACCGGCCGCGTAGAGGCCTGCGACGGTGGTGGCTTCGCTGTCGGCCTCGACGCGGATGCCTCCCATCGCGTAATGGCAGGTGGGGCCTACCTCCATCGGGGTCGTCGTGATGTCGATGTCGGCCAGCTCCTTGAACTGGTGGTACATGGAGGGCAACAGGCGGCGAATCTCCTCGGGAGTACGGCGGCTCGCGATGTCCAAGAAGACGCCGCCGTGAGGGCTTCCCCGGCCCGCTTTCACCTCCGAGTTGATCGCGCGGGCCACCTCGTCACGGGGAAGAAGGTCGGGTGGGCGGCGGAAGTCCTTCTTGTTCTTGTACCACTGGTCCGCCTCCTCGATCGTGTCGGCGGTCTCCGCCGCGAAGAACGGCGAGATGTAGTTGAACATGAAGCGCTCGCCGTCCCGGTTCTTTAGGACCCCGCCGTCACCTCGCACCCCCTCGGTCACAAGCAGGCCACGTGCCGAAGGCGGCCAGACCATCCCCGTCGGGTGGAACTGGATGGCTTCCATGTCGATCAGGTCGGCACCGGCCCACAGCGCGAGGGCCATCCCGTCACCGGTGCACTCCCAGGAGTTGGTCGTGAACCTCCACGCTTTGCCGAGCCCGCCGGTCGCGATGACGACCGCCTTGGCGCCAAAGGTCACGAAACGCCCGGACTCGCGCCAGAAGCCGACGGCCCCGTTCACCACGCCTGCGTCGTCTTGCAGGAGCCGGACGATCTTGCACTCCATGAAGACGTCGATCCCGATCGACACGGCGCGGTGCTGCAGTGCCCTGATCATCTCGAGACCGGTGCGGTCGCCCACGTGGGCGAGGCGGGCGTAGCGATGGCCGCCGAAGTCCCGCTGCAGGATCCGGCCGTCCGCCGTGCGGTCGAACAGCGCGCCCCACTCCTCGAGCTCGAGGACGCGGTCGGGTGACTCGAGGGCGTGGATCTGAGCCATGCGCCAGTTGTTGAGCATCTTGCCGCCACGCATGGTGTCGCGGAAGTGGACCTCCCAGTTGTCCTCGGGCCACACGCTGCCGAGCGCCGCGGCGATGCCGCCCTCGGCCATCACGGTGTGCGCCTTTCCGAGGAGGGACTTGCACACAAGTGCCGTGCGGGCTCCCATCTCGCGTGCCTCGATGGCCGCCCGCAGGCCCGCCCCACCGGCGCCGATGACGACCACGTCGAAGTCGTACCGTTCGGTATCAGTCATCAGAAGATCCTCGGATCACTGAAGGTGCCGGACGACACCAGGTAGATGTACAGGTCCGACACCACGATCGTCCCCAGCGACAGCCAGGCGAACAGCTGGTGGTGCTTGTTGAGCGGCGTCGTGAGGTTGGTCCAGATCCATGTCCGGGCCGGGGCCGTCGAGAACTTCTTCAGGTTCCCACCGCTCAGGTGCCGGCACGCATGGCAACCGAGCTGGTAGGCCCAGATGAGCACTGAGTTCGCCACGAGGATGAGAGTGCCCACCCCCATCCCGATGCCACCGGGGAAGCGGAAGGCCTCGATGGCGTCGTAGGTCAAAAGCACGGCGAAGATGAAGGTGAAGTACCAGGTGTAGCGGTGAATGTTCTGGAGCACCAGCGGGAAGCGCGTCTCGCCGGTGTAGCGCTTGCGGAACCCTTTGGACTTGGTCGAACCGGCGTCAGCGACCGTACACGCGGGTGGCGAGAGCCAGAAGGCCCGGTAATACGTCTTGCGGTAGTAGTAGCAGGTGAGCCGGAACGCCAGCGGGAAGACGAGGATGATGAGAGCGGGCGAGAAACCCGAGTTGGCCGGTGTGACCGGCCCCCAGCGCACGGCGGACGGGCAATTCGACGCCAGGCACGGGGAGTAGAAAGGCGAAAGGTAGTTGCGCGCCTGGTCGAGGCCGACGAAGTAGTGCCCGTTGCGGAATGCCGCCCACGTCGCGTAGACGACGAACGCCAGCAGGCCGAGCCCGGTGACCAAGGGCTGTGCCCACCAGGGATCCTTGCGGAGCACAACCGCCCTCGAAGGTCCGGCCCTCGGAGCGCCGATGCGGACAGGGATCGGCTCCGGCACAGGTGCCGGCGACGGTAGGTCCTCGATGACGCTCATCAGCTGCCTCCGTGGGGATCGATCGCGCCCGAGCGTACGTCGGGCATGTCCTCACAAACTCCCTGCAACGCGGCGATCATCATTGCACCGGGGCTGCACGTGCTGCGAGTTAATGACCGTAGTCTCGCCGAATGTCCCAATTATCCCGTCCACAAGAGCCCGGGCCCGCTGCTGCGAGCCGGGCGACGCTCATGGGCGGCCATTCCTCCGCCCCCTCGACGCTGGCCTCGACGCTCGGAGAGCTCCGCGCCTCGGGATGGGCTTCGGTGTCGGTCAAGGAGGAGATCCGTCGCAACGTGCTCGTTCGCGTGTCCGAGGGCAAGCCGGTCGTCGGCGGCGTCCTCGGTTATGACAACAGCGTCCTGCCGGCGCTCGAGCACGCCCTCATAGCGGGTCACGACGTGATATTCCTCGGCGAGCGCGGCCAGGCCAAGAGCCGGATGATCCGTTCGCTCGTAGGCCTCCTGGACGAGTGGCTGCCGGTCGTGGCCGGCTCGGAGATCAACGACGATCCCTACAGGCCCGTCTCCCGGATGGCCCGGGACCTCGTGGCAGAGGCCGGCGACGACACGCCCGTCGCCTGGGTCCACCGCAGCGACCGGTACGGGGAGAAGCTCGCCACGCCGGACACCTCCATGGCGGACCTGATCGGCGAGGTCGATCCGATCAAGGTCGCCGAGGGCCGCTACCTCTCCGACGAGCTCACGCTGCACTACGGGCTCGTGCCGCGGACCAACCGCGGCATTTTCGCCATCAACGAGCTGCCCGACCTCGCCGAGCGCATCCAGGTCGGGCTGCTGGACGTGCTGGAGGAAAGGGACGTGCAGATCCGCGGCCACAAGGTGCGCCTGCCCCTCGACGTCCTGCTCGTGGCCTCGGCGAACCCCGAGGACTACACGAACCGGGGAAGGATCATCACTCCCCTCAAGGATCGCTTCGGAGCCCGCATAAGGACGCACTACCCCCAGGACCTCGAGACAGAGCTCACGATCGTGTCCCAGGAGGCCCGTTGTTTCGAGGCGGCCGACGTCCAGCTCCACTTCCCCGAGTACATGTCCGAGATCGTCGCCCGCGTGAGCCAGCTCGCGCGTCGCAACCCCAGGGTCAGCCAGCACTCCGGCGTGTCGGTGCGCCTGAGCGTGACGAACCAGGAGACCCTGGCGGCAGCTGCCGTCCGTCGTGCGCTCCTCCACGGCGAGACCGAGGCGGCTCCCCGCGTGAGCGACCTCGGGGCACTCGTGTCCTCGACGCTCGGCAAGCTCGAGATCGAGTCGCTCGAGGAGGGCGAGGACGAGGAGGTCGTCGACAAGCTCATAAAGGCCGCCATCCTCCAGACCTTCCGCGAGAAATGCCCGCCCGAGACGCTGGGCCAGGTGGTCGGCGGGTTCGAGGACGGGAAGGCCGTGCACACCGGGCCGGACCTCTCCTCGCAGGAGTACCTGGGCGTCCTCGAACAACTGCCGGCACTTCGCACGCCGGTGATGGTGCTGACCGCCGAGTCGGAGAGCCCTGCAGCGATCGCCAGTGCCATCGAGCTCGTGTTGGACGGGCTGCATCTTTCCAAACGGCTCAACAAGGACGCGGCAGGGCCGCGAGCGACCTACAGGGCTCGATAGGTCCAGCAAATGTCCAACTACCGGTACTCGAGATGGGACGGCACCCAGGCCGGGTTCGAGCTGGACGCGGACGCCGTCTTCTCGGACATCCAGGACGACCTCGTGTACCACGGCGACGTCGGCTTTGCGCTCCGGCGCATGATGCAGCAGGGCTTCAGGGACGTGAATGGCCTGCGCATCGAAGGGTTCCAGGACCTCGTGGAACGAATCCGGGAGAGCCGCCGCCAGGAGCGGGCGCGGCACGACCCCAGTGGCGCCTACCAGGAGATAGCGGACGAGCTCAACGAGATCCTCGACCAGGAGCGCGAGGCGCTCGACGCCTTGGAGCGCGAGGCGGCCGCCTCGGGCGACGAGCGTCGTCGGCAGGTCACCGACGAGGTCGTCGGCGAACGCCGTGCAGAGCTGGGGCTGCTCCCCGAGGATCTGGCGGGCCGTGTGCACGGCCTCATGAACTACGAATTCACCTCGGGCGAGGCGAGCGAACGCTTCGACGAGCTCGTGGAGCGCCTACGCGCAGAGGCGGTGAAGACATACCTCGACCAGGCGGCCGGCGCTGCGGCGGCCACGGGCTCCGCCGAGCGCGATCACATTCGCAACGCCCTCGACGCCCTGAACACGATGATGGAACAGCGCGCCGCCGGCGAGGAGTTGGACCCGAGCTTCGAGCAGTTCATGGAGCGCTACGGCGACCTGTTCCCAGGCGATCCCGCGGACCTCGACGAGCTCCTCGAACAGCTTGCCCGAAGGATGGCGGCCGTCTCGGCGATGTTGGCCTCGATGACGCCTTCCGAGCGGGCGCAGTTGCAGGAGCTGATGGACGAGCTTCTGAGCGACGTCGACCTCTCCTGGCAGATCAACCGTCTAGCGGGCAACCTGCGGGTCGCCTTCCCGGGCGAGCAGTGGGACCGACGGACGAGCTTCAGCGGCGGCGAGGCCATGGGGCTGCCCGAGACGGCTGACATGTTCCAACGCCTGGGCGAGCTCGACGAGCTTGAGAAGATGCTGTCGGGATCCCCGCAACCCGGGGCGCTTGCCGAGATCGACCTCGACCGGGTCCGGAGCCTCTTGGGCGCGCAGGCCGCCGACTCCTTGGGAGGGCTGCAGAAACTGTCTCGACGGCTCGAGGAGGCCGGCCTCGTCGAGCAACGGGAGGGGCGGCTCGAGCTCACGCCGAAAGGGCTGCGACGTATCGGCCAACGGGCCCTCGATGACCTCTTCAAGCACCTGTCGAAGGACAGGCTCGGTGGGCACGGGGTGGCGAAGACGGGAACGGGCCACGAGCGCGCCGAGGACACCAAGCCGTACGAGATCGGCGACCCGTTCAACTTGAACATCGAGCGCACCATGCGCAACGCCTTGCGCCGCCAGGTCGCCGAGGGCGACATCGACGCCGGCGAAAGGCCACGAGTCCGGTTCCCGGTCCGGCTCAGCCCCGAGGACTTCGAGGTGGAGCGGACCGAGCACCAGAGCCAGTGCGCGACCGTGCTCCTGATCGACCTGTCGCTGTCCATGCCGCTCCGTGCCAACTTCCTTGCCGCGAAGAAGGTCGCGCTCGCCATGACGGCCCTCATCTCGGGCCAATTCCCGAGGGACTACCTGGGGATCGTCGGTTTCTCGGAACGAGCACGCGAGATCAAGGCTGCGGAGCTGCCCGAGGTTTCCTGGGATTACGTGTACGGCACGAACATGCAGCACGCGCTCGTGCTCGCCCGGCAGTTGCTCGCGCGCCACCATGGCACACGGCAGATCGTGATGATCACAGACGGTGAGCCGACGGCACACATCCAGGCCGACGGCGGGGTGTTCTTCAACTATCCCCCGTCGCACGCCACGGTCGAGGCCACATTGGTAGAGGTTCTGCGCTGTTGTCGAGAAGGGATCCGGATAAACACCTTCGCTCTCGACGCGACGGGCCACCTGCGCGATTTCGTCGAGAAGATAACTCAACTCAACCGGGGCAGAGCCTTCTTCACAACCCCCGAGACACTCGGCGATTACGTCCTTGTCGACTTCATAGAGAACCGTCGGCAGCTGTCACAAAGGCGATTTAGGGGGGCATAGGCCTCTTCTCGAAGGCCCGGGACAGCCGCTTACGGCTGCGGGCTCAGCCCTACTGCACCCAATTTGCGGGTAGATCCAAACTCCCTCTTGCATCCTTTCGCGCCAGGGTCCATGATAATCACCATCTTGTAACTACACGGTTGCGAGTTGTTAGGGGAGGGGGCGCCCAAGATGGCACTCCAAGCATTGTTCGAAGGTGGCCTCGATAGGACCTGGCAGGGTCGTGCTAACTGCATGGGCGTCGATCCGGAGCTGTTCTTCCCAGAGCGGGGCGCATCGACGCGGGAGGCCAAGGAGGTATGCCGGGGCTGCGTGGTCCGCAGCGACTGCCTCGAATTCGCGATCGCCAACAGTGAGAAGTTCGGCATTTGGGGCGGCATGAGCGAACGGGAGCGTCGCAGGGTTCGCCGGGCTCGTGTCCTGGCCCAGACGGCCAATACGGCCTCCTGAGCTTCCGCTGTAAAGCGGCACCGAACCGCGGGGAGAGCCCCGATCGCGCTCTCCTCGTGCTGATTTCGGTCCAGCGACGATCGTTGCGCATCACCTCCGGCACCGTTCGAGCTGCCGGCTCGGCATGCTGCCATCCCGGCACGCGAAACCACCTGTCTTCTGCCGTCGCGGCCTTCGCGACCGCTCGGAGCTAGCTCGAGCGGACTGCTATGAGCCTGCGGTGACGGGCGATCCGCCGGCGCTCGCGCTCCGAAGTCCCGCCCCAGACGCCGTGGTCGATGTGATTGACCATGGCATAGTCCAGGCACGGCTCTTTGACCGGGCAATCGGCGCAGATACGCCGCGCTACTTCCACCCCCACGCCGTCACTCGGGAAGAAGGTGTCAGGCGGCATCTCCCGGCACTTCCCCCGCCCCATCCACGAAGTGTCCACGGCACCATTGTGACTTGTTCCTGGACCCGACGCTACGGGCGTGAGGATATTCGCAGGAAATCCTAAGATTTTGGCCAAAGCGCTGTTCACCTGCTCTTGAGTATGCCAGCAGAGATTCGCGAGCCTAGCGGCCGGTAGATTGTGAGCGTGCCCCAAAGCCCGGGTGGCGACGACGATGCCGGGACCGACCCGCTGAGTCAGCTGCTGAGTTGGGGCGAGCTCGGGCATGCCGGTGAAAGCGCGCCGGACGACGGTGCTCACGAACGTGGCGACCTCGCCGACACGGGCTATGGCGAGCCGGGCCGCGGGGCCACAGGGGTCGGCTGGTCCGCTCAACCGCAGGGCCTTTATCCGAAAGGCGAGTACGGGCCTGCCCGCTACGGACAACCCACCTGGCCCCGGCCCACCTACGAGCAACCGCAGTGGACGGGTCAGTGGTCCTATCGCGAGCCGCCGCGGCACCGGATTCCCAAGCGCCCGCCGCGCTCGATTCCCGGGTGGATGGGTGTCGCCCTCGTGGCGGCACTGATCGGCGCGGTCGCCGGCAGCAGCGTGGTCGCGGTGTTCACGAGCCGATCCCCTCAGACCATCGTCCGGGAGTACTTCCCGACCAAGAGCCACAAGGTCCAAGTCGGTGACGTCCAGTCGATCCTGGCGTCGGTTCTCCCGGCTGTCGTATCGATCGACACGAGCAGCTTCCGTGGCGTCGGCGACATCGGCTCGTACGTGCAGGGAGCAGGAACCGGCATGATCATCGAGCCGAGCGGCGTCATCCTCACGAACAACCACGTGATCGAAGGGGCTCAAACCGTCACCGTGACCCTGTACGGGCAAGTCAAGCAGTTCCCCGCAAAGGTCATCGGGACCGACGCCGTGAAGGACATCGCGCTCGTGCAGGTCGAAGGTGCCGGGGACTCGCTGCCGACCGTGCGGTTCGGGAACTCCGGCGCAGCCCAACAGGGCGACGGTGTGCTGGCGATCGGCAATGCGCTCGCTCTCGCCGGTGGCCCGACGGTGACCGAGGGCATCGTGTCGGCATTGAACCGCTCGCTCACCGCAACGACCGACAACGGTACGACGGAGAACCTGACCGGCTTGATCCAGACGGATGCTCCCATCAACCCGGGAAATTCAGGCGGCCCGCTCGTCAATTCGTCCGGACTCGTCGTCGCGATGAACACCGCCGTCGCTACGAGCTCGCAAGGCAATGCGCCGGCGCAGAACGTCGGTTTCGCGATCGCGATCGACGAGATCCGCGCCATCGTGGCCCAGATCCTGCAACGCGCCGGCCTGCACTGACCGACCGCCGGTGCTTCCCCGGGAGCCTCCCGGTCGTGCCGCCCGGTACAATTCGGCCTGTTGTGTTGCCAAGGAGAGACGATGACCCTGATCAACCCGGAGGAACACCAGCCCCTCGAGCCACCGCGGGGGCACATACGGATGGTCTATCTCGGTCCGGTCGCGCCGCATTGGGAGGTCGAGTCGGAGTTCGGTGACCGGGCGGTCATCGAGGAATTCCGCCAGCGCGCGCTCGCGCGTCTCGTGCTGTTGCCGCCGCACGATCCTCAGTTCCGCAGGAACCGTGAGCGCATCGTCCGTGACGCTGAGCGGGAGAACCTCATCTTGGAGTGGGACTTCGGCGTGCCCGAGGAGGAGGTCGGGCTCGCCTAACGGGCACTAGTCGCCGTCCTCCTCGAGATTGATGCGGGCCAGCCATAGCCCAGGTGCCTCGACTTCGGCCGGCGTCGGGAGGTGTTTCTCGTCGATCCACAGCCGTGCCAGGTCGAGTTCTCCGGAACGCTCGACCACGCCCTGAACGAAGGCCGCACCGCGATCGACATCTTCCTGATCCAAGTGCAGGCCGAACAAGGACTCTGCGACGCGCTCACCCTCACCGCGGCCGACGCGGCGCCGGCGCATCGCCTCGCCAATCGGCGCATGGCCGCCTATCAGGCGCGAGGCGACGACGGAAGTGACGTACTCGGCGTAGCCGGCGATCGCGGCCGTCAAAGAGGCGAGCTGGGCGCGTACCCTCTCGAGCTCGGGAGAGGCGCCGTAGTCGCCTTCGCCGGCAGGCTCGCGGTCGCCGATGATCTGGGAGAGGCCGGGGATCGTCCCCGGGTCGATGCCCTGCAGCAGCCCTTCGAAGTCGCGGGGATCGGGACGGACAAGCCGGACGTGGGCGACGACGAGATCCTCGAGCCGCCGCGCGACGTGAGGGCGGGTGAGCACTGCATGGAAAGCCATCTCGTGCGCGCACAGCCACAACCTCAAGTCGTCGGCCGGGAGGCTCCACTCCTCGGCCACGCGCTCCAGGTTGCCGAGAACGACGAGGATCTCGTTCGAGCACGTGCGAGGCAGGGGCAGGTCGTACTGCCCCAAAGAGCGCCGTGCGAGATGTCCCACCACGGAGCCGACCTGCATCGCCGCCATCGCCGGGGCCATGGCGGAGGTCCATCGGCCGATCATCTCGGTGAGATCAGCCTCTTGTGACTCCGCGGCGTCGGCGGCTTCCGCGTCTTTGAACGGGTCTATGTCTCCGAAGGGATCCGGCGGCATGGCGTCCTCGTAACCTGTCGGGCCGCCCGTTGACCCAGGCGAGTCGTCGGCCGTTCCGGGACCCGTTCTCGTCCCGGGGCCCTGCCCGAAACCAGCCGGCCCGGGCGCGCTCGTCCCGGGGCCCTGCCTCGTGGTCCCGGCCGTGGTCGTCAACACTGCGGCGAGGCGGTCGAGCAGCGGTCGCCAGGCCTCGAGACTGCGCCGGGCCCATTCAACCCGTGTCGTCGGAACGAGCCTGAGGCTCGAGCCTCCGGACCCGAGGACCATGCCGGTGACGTCGCTCACGTGCAACTCGGCGATCGCGCTCAGCTCCTCGAGGCGGATACGGGCGAGCGGGTCAGGGTTGGGATCGGGCTCGTCGCCTGCGGCCACGCTTGTCGCCAGCTGAAAGGCGAGCTCCCATTGCAGGGGTCCTTCGGTCCGGATGAGCCGCAGCAGGTCGCCCAGCATGTTGCGGAGGAAGTCGCCGCCTCCTGGTGCGAGAGGATCGCTCACGTGCCCGATGCTAGGGCGAGGGCCGCCAGGGCAGGGTCCGGACCGCTCGGGCGGCCCGGGGAGATTTCAGGCTGCCGCTGTCAGCCGGGCGTGGGCGTCCCAGGTGTGACCGCGCCGCACGACGTTGAGCACGACCGCCTGGTCGGGCGGCAATGAGTACAGCACGGCCACGATGTCCGACATCGTCCTGATCGGCGTGCCGTTGACGGCCTCGATGAGGTCGCCCGGCTCCACGCCTGCTTTCGCCGCCGCGCCGCCGGCCCTGACAGACATCACCTCGACGGCGGTATCGGAGGGGGACAGCGAAATGGTCTGACCGGTGATCCCGAGCCAGCCGTGGACGACCCGCCCGTCGGAGATCAGGTCCTGAGAGACGATCGAGGCCAGCCAACCGGGCGTCACGACCAGCGTCTGCCCGGTGACGCTGGTGACCATCCCGATCAGGCGTCCGGCCCCGTCGAGGACGGCGCCACCGGTCTCCACCCCTGCGAGGGGGTCGAGCGTCTCCAGAGAGTCGAGAAGTGGCGGGCTGTTGCCCGTCGTGGGTAGCTGGACGTCGGCTTCGCTGACGGTGCCCCAGCACGTGTGGGGCCCGTGAGCGTCCACCCATACGAGGGCGACGAACGAGCCGTACTCCATTGCCGCGCCCGACGCGAAACGGGCGGCTGTGAGGGTGTCCGGGTCGTGCACGCGCACGACCGCGAGCCCGGTGCCGGGGTCGACCCCGACGAGAGTCGCGACGAGCTGCTGGCCGTCGATGACCACCGAGATGTCGTCGGCGTCAGTGACGAGCGCGGCCGGCACGAGAACGTAGCCCTTCGAGCTCACGACGACTCCGCCGCCGCTCGCGTTGCCGTCGAGGACGACCGGCATGGCCGTGGCGACATGGGAGGCGAGCTTGTAGAGGCCCGGCTCGACTCCGAGCAGGACCGTGGTCGTCGTGGAGACGCGCACGCCAACGGTCGGCAAGATTGTCGAGCTCAGGGTCTCGTTGGTGTAACGGTGGGTCACGGCCGAAGTGGACGGGTCCGGCGCAGGCGACGAGAGCAGATGGGTGAGGTGGCCGCCGACGAGCACGACGCCGGTCGCCAGCAAAGCGCCGACTATGCCGGCGGACCAGGCTCCGGCACGAGATGGCGTCGAGGCCATCCAACTGCGACGCGCGGAGAGCGCCTCTGCTGTCACCGGGGAGAAATGCCCGCCAAGCTCGGAGGGGTGTCGCCAGAGGCGGTCGTCAGGTGGCAGAAGAGGGCCGGACGGGCCTTCATCCGGTATGTCGTCGAAGTCGTCTCCGGGTTCGACCACGGTCAACGAGGATAGTGAGGGTGGGTCCCCATGGGGCGTCGGGCACCTCATGGGGGGCCGCCCGAGCCGGACGGGTCGCATACCATGACCCACGTGCTCGTGTCGGCGAAGGGTGACAACTGGCTCGAGCTGACCAGCGAGCCACTTCCGGCCGAGCGCGCCCTCGCATGGGTCCAGAGGCCGTCGTGCGGCGCGGTGGCCTGTTTCGTCGGAACGGTGCGCGACCATGCCGAAGGGCGGACGGGAGTGCAGGCAATCGACTACGAGGCATATTCGGACCAAGTGCTGCCGAGGTTCGAGGCAATCGTGACCGCGGCGCGGGAGCGCTGGCCCGAGATCGGGCGGGCCGTGGTGTGGCACAGGGTCGGCCGTCTGGAGCTTGGTGCGGCGTCGGTGATCGTGGTCGTCTCGACGCAGCACCGCGCCGAGGCATTCGAGGCCTGCCGGTACCTGATCGACACCTTGAAGGCGACCGCCCCGATCTGGAAACGGGAGACCTGGGAGGGCGGGACCGACTGGAGCCCGACGGCCCGGCCCATCGAGCCGCCGCCCGAGGTCGGCAAGTAGTGGGCGCCGATCTCGCAATCGACTTCGGCACGGCGCGAACCCTTGTCGCGGTCCCCGGCCGTGGCGTCATCGTCGACGAGCCGACGATCGCGGCTGTGGACCTCGGGCGGAACCGTCTCGTGGCATTTGGCAAGCGTGCTGTCGGCCTGCGCGGTCGCTGTTCGGGCGAGGTGGCGATCGTCCGACCGGTCTGCCACGGCCAGCTGGCCGATCTCGATCTCACCTGGGCGGTGGCAAGAGAGCTGCTGCGCCTGGTGAGGACGTGGTCGGCCAGCCAGCCGACGGTGCTGTGCTGTGCCTCCGGTGCGGCGACAGACGTCCAGCGGCGCGCCCTCGACCGGGCGTTCAAGCAAGCGGGTGCAGGCAGTGTCCGCTTCGTAGAGCAGCAGGTTGCAGTGGCGCTCGGCTCCGGGTTGCGGATCGAGGAGCCAGTCGCCTCGATGGTCGTGGACGTCGGTGCCGGCACGACCGACATCGGGGTGCTCGCCCTCGGCGGCCTCGTGACACATGCGTCGGTTCCCCTCGGCGGGGGGGACTTCGACGAGGCCATTCAGCGGCTTTGCGCTCGCGACTTCGAGCTTGCGATCGACCTGGCGACTGCCGAGGCGATCAAGCGCGCGATCGGGAGCGCCTGGGTCGAGGAGGACGACAAGGTCGAGGTGCGGGGTCGGGACGTCTCCAGCGGCATCGTGCGCTCGGTGGTCATCACGCGGACGGAAGTGGCCGACGCCATGGCGCCGCGCGTGGACCGGATCCTGGCAGCGGCCGTGTCATGCATCTCTTCGGCGCCGCCGGATCTGGCGAACGACCTGTTGAACCGGGGCCTCTACCTCGCCGGGGGCGGCGCTCTCCTCACCGGCTTCGGCAGGCGGCTCGCGTCCGCGACGGGCATCCCAGTTCACCTGGTCGAGAACCCAGAGCGTTGCGCCGTCGCCGGGGCCGTCTTGTGCATGGCCACGATGGGCCACACCGCCGAATCGGTCAGTCGTCGCCGGTGGTGATGCCGAGCAGATCCTCGGCTGCCTGACGGACCTGCCAGTCCCGGTCCTCGAGGCAGCGCCTGAGGGCGGCATCGGACTCAGGAGCGTCGATGGCTGCGAGCGCGATCACCGCGCGCCGGCGGATCTGCGGCTTGTCCTCCAGTGCGGCCAGCACCGCGGGGAGCCCTTCCGGGGCGCCGATGGCCCCGAGTGCGGCTACGGCCGACTCCCGGCACAGCGGATCGATGTTCGACGTGGCGATCCGCACGAGGCTCGGGACGGCCGGCACGTCGCCCACCTCGCCGACGGCGAAGCACGCCGCCTCGACAACTGCCGCGTCCGGGTCCTCCAGCAATCTTGCGAAGTCCGCGCCCGGCAAGGCGGCGCCGAGCTCGCACGCGTGACGACGGGTCCGGGGATCGGGATCCGCCAGCGCTCGAGCGGAGTCTTCGGGTGTCGCGCGGCCCATCCGCACGAGCGCCCCGAGCGCTGTCGCGCGCACCACCGGGTCCGCATCGCCGAGCAAGGATCGGGCCGTCGGCTCGTCGCCCACATGTCCGGCCACAGCGGCATCTCCTCGCCGGCGCGCCGCCTCGACCCCCGCCCGCTTGCCAGGTTCGCTCACCGGCGGCACCCGCGCACTGCGGCGCCATGGCAGGCTACGGCTCGATGGATTCGGCTCACGATGGACCGAGCGTAGAGGGCGAGCGTCCCGACAGCGCGATCGAGGTCTACGGAGACCGGACAGGTGCCGGGCGCGGGCGTCGTGGCGACGGGGATCCGTTCTCCTGGAGGGCCAGCCACACGCTCGCGGCGATCCTCGCCCTCGTCTTCACCGCGGCGGTCATCGCGTGGTTCATCCAGCTGCCGTACTACGCGTTGACGCCCGGCTCGGCGCCCGCGGTGAGCAGCCTCATAAAGGTCCCCTCGGCCGATCGGCACTCTCACAGCGGCTCGGTGCTCCTCGTCTATGTGGAGCTCACCCCCTTGCGCGCGCTCTACTACCCGTTCTTCTGGCTGGACCCGAACGCCGCCATCTATCCGAGCTCCTCGATCCTCGGGAGCGAGTCCACGGCGCAGTATGCGACCGAGGGCGAGATCGACATGTCGACCGCCCAACAGGCCGCCACGGTCGTTGCCCTGGACGCGCTCGGCTACAAGGTCCCGGTCGTGGCGCTCGGGGCGCTCATCTACGGGATCCTCCCCGGCTCGCCAGCGGCCTCGTCGCTCGAGGTGGGCGAAGTCATCAGCAAGCTCGACGGTGCCGAGGTGTCCACGTACCTCGATCTCCAGAACAGGCTCGAGAAGCTCACCCCCGGCGCGGTCGTTCACGTCGTGGTGAGCGCCTACCCGGCCGGCAAGCCGCGAACGGTGACGTTCCGCCTCGGAGTCTTCCGCATCCAGGGAAGTGGCGCCTCTGCGACGCTCACCTGCCTGCCGGAGGGCAAGGGCACCAGGTTCAAGATCGCGGAATTCGTCACTGTCAAAGGCGGCAAGCCGCATCCCGTTTCCTGCATGGGCATCTACCCGCAGGGCAGTGGTGGCGCCGCGGTCGACGGAACCGCCTTCAAGATAGGGCCTTTGCCGGTAAAGGTGGACCTTTCCTCCGAAGGGATCGTGGGCCCGTCTGCGGGCCTCGCGTTCACGCTCGGCCTCATGCAGGAGCTCGACGCGGCCAATCTGACCGATGGGCTGAAAGTCGCCGCGACCGGGACGATGTCGATCGATGGGACTGTCGGAGATGTCGGCGGTGTAGCGCAGAAGACGATCGCGGTGCGCGGCGCGGGGGCGAGCGTGTTCCTCGTGCCCCCGCAGGAGTACGCGGTCGCCAAGGCGCACGCGGGCCCGCACCTCAAGGTGTACGCCGTGAGCACGATCGATCAGGCGGTTCACATTCTCGAGTCGCTCGGGGGTCGCATCTCACGAACCACCGCCCGGTGAAGCATGGTCGTAGGCTATTGGCGATGTCGGAGGATCCTCAGGTCGTTTCGCTCTCCTCAGGTGCGCCGCTAAGCCCTGACGAGGTCGCACACAAGTCCTTTCCCACAGCACGCCGGGGCGTCGACGGCGAGGCTGTCCGGGTTTTCCTCGGCAAGGTGGCCGCCGAGCTGCGCGGCGCACTCGAACGGGAGGCGATCCTGCGCGAGCGCGTGGCCGAGGCAGAACGCCGAGCGGAGGATCCCGTCTTGGACGAGGCGACGCTCACGCGGGCAATTGGCATTGAAACCGCCAAGATTCTGTGGACCGCGCACGACGCGGCGGCAAAGGTCGTGGCGAAGGCCGAGGAGCGTGCGGCCGAGCTGATCGCCGAGGCCGGCCAAGTCCTCGCCGAGCAAGAGGCGGCCTCGGAGGCCGAGGCGCTCGAGATCCGCGCGAGGGCCGAACGCGAGGCTGAGGAGTACATGAACCGGGCCCGGGCGGAGGCCGACTCCATGACAGAGGTGGCACACGCGGAGGCCGTCGAGCTCTTCGACGCGACAAAGGAAGAGTGCCGGCGCATGGTGGCAGAGGCGCGCGGACTGCGAAACCGCGCGCTCGCCGATCTGGTCGCCCGCCGGCGTGATCTGCGCGTGCAGCTCGAGGAGCTCCGCACCGGGAAGGACTCGCTGCTGAGCGTCGTGGATGCCGTCGGGGCATCGGTCGACGAGCTGCGCGGGCGCCTCGCCGCCGCCGAGGACGAGGCGCGCGTAGCCGCCGAGCAGGCAGGCGAACGCGTCGCGCAGGAGCTGGGCCGCGGCGACCTCGTAGAGCTCGAGGCGGAGCTGGCAGCCGCCGCGCAGGCGAGCAACGAGTTCGGCGGGGACGAGGAGGCCTTGAGTGCAGTCGCGTCGGCGAGCGGAGGCGACGGCGCAGGCGGGCCAGGGACCGTCGCACGGCCCGCTGGTGAAGGGTCGGGTGCGAGCCGCCAAAGCGTCGACGAGCTCTTCGCCCGTATCCGAGCCAGCCGTGCCGCCGAGGAGGCGGCCGCCCAGGCCACGACAGCCGTCCCTGTCGTGGCCGAGGCCGAGCAGTCCGCCGAGCCTGCCGCTGAAGCGCCTGAGGCTCACGAAGAACAACAGCCGGTAGGGCAGGGCTCCTCGGAGACGATCGAAGTCGCCCAGGGCGCCGAGGCGTCCGCTGGGTCGCCAGCGTTGATCGCCGAGAGGGCGGAGAGCGTGGCCGCCGCCGTAGAAGAGCTCGCCGAGGTGGTCGTGGCCAGGTCCGACGCCGATGCCATCACCGAGCCGGATGTCGAGTCGTTGGCGCGGCGTGACCACCTTCTCGGATCGATAACCGCCAAGCTCGGCCGGGCGCTCAAGCGGGCGCTCCAGGACGACCAGAACGACCTCCTCAACGCGTTGCGACAAAGCTCCCGCAAGCCCGTGCTGGACGAGCTGATGCCGCCGAACGTCCAGCGCGAGAGGTTTGTCGCCGCGGCCAGCGACCCGCTCGCCAAGGCCTATGAGGCGGGCGCCGCATTCCTCGTGGCCGGTGACGCCGTGGCCGGACCCTGCGTGACAGCCCCGGCCCCGAGCGCCGCGGTCGCCTTCGAAGCCGGGGCCTTGATCGCCGCCGAGCTCGCAGACGACCTCTCGACGGTGTTGCGCCAAAGGATCGAGGAGTCGCTTTCCGAGCTCGAGGGAAGCCTGGAAGGCTCTGCGGACGCTGCCGGCGTCGCGTACCGGGAGTGGAAAGGGACGCGGGTCGAGGGACTTGCCGGCGACTTCACGACCCGAGCCTTCGCCACCGGCGAGCTCGCGGTGCTGAGCTCGCTAGGCAACGGTGAGGCGCCGTTGCTGCGCTGGGCCGTCGAGGACGACGACGGCGGGGGCTCGTGCCCCGACTGCGACGACAACTCGCTTGCCGGCCCGCAGCCGCCGGGCGCCGCGTTCCCGACCGGGCACGCCCATCCACCCGTGCACCCCGGCTGCCGCTGCCTTCTAGTGCCTGTTCGGTCGTAGGCTCCAGCGGATGCGAGTTCCGACGGACTTATCGACCCGGATGCGCCCAGGTCGGCGGTACCAAGCCTGGGTCATCGGGGCCGTGGTTTTCGTGATCGTGGCGCTGGTCGTGATCCAGGGACTGGCGAACTTCTACACGAATTACCTCTGGTACCGGTCAGTCCATTTCACCGCAGTCTGGCGCCTCTTGACCGAGGTCAAGCTCGAGCTCGCCGTGGTGTTCATCGGCCTGTTCTTCGTCGCCTGCTGGGTCAGTCTTTGGGTGGTCGACCGAATCGCCCCGCGGGCACTGCTCGTGTCGCCGGAGCTCGAGATAGTCCGCCGCTACCAACAGATCGTCGGCAGGCACACGTTCGCCTTGCGCACGGTCGTGTCATTCATCCTCGCCCTCATCGTTGGCGCCTCGACGAGCGACCAGTGGCAGCACTGGCTGCTGTTCCGCAGCGGCAAGTCCTTTAGCGCGACGGACCCACAGTTCCACAAGGCGGTCAGCTTCTACGTGTTCAAGCTGCCGTTCCTGTCCTTCCTCGTCGACTGGACACTCGTGGCACTGCTCGTGATCCTGATCGTCACAGGAATCGCGCACTACCTAAACGGCGGCCTCCGCTTCCAGGGCCCCTCCCCGCGAGTCGACCCGCGTGTCACTGCGCACATGTCGGTGATCCTCGGCGCCATGGCACTGATCAGGGCTGTGGGGTACTTCTACGTCGACCGCTTCAACCTCGTGCTCGCGAAGGACGCCTATACGAACGGCGCCGGTTACACAGACGTGCACGTACGCCTGCCGGCGATCGAGCTGCTTGCCGTAGTGGCCCTCGCGGTGTTCGTGCTGATGGTGTTCAACGTCTATCAGCGGAGCCTGGCACTTCCCGCCATCGGGGCCGGGTTGTGGGTTCTTGTCGCCCTCGCCGCCGGCGTGATCGTGCCGGCAGCCGTGCAGGCCCTCAAGGTCACGCCTGCGCAGAGCAAGCTCGAACTTCCTTATATAAGCCGGAACATCCAGGCGACGCGCACTGCTCTGGGGCTCTCGAAGATCCATGAGCGCGCCTTCGCGGGCGTTTCGAACCTGACCGGTGGCGTCGTAGCCGGGGCGGCGGCGACGTTGGACAACCTGCCGCTCTGGGAGCCCTCGATCACGTCTCAGACCTACCAGAAGCTCCAGCAGAACGGGACCGGCTTCACCATCGCCGGGCTCTCCCTTGACCGTTACAGCATTGACGGCACGCTGACTCCCTTTGTGATCGGCGTGCGACAGGTCAATGCCGCAGACCTTCCGACCCCGTCATGGGTCAACATCCACCTGCAGTACACCCACGGCTACGGTGCCGTGCTCTCGCCAGCTAACCAGCAAAGCGGTGGGAACCCTGTATTCGACGTCGCAGGCGTGCCGCCTGCCTCAAGTCATGGCGCTCCGAAGATCACCCAGCCGGCGGTCTACTTCGGCCTGGGTCAGTCGGGTTACGTGGTCGCGGACACCGCCCAGAGCGAGGTCGACTACTCGGACACGAACGGCAACACCGTCTCGAGCCATTATGCCGGGAAAGGCGGAGTGCCGATCGGCTCGTTCTGGACGAAGGTGGCCTTTGCCCTCAGGTTCCACGACCTCAACCTGCTCATCTCGAACCTGGTCACACAGCGTTCCCGCTTGATGTTCCTCCAGGACGTCCGTGTCCGTGTCGGCAAGGTGGCGCCCTTCCTCCTCGTCGACGGCAACCCCTATCCGGTGATCGACAACGGCCAGATCGTTTGGATCGTCGATGCGTACACGGCCACGAGCTATTACCCATATGCCCAGCAGGCCAGCACGTCCGAGCTTCCCAGCGGAACCGGCCTCGCCACGAGCTTTAACTACATTCGTAACTCGGTGAAGGTGGTCGTCAACGCGTACACAGGTGACATGACGTTCTACGCCGTGACCAACAGCGACCCGATCCTGAACACCTGGGAGTCCATCTTCCCGAACATGTTCAAGCCGTTGAGCGACATGGACGCGATACTCAGAGCGCACCTGCGCTACCCGGCAGCCTTGCTCATGGTGCAAGCCACCATGTACGGCCGCTACCACCTGACCAACCCTTCCGCCTTCTATATCGCCAACAACGCCTGGGAGCTCGCACCGACCTCGGGTACCGGGTCGCCGGACCAGGCGTTGCCCGTCGACGCACTGGGGAACACGCTGCGCTTCGTGCCCGAGTACGAGCTCCTGCAACTCCCCGGCGTCACCGCGCCCGGTTTCACGGTCATCGAGCCGCTGGACCCTCTCTCACAGGGCGACCGGATACAGACGCTGGCTGCGCTCATGACCGCCACTTGTGACTACCAGGACTACGGTCAGCTCACCGCGTATGTGACCCCGACGCGGAACGCGACAGCAGGCCCCGCCGTCGTCAACTCGAAGATCCAGTCGAACACGAAGGTCTCCCAGTACGTGACCCTCGTCGGCCGAGCGGGCTCGGTCGTCTCGCTCGGGACGACGCTCGTCATCCCCATCGACGATTCGGTCGTGTACGTGAGGCCTCTGTACGTGAGCTCGTCGCAGAACCCCTACCCGCAACTGACCCGTTACATCGTCGTCTACGGCAACGACGTCGCGATGGAGAACACCCTTGGTGCTGCCCTCTCCGACGTCTTCGGTGCCGCGACGAGCAGCATCGGAACAGGCACCGCCAACATTCCGGCTCAGGTTCGGGCTCTCATCCAGAGTGCGCAGAGCTATTACAACCAGGGGCTCGCGGCATTGAGAAGTGAGGACCTGACGACGTATTCGGCGGACATGAAGATGGTCGGCGACCTCGTTTCCGAGGCGGAATCTGACCTGGCGAAGAACCACAAGCCGGTCGCGGTCAACGCGATCAAGGCAACGCGTTCGCCCGCTTAGGGCTCGGACGGGAAGGTCCTCAAGGGTTCCGCGGCCTTGGCCTGAAGCCGAGCGGTTCACTGGCCCCGGGCCTCTTGCCGTGGACCGAGTGGCGGCTCGTGCTGTTGATGGATCGGACGGCCCGCTTGTTCCTGGCGATCTCGTCGACGAGCCGGTAACGGAGCGCCTCTGTGGCGTCGAGCGAACGTCCGGCTTGGAAGTCGGCTGCAACGTCGCCGACGGGACGGCCTGTGCACAAGGCGACCCGCTCGTGCAATCGGTCGAGACGCGCCGTGTGGTGGTCGAGCAGGGCACCGAGCTCGCTTGCCCGCCCGGAGATCTCAAGCTCGGGGTCGGTCAGGCGAAACCTCGTGTGTGGCAGCGCCGTCCGTGTCGTGCCTGCAGTCAGCAAGCCAACCGCCGCGCTTTCGACGCGGCCTGCGCACACGATGTTCACGGGCACGCCGAGCAGGTCGATCACGTCGATGAGGGTCCACGCCGTCTCAAGCGAAGCACGCTGGCAGTCAAGCTGGAGCTCGACAGCGCCGTCACCGAGAGCGTCGAGCGTCATGAGCTGGACAGCGACGCGACCCGCGAGCGTTTCATCGAGAATGCCGCGACAGAGCACGATCCGCCGGTCGAACAGGCGCTCTTCCAACCAAGAGGCGCTCGGCTCCATGGTCATTCGGCCTCCTGCTCGGGTTCGAGCGCGAGGTGCCAGTCGAGCCGCTGCTCGAGTGCGGCAGCGTAGCGCTCGAGTGTCGAGATCCTCACGTCCGCGTGCCCCGTCTCGAGACGGGCCACGGCGGATTGGGACGTGTGCATGAGCGCTGCGACCTCGGTCTGGCTGAGGCCGATGGCACGGCGCCGCGCTGCCAAGGCCTCGACAAGCTCACGCCTTCGACGAGCCATGTCCCCAAACCCGGGGAATACAGGCTGGTGCTGCCGGTCAATCACGTTCTGTGCCGACTCCTTATCGCGTAGGTGATATCTTGAAAATGATATAACAGTTTGGAGCCAGGGGGTAGTGACGTGTGGGGAGAAGAGTCCTTGAGGCAGTCGATGATCCCGACGGTCCTAGACCAGACGAGTCGCGGTGACCGCGCCTATGACCTGTACTCGCTGTTGTTACGGGAGAGGATCGTTTTTCTGGGCCAGGAGGTAGACGACCAGATCGCGAACCTGATCGTTGCTCAGATCCTCTATCTCGAGGCGGATGATCCCGAGAAGGACATCTCGCTCTACATCAATTCCCCAGGCGGTCTCGGCTACGCCGGCATGGCGATCTACGACGTCATGCAACACGTCCGCCCTGAGGTGTCCACGATCTGTGTGGGGATGGGCATGTCAGCCGCGGCGATGATCCTCGCGGGTGGCGCGGCAGGCAAGCGCCTGGCGCTCCCAAACGCCAAGATCATGATTCACCAGGGAACTGCCGGTGCACGGGGAGCTCCCCGGGACATGGAAATACAACTGCGCGAAGTGATGGCGACGACCAGGCGGATGGCCGAGATCATCGCCTTCCACAGTGGTCGCAGCGTCGAGGAGGTCGAGCACGACATCGACCGGGACTACTTCATGACGGCGAGAGAAGCGCTCGACTACGGCTTGATCGACGACATCATCACGCCGCGCCGTGGCGTCGCGGCAGGCGACTTGGTGTTGGCAGGGGCTGGGGCGCCTGGGACCTGAGACGCGGCCGACGCTGCGAGGCGGCCGGACCGGCGGGGCTGATAAAGTCTCGTGTTACCGCCGCGGGGTGGAGCAGTCAGGTAGCTCGTCGGGCTCATAACCCGAAGGTCGAAGGTTCAAATCCTTCCCCCGCCACCAAAGAAAGTGCAGGTCAGAGCCGGTGTGAGGGCACCGGCTCTTTCGTTGTCCCGGGGCCTAACCCAGAGGCCAACCCAGAATCTTGGTTATGCTGCGCGCATGCGCGGATCGAAGCGTGAAATCAAGAAGGGCGTCTGGGAGCTGCGTGTCCCGACCGGGAAAGACGCAGTGACCGGCAAGTACGGTCAGGTCTCCAAGAGGTTCCACGGCAGTGCGCGAGACTCTGACACCGCCCTTCGTGAATTGATCGAGAAGCAGGCCCCACGGACCGACGGTGTCGGGGCGACTTTTGGCCAGCTCCTCGACCAGTGGCTGGAGGAGTGCGAGCGCCTTGACCTATCGCCGACGACCCTTCGGTCGTATCGGGCCGAGGTCAAGAAGACGATCCGACCTCGGCTCGGCAAGGTGCCGATCAGCCGACTGAGCGCGAAACACCTCGATGACCTCTACGGGTCGATGAAGGACGCCGGCAGCTCGCCAAAGACTATTCGGAATCACCATGCCGCTATCTCGGCTGCTCTGCACCAGGCGCTCCGCTGGGGCTGGGTCAGCACCAACGTCGCTGAGATGGCCAAGCCGCCCCGGGTCTCGCAACGTCGGATTCACGCGCCTTCTGTTGGGGTTGTGCGACAAGTCATCGAGGCCGCCGAGGAGCGAGATCCTCGGCTCTCGCCGCTGCTGATGCTGGCAGCGCTCACCGGTATGCGCCGCGGCGAGCTCTGTGCCCTCCGGTGGTCCGATGTCGATCTGTCTAACGGGACGATTGACGTGGAGCGCTCGCTCGTCGTTGTGCCGGGGGGCCTCGCCGAGAAAGGCACGAAGACTGATCGATCCCGTCATGTCGCGCTCGACGAGGTCGGCGTGGCGGTCCTCATTGCACACCGGGAGCGTGTCACGGCATGGGCAGAACAGGCTGACGTCGAGGTGAGACCGGATGCTTTCGTGTTCTCCCCGTTCCTCGAGGCGGCGACGCCATTCCGGCCGGACAACGTGACTTCCTTCTTCATCAGAGTGCGTGACTCGGTTGGCGCGCCGACGGTAAGGCTCCATGACCTGAGGCACTTCACGGCCACCCAGCTCATTGGGGCGGGGGTCGATGCCAGAACCGTGGCAGGACGGCTCGGCCATTCCGATCCGTCGTTGACCTTGCGCGTCTACAGCCATCTCATCGAGGAGCGGGACCGGGCTGCAGCCGCGATCATGGGACAGGTGTTGCGCGGCAACACCGACAGTTTGAGGAAGACCTCACCGGTCGTGGCCCCGGCTCGGCTCTTTCGCCGGCCGCCCACCTTGGGAACGACTTCACCGTGAGGTAGGAGCCATATGGTTCTTGGCTACAACGGGCGACACCCCGAAACTGAGGTGGCCTGAGACGTCGCCGCTCTTCGAGCCGACTCGTGGCAGGAACTTCTTGGTCTCACTGGCAACGGTCTGTTCGCTGGCCATGGTGGAACCCATCCATCTCTCCCGCCTAACCGGGCTTGGGCACCGCCGTGTTTCGGGGTGGACGAGTCGGTGACGGCATCCGACGGGGACGTCCGTCTTCTGTCCGCGCGATGTCGTACTCGAAGGCGTCGAGGAGTTGGAATAGCTCGTCGCTTATCCACTCGCGGCCCCGCCGGCGTCCGACCCGGGTAGGGACGAGCACGGCATGCTCTTGCAACCGGTTGAGCGCCGCCCGCGCCGCTGTGGGCGTGACGTGGTAACGGTCAGCTGCGATCTCGGCGCTCACGATCGGCTGGGCCGGCAGTCCTGCGATGATCCTGCGGGCGACAGAGTCGGCTCGGGGATTGTCTGCCCGCTGAACCAGTTCGGCGAGCAGGGCGTCGAGGTGTTCCCAGAGCGATCGTGCCGCGCCGGCCGAGGCTGACACCGCATCGGCGAACGCCCCGATCCAGTCATCGACGCGGCCCTCTCTAAAGTCGGTCAAGCCGGCAACGTAAGAGCGCGGCGAGGCTGCCAGGACCACGCTGACGGGCGGAACGAACAGCGGAGTCAGGGCGCGGCGACGGAGGATGACGTGGACGAGACAGCGGCCAGTACGGCCGTTGCCGTCCGCGAAGGGGTGGATGGTCTCGAACTGGGCGTGGCCTATGGCGGCCTGCGCAACCGCTGGTAAGTCGTCTCGGTTCACGAACCGCAAGAGATCATCGAGCAGGTCTGGCACCCGGTCCGGCGGTGGTGGCACGAACGCTGCGTCAGCGGGACTTGTGCCCCTTCCGCCGATCCAGTTCTGATCGGTTCGGATAACGCCGGCGAAACGGGTCTCGCTCGTGCCCTCCAGCAAGACCCGGTGAATATCGAGCAGGTCGTCCACATCGAAGTCAGCTCCTTCGATCCCGTGTCTGATTGCTCGTTCCATCGCTGTGACGTTGTTCGCGACGACTCGAGCCGTGCCGTCGGCGACGAGGGGTTCGTAGGCGGCGAGTGCCACGCGCTTGTTGGAGGCGCGGAGTCCTTCGATGAACGACGAGCCGAGGGCTTCGGCACGAAGCAGCGGTCCGGCGATTGCCTCGAGATCTTGACCGATGCCGGCTGCCTGGAGTTGCGCTACGAACCCTGTGGCGCGCGCTACGGCGTCAGCAGCGCGAGCGGCAAGCGGGTTGTCCCACTCGGCAATCGGATCGGGTACGTATGCCTTGAACCGGAAGGGTTTACGGTCCTTCCGAGCGCCGAAGCCACCCCCCTCCCACAGACAATCGACAAGCTCTGGCACCATGATCCTTTCGCTCGGACGGCAACTACGAAAAGAAACTGCAGATCCTTTCGTAAGATCCCATCCTTGCGTAAGGTTTGACGTTACGCAAGGAAACAGAGGGATCCTTACGTAGCTAGCCGGTTGTTGCCCCGAGACTGAGGTGGCCTGAAACGTCGCCGCTCATGACGCCGAGAGGAACCGGCGACCTGTGGCTCCGTTCTGATCCGTAGTCACGTCTCGGCCGTCCAGGCTGTTGGGCGGGGTTAGCTCCGTTAGCACTGAGTTCGGGCTCTGTATCTCGCACCATCCAGGAAGTGCCGCCCTGTCCATGCCGTCTGAACCCGTGGATTAGCAAGGGATTAGCAGTACAGGGCCGAGAGACAGCGACTGACGCATACTCCCTGCCGATTATTTGCGGGCACTCTCGACGCCCGGACGTGTGACCTGACCGACGTTCTACGACTCGAGGAACCGCAGCACCGCTAGCACGCGTCGGTGGTGCGCCTGCGACACCGGCAGGTCGAGTTTGGTGAAGATGTTGGCCACGTGCTTTTCGACCGCTCCCTCCGAGATCACGAGCGCACTCGCGATCCCTGCATTCGAGCGGCCCTCCGCCATGAGCGAGAGCACCTGCCGCTCTCGCTCGCTGAGCCGCGCTAGCGACTCCCGCATGCGCGAGGCGCCCACCATCTGCGTGACCACCTCGGGGTCGAGCGCCGTGCCGCCAGAGGCGACCCGCACCAGCGCCTCCACGAAGTCACTGGTGTCAGCGACGCGGTCCTTCAGCAGGTAGCCGATGCCTGCCGCGTCGCGCGCCAAGAGTTGGGCCGCGTAACGGGTCTCGACGTACTGCGAGAACAGCAAGATCCCGAGCTTCGGGTATCGCTCGCGCAGCCCGATCGCGGCCCGCAGCCCCTCGTCGGTGAACGTCGGCGGCATCCGAATGTCGACCACTACCACGTCGGGGCAGTCCCTTTCGACGGCCTCCTCGAGATCGTTCGCAGCGCCGACTGCGTCGGTGATCACGAACCCGCGATCGGCCAGCAGCTGCACGAGCCCGTCCCGCAAGACTGCCGAGTCCTCGGCAATGGCGACGCGGATGGTGTCGCTCATGCGTGCAGTGGGAGGTCGACGGTGACGACAGTGGGACCACCAGGCGGGCTAGCGACGTCGAGGTGGCCGTCCACCGCTTGCACGCGTTCGCCAAGGCCGGCGAGACCGCTCGACGAGGACCCGACGAGGACGGAATGGGCGCCTCCTCGCCCGTCGTCCCGCACCACGACGCGCAGCCACGCCCCATGCTGGACGCAGCTCACGCTCGCCCTCGAGGCCTGTGAGTGCTGGGTGACGTTGGCAAGCAGCTCGGCGACGCAGAAGTACGCGATCGCCTCGATCGCCGGCGTCGGGCGGTCCTGTAGCGTGACAGTGACATCCGTGGGTACCGCGCTGCGCGCGGCCAGCGTCGACAGCGCACCCTCGAGGCCGACGTCGAGCACGGGCGGATGGATGCCCCGGGCGAGGTCTCGCAGCTCCACGATCGCCTCCTTAGCGCCGCGGTGCGCGTCGTCCACCAGGCGGCGCACCTGGTCGAGATCGATGTCTCCGCCGGCGGCGAGCTTCTCCTTTGCCTGGCCGAGGCGCATCGCGACGGCAACGAGTTGTGCCTGCGTCCCGTCGTGGAGGTCTCGCTCAATGCGGCGGAGGGTGGCGGCAGAGGCGTCCACCGTGCGCGTCCGCGCCTGCTCCAGCGTACGCATCCTCGTCGTGACGGCGTCGGGCGACAGGAGCGCCCGCATGAGGTGGCGGTCGACGAAGACGACAAGCCGCATTGTCCAGGGGGCGACGAAAACCAGCAGCGCCCCGGTTATGAAGATGAAGAGACCGTGCCAAAAGCCGTTGGTCCCGACGGAGAAGTAGCCCGGCGGGAAAAGAGTGGGGACAAAGCCGAACTCCCCCGGGCTGCTGGTGCGGTGCGCGCTCCAGATCGGGTACGTCAGGCACGTGAACGCCGCCAGCCAAGTGCTGAGGGCGAACCAGACACCGAAAGCGACAAGCGGGGCCTTGGCCAACGTGTAGACGACGGCCCGCCAGCTCGTGCGGTCACGGAGCGCGGACTGGAGCCAGCCGAAGAATCCCGGGCGGGCCACGAACGGCTCGGGTTCCTCGATGTCGGTGTCGAGCAGGCTGCGGGCGAGCCCCCGGTGCCACCCCCCTATGCCCCGGGCACCGCGCAGCGACGCCGCGAACACGACGAGGCCGACGAACGTGACAACGAGCGCCGTCCCGGCCGCCATTGTCAGCACGATGAACGCCCCACCGACCACCTGGAGCAGCGCCGCGAGGACGAAGAAGAGGAGTTCGCGCCAGGTTCGCCGCGTGAACGGCGTCCTTGCCACGGTGGTCGCTATCCGCTGCAGCTGGTCGAGGCGGGCCTGCGGGACGACGAACTCCCGCTCCCGTCCGCGAGTTCGCAGGTGTAAACGCAACCCGGATTCCTCGACATCGGCCCGCATCATGTTGAACACGTTACGGGAGCGGGCTGATCCTGAGAATGGCGCTAGCCGGCATCTCCGAGGGGGGACAACCCCCGTCGCGGGGGTCCCACCGGCCGTTGGCGCCGCGATCATAGTCGCCGATGTGTACGGACAGACTGGACAGACTCGCCGGATCCCGGCGCCCGAACGTGAGCACATAACTTCGATCTTCGTGTCGCCGCGTTCCGCCCCGATCAGACGGATACGGGCGGATGCCTCAGCACATGGCACAGCGTGCTCGCCGCTCGAACCGGTAGGAGACTGGCGCAGTGGGACCGGAGGACCTGAGCGCACTGAGCCTCGATGTGTACGACACGCGTGGGGGCCTATGGAATCCTGAGAACGGGGAGCTCGATCAACCTGATGGGTGGGAGTTCCTGCTGAGCGGCGATGCCTTTGTCACCCGGCGGGTCAAGGCGGCGGGCACCTACTGGAAGCTGTGGCGCCCCCGGAGCCGTAACCAGCCGCATCGCCGGCTGCTAGGCCTCTTGGCGCCAAAGGCGGCCATCGAAGCCGCCCAGGCCGAGGCGGTTGGCAGTGAAGCGGCGCGTGCGAGCCGCCGCTCCCAAGGAGCGGTGTACCGAGCTCGCAGGGAGGATCTGTACCGCGAGGAGCTGAGCGACGCCATCGTGTCCTACCTCGATTTCGCCCCTGAGCACGCCGAGCTAGCCAAGAGCATCGCGACCGAAGCAGCCGATCGGGCGGCCGAGGTCGGCAGTGGCCGGATCGAGCGCACCCGGACCCTCGAGATCAACGAACGGGCGGCGCTCGCGGCCCGGGCCCTCATTCGGCACCGTTACACGGGTTACGAAGAACGCCTCGCCCAAGAGGTGTGGGAAGACGACTACCTCTATCGGGAGGTCAAGGCCGACGCCGCTGGGAATCCTTCGGACTCCGATATGTCCACAGAAAGGCTACATACCATTTGACCTGCGGATATAGCTAGATGAAGGCAAGAGAAACCTCATCGTGTGGACATATCTGTGGACGTATCTGGCGCGTGCTCGCCTTCGTGCACACCGGCACCGCAACAGAGATCACTACCGCCGGGCCCAACTGGGGCCTCTCCCCACGGACACCCTGCGGACACCTAGACCGGTAGCGGACACCGAAATCAGAACGGACGAGGAACGGGTCGCCTTCAGCGTCACCGAGGTCGGGAAACTGCCCGGGCATTTTCCAGGCTCTCGCCAACTCTTCTAGGGGGATCTAGGCGGTCGTGGTCATGATTCGCGTCCTTGTCGTCAACTCGGGCCAGTTGTGACTTGTAATGTGATCAATATCGGTTTGCCTGCATTGGTGCTCTAGCAGCGCGAGTTGCTAAAAGTGCCTAGTTGCGGTTAGTCCGCAAGTCGCCTAAATTAGCAAGTCATGGGAACTGGGCCGAACGATTTGCAACTGAGCGACGAACAGCTCGTTGAGCGCGCCGCGGAAGAACTGCGCAGTCACCTTCCCGATCGTTGGACAGTCACCGTCGCAGATGGTCCGGCTCAAACGAATGGGGAGCCCGGTAAGCAGATACTCGTCAACCACGCGGGCACGGGCGGATACAGCGCGCTCGTCGAAGCCCGTCGCTCGTTCACTCCCCAAGATGCGCGCCGTCTGTTGGGTGGGCCGCTCGGTCCTCGCTTGCGAGCGATGACAGGGAACATGCCGATCGCCGTTGTCGCGCCCTACCTCAGTCCTCGAACGCGAGAGGTGCTAGACGCCGAGAAAATCGGCTACATCGACCTTGCCGGCAATATTCGTCTCGACTTGCAGAACCTCTACGTCGAGATCGAGCGCACGGCCCGCAACCCCAACAGCACGCCGACGGCTGCCCCCGGCCTTCGGGGGGCGATGACCGGGCGTGTCGTGCGTGTGCTCGTCGACGCGTACCCCCCGTACGTGCTCAAGGAGATCGCGGCGGCTGCCGGCATCGACCGCGGCTACACCTCTCGCATCCTCGAGTCTTTGAGCGAGCAGGCACTTATCGAGCGCGAGCCACGAGGGAAGGTCACCGACGTCGACTGGCCGGCGCTCTTGCGTGCGCGAGCGCAGTACCTCGATCTCCTCGGTCGGCGAACGACGAGCGGGTATATCTCGCCCCGCGGTCCGCAAGCTACGCTCGATACGCTCGCTCAGCGTGCACCCGACGAACCCTGGGCGGTCACCGGCTCCTTCGCTGCCGTGCGTTTCGCTCCGGTTGCAGCACCGGTGCTTCTCGTCGTGTACACGATGAATCCAGCTGCGCTGGCAGTCGATCTCGATCTGCTTGAGGCCGATCGGGGCACAAACGTCGCCCTCGTTCGGCCGACCAACTACGGTCCGTTCGACCGTACCGAGTGGGACGATGGGATTCGGTGGGCCGGCCTCAGTCAGGTCGCGCTCGACTGTCTTTCAGGCAACGGCCGTATGCCCGCCGAGGGAGAGGCTCTGCTCGAATGGATGGCGAAGAACGAGGCGAGTTGGAGAACGACGATCGACCAGATGCCGGCGCCAGCGCGCCGGCCGGAACGACCGACGCCCGCACGGTCATAGCTCGCGCGGTCCTCCTCGACGCGCTCGAGGCCCTCCGAGAACACCAACCCGCGATCATCCTCGTTGGTGCTCAGGCCGTCTACCTCCACACCGGTGCCAGTGAGCTCACTGTGGCCGCGTACACATTCGACGGCGACCTCGTCGTTGACCCCGCGCTCCTCAACGACGTACCTCTCATCGAGCAGGTGATGCGAGCAGTCGGCTTCGTGCCCTCGATTCGGGGCAACGCGGTTGAGCCAGGGGTATGGGTGACCAGACGACGCGCGGGCACCGAGGAGGTGTTGGTCCCAGTGGATCTGATTGTCCCCGAGGCGTTCGCCACTTCGAAGGGCCGACGGAGTGTGCGTGTCGGCGCGCACGACAAGATGGCGCTCCGCTGGGCCCACGGGCTCGAAGCCGCGGTGGTCGACCACGCGCCGATGCCCATCAGAGCGCTGGATCCCAACGACGGCCGTAGCTTCGAGGTCGAGGTCGCGGGTCCCGCGGCACTACTCGTCGCCAAGCTCCACAAGCTCCATGACCGGCTGCAACCCGCCGAGCGTCCCGACCGACTGCGCAACAAAGATGCGTCGGACATCTACCGCCTGATGCAGACGTTTCCGGCCCGACAGGTGGCGAGGACGCTTTCGTCGCTCGAGTCACACCCGCAAGCTGGCGCCGCGACTAGAGAGGCCGCTGGCTACCTTGGCGAGCTCTTTATCGCACAGCGATCGCCCGGTACCAACATGGCGGCGGATGCACTTGAGGCCGCGATCCCAGCGCCGCAGGTCCGCGCAGTCGCCACGGCGTGGACGAGGGCGGTGCTCGAGGAGCTGGAGCGACTTTCATCGTGACCGACGACGCCGAGATCGTCGCCCTTCGGGAGACGTAGGCAGTGATGCTTTATGGGTAGATCCCGTTGGACGCGAACATGGCCAACCCAAGAGAAACCCAAAATTCTCTTGTCGATCGCTTCGGGCATCCTGCCTGTCAGATTCGACTGGGTAACTATCCTCCCAGTTCAAAGGCCAAATCAGGACTACACGAAATCACTGCATAAGACCAGGTAGACGGTCGAGATCGATCTCATAACCCGAAGGTCGAAGGTTCAAATCCTTCGCCCGCCACTTCGTATGGTCGACTGGGCGTGGATTCGTTCCCGCCCTGTCGACCCTTCTCTTTCGTAGCGAAGCCGTATGCCCAGGGCCTGGTAGGGGTCGGTGCGATCGGGACGATCAGCTTCGGCGAGCAGGCGCACGAGTCCCTGGTCTCCGCCAGAGCGGCTCTCACGTGTGCCTCGTCGAGCGGCAGTGTCCGACCCTGCGAACGCTCCCACTCCTCGACTACGCATTCGGCGCTGCGGAGCTCGGCTTGAACCTTCCGTGTCACGCCGGCGGCGAGCATGGGGTCCATGCCGGCGCGAATGGCGGCGAGCAACCGATCGAGCTCCGTCTGGAGGCGTTGCCGTTGGTGACGCGCCCGCGTGACCTCCGCCGGCTCGATCTCGGCTTGTTCGTCTGCATCGACGATGGTTGCGACTGTCGAGTCGAGCCGATCAGGGTCGGTCAGTTCATCAAGCCATGCGTCGACTGCGGCCAGGATGCGCTCTTCGCGGACGGCATAAGTTGGCGGATGCCCCGGTACCGATGGGACGGCATAGTCCGCTCCGGTCGCGGTGCACCTGTAGTAGGGCTTGCCCTTCATCGTTACTCCGAACATCGCATTGCCGCAGTGTCCACACTGGATCGCCCCGGAGAAGACGTACTTCCCAGGCTCGGTGCGCGGACCGCGGACGTGGTTCCTCGGTGCATTGGTGATCCGACGGTTGACGCGCTCGAAAAGATCGGCGGGGATGATCGCCGGCCAGGAGGGCTCTTCGGACCAAGACCACGCGTCACGACCCTGCCAACGCTGGCGTGAGATGGTGCCGAGCGCCGGATCGTCGGCGTTCAGGAGCTCGTCGAAGCGACGCTGGCACCCGGCAACTTGATGACCGAGATAGCGCGGGTTAAGCAGGATGGCGTGGACCACCGATCCGCCCCAGACCCCGGCCGAGCGAGGATGTCGGGTTGGCCCGACCTCTCCCGGGCTCGGGAGGCCCTCAGCTTCGAGTCGGGCCGCGATCGAGCGACAGCCGACGCCGGCATCGAAGAGCTCGAAGATGCGCCGCACGACGGGCGCGGTCTCCGGATCGAGTTCAAGGCTCCTCAATTGGGCGCCGGCAGCCGCGTTGCTGCGGTTCGGGTGCGGAAGACCCGTGTTGACGACCCGGTAGCCGTAGTTCGGTCGTCCACCGAGCCAGCGCCCGCCCGCTGCGAGCGCGAGCATCGCAGCCCTCGTTCGGTGCTGAATGCGGCGTCGCTCGGCCTTGGACAATCGCCGAAGAGACTCATGACGAGGTCGTGTGCCTCGCTGTCGGGATCGACCGGTCCGCCGATCCGGGGTACCCAAAGCTCGATGTCGTAGTGGCTGAGCACTGGGAAGACGAGCTGGAACTGGGGACCGGAAAAGGCCCGCTGTGGTTCCCCGATGACGAGACGTCGCCGTCCGCGAAGCGGATCGGCTGCATCGGCGAGGAGGCGTGTGGCTTCCGGTCGCCGTGACCACGGGAGCGATCTGCTGACGTCGATGTCGTGATACACCGCGACGATCGAACCGTCGTGGGGGGTGATCAACTGTTGCGCGAGAGCGAGCTGCCAGCGCTTGCCTTTGAATCTTCTGGCGACTGGCTGTCCTCGGTGCTGGTTCGTACGTACGCGGCGAACAGTTCCGTCATGTCATCCAGTCTCGACCGATCGCCGCGGCTTCGGCGAGACTATCGAGTACTTCAGTTCACCGTTCGATCGTGACGAGGCGAGGCGCGCGAATGATGCGGGCGAGTATCGCAGCGGCATCTGCGTTGACGTGATAGCCGCCTCGACCTCAAAGACGAGCGGCTTGTCGGTCGGCGCGACTCCGACCGAGAGTTCCCTCCGTCGCGGGGCTTCGGCATACCGGCGCAGTGATGATGGCACCGATTTCGGACGATCGCTTTCGGCGGAGAGTGACCGAGTCATTGCGCAACTGTGAACTCATCGGGTCACACCACTTCTCACAGCGGTGCTCACAGCAGTGCTCACAGACGAGATCGCGGAACGGTTCTCGGTTCGACCATCACGCACTAGAAGCGTCTGGGCGCTCCGGCAGCTCACAGCAACACTCACAGCAACACTCACAGACCCACATCACAGCCCTGTGAGCGGAAGGACCCGGTCGCAGCGAGGCGCGGGGCGGGTCTTCGGCCAGACCCTCTCACGGTTCCGGTGATGGAACGGGGGAGCCTTCCGCCTCACGCAGACCCAGGCGCTGTCTCCCCTCAGTTTGGCTCGGCCGCTCGGCGTGTGTTGTAGAGGCGGACGGCCCAGAGGTAGGCAAGAACGGCGATGCCGAAGCTCCACGTGATAGCGGCGATGGCGTGATCGCCAATGGCGGTCTTGGTGAGTAGTCCGCGGACTGTGTCGGCGACAGGAGTGAAGGGCTGGTACTCGGCGAACTGGCGCAGGCCCGTTGGCATAGTGGAGGTGGACACGAAGCCGCTGCTGAGGAAGAGCAGCAGGAACAGGATCATTGGGGTGTTGCTGGCGGTCTCGACGCTCTTGGCGGCCAACCCGAGCGCGACCGCGAGCCAGATGAGCGCGAAGGCGAACAGGGCCAGTATCCCTATCGCGGCGAGCCAGTCCAGCGGCCCGGCGCCGGAATGGAACCCGAGGGCGAAGGCGACCCCGATGAGGATGGCCATGGCGGCGAGGGTCTGGATCAGGCTCCCGAGGACGTGGCCGATGAGCACCGAGGCGCGGGCGATGGCCATCGTGCGGAACCGGTCGATGATGCCGCCGGTCATGTCCATGGCGACCATGATCGAGGTGCCTTGGACGACCGAGGTCACGGTGATCAGCAGAACCCCGGGGACCACGTAGTCCAGGTAGGCGTGGCGTCCCAGGTGCGCGCCGAGGCCAGCGCCGAGCTGTCCTCCGAAGACGTAGACGAACAGCAGCAAGAGCACGATGGGTAGGCCGATGAGCATCATGGTCATGGACGGGTAGCGGAGCTGGTGCTTGAGGTTGCGGCGCAGCATCACCCGTGAGTCGCTGAGCCCGTACGCGAGCGTGGTCATCGTTCCGCTCCTTGTGGTGTGGGGTCCCGGTCGGGCTGGGCGCTGACGTGGCTGCCAGTAACGGCGAAGAACACGTCGTCGAGGTCGGGAGTGTGGATCGACAGCCGTTCGACCTCGATACTTGCGCGGTGCAACTCGTCGAGGAGTTCGCGGAGCGAGTCCACGGAGTCGTCGGTCGAGACCTGCAGAACGAGCTGGTCCTGTTCGGGACTGGCCGCCGGGAGCAGCCCTGCTGCCGAGTGGAACTCGTGCAGGTCAGCGAAATGGAGCCGGATGTGGCCGCCAGGGATGCGGCTTTTCAACTCGGCGGGCGTTCCTTCAGCGACGATCCGGCCCTGGTCGAGCACCGCGATCTGGTGGGCGAGGTGGTCGGCCTCGTCGAGGTACTGAGTGGTGAGCAGGATCGTGACCCCCGCCGCAACGAGCTCACGAATGATCTCCCACATGGTGCGTCGGCTGCGCGGGTCCAAGCCCGTGGTGGGCTCGTCGAGGAAGATCACCCGCGGCTGATCCACGAGGGTCATCGCGAGGTCGAGGCGTCGTCGCATCCCGCCGGAGTAGCTCGAAAGCAGCTTGTGGGCGGCGTCGGTCAGGTCGAACTGCTCCAACAATTCGGCCACTCGTCGTCGCCCAGCTTCGCGGCCGAGATGACGAAGGTCGGCCATCAGTTGCAGGTTCTCGGCACCGGTGAGCAGGTTGTCCACCGCGGAGAACTGACCGGTGACCCCGATGACCGCCCGAACTCCTTCAGGATCGGCAACCACGTCGTGACCGGCGATGCGCATCGACCCGGAGTCGGCCGGGATCAGGGTGGACAGGATGCGGACCATCGTGGTTTTGCCGGCTCCGTTGGGGCCGAGAAGCGCCAGGATCGTCCCCTCCTCCACGGCCAGGCTCACCTTGTCGAGCACCACGTGCGCACTGAACGACTTGCACACGTCCCTGGCAACGATCCCCGGCGCGCTGATCTGGCCTGTCATCCCGCTCGGCCCTCTCGATGGGGAACCGGGGCCTCAGGAAGATCGCCGGCGGCTCGCAGCTTCTCCCGCCGGTCCTTCCACTCCTGCTCCAGAGCGGGAAGCCGCTCCACCAGGAAATCGGCGAACGCGGCCCACTCCAACAAGATCGCTCGCCGTTCAGGCGGGGCGTCCTCAAGGAGGCGAAGACCCTCTCGGGCCAGCTCGCCCTGCTCCCTGTACTCGGAGATGTCGGCGCCCGTCGCTCGGGGCGACGACATGTCGATACGCACCCGGTCCATCCGCTCGCCTGCGGCCCGGGATCGCTGGATGAGCCCGAGATTCTCCAGCGTGTTGACCGCGGCGGCGATGGCGCTCCGGCTTGCCAACAGTGCGTCAGCCAGCTCGGTGATGCTCTGCTCCCGTGGATCGCAGACCGCCAGGTATCCCAGCAGGCGGCCCACCATCGGGGCCATCCCGTAGCGGCGGGCGTAGAACCGGCCGACATGGTCGGCGTACGTGATCTCCTCGTCACTTGGCATACCGATAAAATACATTATTTCTGAGATAACACAAATATGTTGTATCTCAGGACAAAATTCTGAGAGCGCCGGGATAAACCGGCACGGAGGAGGGGATGCAAGAGCCCTACACCGAAGGAGTAGCGACCCACGCTGACCCCGAGTCATGCGTCGGCGTCCGCGAGGGCGCAGGCGAAGCGTTGACAGGGGCACGTGCAGGCCGGGCTATTGAGCCGCGAAATCTGGCATTCGGGGCGCCCAGGTGGTTTTGAACACTGAAGGCAACACCGGTGGCGACGCTATTCGCAAGACGCCGCAGGGCCCCGCGCGGTCGAAGAACCACGGCATGCACGGAACCTCCGTGCGCGAGAACCGGGAGGTCCCGCGGTCGCTCGACCGGCTGATCACCGGGCGGGCCGCTCAGGGAAGGCTAAGGCCACAATCCTGAGATGGACGACCGCAGGAAATGGGACGACCCCGTAGTGTGCGCCGGGCGGCGCATGTTCTTAGCTGGTGAAAGTCCAGTCGGACCGTCTCCAGGCGGGATCCGTAGCCAAAGGCGGGGGTAATTCCTCGCCGGGCACGGCGGGAGCGGAGTGGATGAGAGGAGGCGTGACCGAGGATGTCCCACGGGGACAGGACTGAGCGCCGGGTGAAGGAAACGACCGGGATAAGCATCTGCCCCCTACCGGAGGTCGGACGGTCCGCCCTCGCTTTTCCTGGCGTCTCCGACGACCGTCGTGCAGGACAAGGCGCCCACCGCGAGGTGGGGTCTGAAGGGTTTGAGGCGACGCGGGCGGCCAGCTTCCAACGGCCCGACGTACGCGATCGGGCTGTCGCCGTCGATGAGTTCGAGAACAGGGAATCCTGCATGTTCTCGTGCAGCATTCAACACTTCCACCATGGCAGCGGTTGCTGCACCGCCACCACCACCGATGACGGTGAAGTCCAGATCCGCCGAGTAGCGGTAATCACGGATGTGCACGAGCCGAAGCGCTGTGCCGCCCTTGAAGACGAGTTGCCCACCGTCCGTCGGCTTCGCTCGGTGTAGTTGGGCGACGATTGAGCCAGGACGTAGTCCCGTTCCACAACCGAAGCATCGACGCTGTCGTCGTTCGCCCGACGCGTGATCGCAAACCGGGTCAGCATCGCTAGTTCCCAACGACCGCTCGCAGCTCATCGATTGTCGTGTTCCACGCCACCCGAAGCCGTGTGTCTGTCCATGCGACACGGTGGTCGCGTGGATCCAACCGGATCACCTGTTGACAGTCTCAGAGGCAACTGGAGCGCCGTCGCCAAGGACGCGAGGCGACGTGCTGCTGCTTGTCCGCGCGTTCCGAAGGCATTGGTGAGTTGTGCGATGCGCGCCGAGTCCGCATCTCGCGATCCGGAGGCGACCGCCTCGGCGAGACGTTCCACGCCGCCGACGAGGTCCACACGGAGAGCACATTCAAAGAGTGCCCGCTCCAGCGACGAGCGCCACGAGTTCTTGACCGCTTCGGCTTCCAGGTGAATCGTCTCCGGCTTCTCTATGGCGAGACGAAGTGGTCTGCGGCTGACAGTTGAGAACCGGACCCGCTCCGTGCACGCGACGTAGATCGTCCGGACCGGATGGCTGAGCACTCCGAGCTCGCTTAGGGCGCTCAGGTAGGCAATCCGGTGATCCCGGCCTTCAAACGCCGCCCCGACGGCAAAGCCGAGGTCCTCGGTCGCCGCCGACGTCCCCAGCGCTCCGAACGGGCGGATCGCATAGTGGCCTCTTACCACCTTGTCGACCAGGCCCTTCTTGCTGAGTCGCGTGAGGGCGTTCGCGGTCGCCTCCGTGGACACCCCCAGGTGGGCCTTGGCGTCCTCGAAGGTGAACTCGTCTCGGCCCTCTGAGAGCAGGGTATCGATCAGTTCGAGCTGGCGGGTCATGTCGGCCTCCTATGAGCCAGTATACCAGAAACTCACGTAAAACGTGAGTTAACGCCGTGTTGGGCAACTCTGTTCGTAACTCACGTAAAGCGTGAGTTACCGCACATCTGCCCTGACTCCACGCCGACTCAGGGATCACCACTTCATCAGCATCACCGTCATCTTCAGCTCCTGTTCCTCTGACCACGCTCACTGAGAACCTGCCAGACCTGCTCACTGAAATCTTCCAGTCCTGAGCTCTCGGTGGACTGACAATCCACCACCGAGGGTGGCCCCCTTCCGAGGCTTGTGGTGTCCAAGC